>DATJNU010000148.1:0-11022 GCA_035507775.1 Jatrophihabitans sp.
TGCCCAGCCAGCCGTCCCGCAGCACCGAGGGCAGCGGACCGACCCCGTGGTCGGCGATCCGGCGGCCAAGCTCGTCGTCGGCGAACAGCTCGTGGTGATAGGGCCAGACCGCGTCGAGGGCGGCCTGCGCGCGCTGGTGGCTCAGCTCGGTGCCGTCGCCCAGCCGCACCACCCAGGTGCCGGCGTGCTCGACGTGGTAGGCCACCTCCTTGACCGCCTTCGCGGCGATCGCGGCCAGCTCGCGGTCGGTGGACGACTCCAGCGTGCGGTACAGCTCGAACTGGTAGGCGGAGAACAGCAGCTGCCGGACCATGGTCACCGCGAAGTCGCCGTTCTCCAGTTCGGCGAGCTGGACGTTGGTGAAGCCACGTTCCTCGCGCAGGAAGGCGAGATCGTCCTCGGACCGTCCGGAGAACGCCCCGCCGTAGCCGAGCAGCGACCGGGCCTGGCCGAGCAGGTCCAGCGCGATGTTGGCCAGCGCCAGGTCCTCCTCGATCTCGTGCGAGTGTGCCGACCACTCGGCCAGCCGCTGCGAGAGGATCAGCGCGTCGTCACCGAGCCGGATCGCGTACTCGGCGACGTCGGCGTGCTGCGGTGCGGTCACAGGTGCTCGACCCCGTCCGGGATGCTGTAGAAGGTGGGGTGCCGGTAGGGCTTGTCCGCAGCCGGTGCGAAGAAGGAGTCCTTCTCGTCCGGGGAGCTGGCGACGACCGCGGCGGACGGGACCACCCAGATCGAGACGCCCTCGCTGCGCCGGGTGTAGAGATCGCGGGCGTTCTGCAGGGCCAGCGTCGCGTCGGCGGCGTGCAGCGAGCCCACGTGCACGTGGCTGGTGCCGCGCACCGGCCGGACGAAGACCTCCCAGAGCGGGGTCGGGGTGGTGCCGGTCATGCCGCCTGCTCCGTCTTGCCGGCCTGCTTGGCCGCGTAGGCCGCCGCGGCCTCGCGCACCCAGGCGCCGTCGGCGTGCGCCTCGCGCCGGGTCTGCATCCGCAGCCGGTTGCACGGCCCGTTGCCCTTGAGCACCTCCTGGAACTCGGTCCAGTCGATCGTGCCGTAGTCGTAGTGGCCGCGCTCGGCGTTCCAGCGCAGGTCGGGGTCGGGCAGGGACAGCCCGAGGGCCTCGGCCTGCGGCACGCAGATGTCGACGAACCGCTGGCGCAGCTCGTCGTTGGAGAAGCGCTTGATGCCCCAGGCCATCGACTGGGCCGAGTTCGGCGAGTCGTCGTCCGGCGGGCCGAACATCATCAGCGACGGCCACCACCAGCGGTCGATCGCGTCCTGGGCCATCCGGTGCTGCTCGGGGGTGCCGTTCGACAGCGCCAGCAGCGACTCGAAGCCCTGCCGCTGGTGGAACGACTCCTCCTTGCAGACCCGCACCATCGCCCGGGCGTAGGGGCCGTAGGAGCAGCGGGTCAGCGGCACCTGGTTGGTGATCGCGGCGCCGTCGACCAGCCAGCCGATCGCGGCCACGTCGGCCCAGGTGGGGGTGGGGTAGTTGAAGATCGAGGAGTACTTCTGCTTGCCGGCGTGCAGCAGGTCGAGCATCTCCTCCCGGCTCATGCCCAGCGTCTCGGCGGCGGAGTAGAGGTAGAGCCCGTGGCCGGCCTCGTCCTGCACCTTGGCGAGCAGGATCGCCTTGCGCCGCAGCGAGGGAGCCCGGGTGAGCCAGTTGCCCTCGGGCTGCATGCCGATGATCTCGGAGTGCGCGTGCTGGGCGATCTGACGGATCAGCGTCTTGCGGTACGCCTCCGGCATCCAGTCGCGCGGCTCGATGGTGGCGTTCGTGGCGATCAGGGCGTCGAACGCCGCCTGCTGGTCGGCAACCCCGGTGGGCAGGCCGGCAAGGTCGTCGGGGCGGGGTGCGGTCGCGGTCATCGGCGCTGCTCCTCGGGGCCGTGGGGATGTGCTCCCGACCCCTGCGAACGGGGCCGACGAGCGAGTCCGATAGCTCGCTCGGACTGAGGTTTACGATCATGATCCGGCAATTACCGAATGATCGTTCGTTTACTCTATGCTGGCCCCGTTGCCCACCGCAAGGCCGGCCCACCTCGTCGTAGGCCCGCCGCACGCCGTGAAGGGATCTGCGAATCGATGGCTGACCGACCGACGGCTCGAATGGTGCGTTCCTACCTCAAGGACAGCTGGTTCACCGCGACCGACGAGGGGCAGCCGGTCCTCGACGCGGCCACCTCCGAAGTGGTGGCCCGCTGGTCGACCAGCCCGGTGGACGTGGCCGGCGGCTATGACCACGCCCGGACGGTCGGCGGCCCGGCGCTGCGCCGGCTCACCTTCACCGAGCGGGCCGCGATCCTCAAGCAGCTCGCGAGCTTGCTCAACGACCGCAAGGAATCCGAGTACTACCCGCTGTCGTACCAGACCGGTGCGACGCTCTTCGACTCCCGGTTCGACGTGGACGGCGGCATCGGCGTGCTGTTCGCCTACGCCTCCCGCGGCCGGCGCGAGCTGCCCGACTCCCACGTCTACACCGACGGTCCGGTCGAGCCGCTGAGCAAGGACGGCAGCTTCGTCGCCCAGCACGTCTACACCCCGCTGCACGGGCTGGCGCTGTTCATCAACGCCTTCAACTTCCCGGTGTGGGGCATGCTGGAGAAGTTCGCCCCGGCCTTCCTGGCCGGCGTCCCGGTGGTGGTCAAGCCCGCCGAGCAGACCGGGCACCTGACCGAGCGGGTCTTCGCCGACATGGTCGACTCCGGCCTGCTGCCGCCCGGCGCGATCTCGCTGATCTGTGGTGCCACCGACGGCCTGCTCGACCACCTGACCAGCCAGGACGCGGTCGCCTTCACCGGCTCCGCGGCCACCGCGCGGGCGCTGCGGGCGCACCCTGTGGTCATCCGGAACTCGGTGCGCTTCACCGCCGAGGCCGACTCGCTCAACGCCGCGATCCTCGGCCCGGACGCGGTGCCCGGCGAGCCGGAGTTCGACCTCTTCGTCCGGGAGCTCGGCCGGGAACTGACCGTCAAGGCCGGCAGAAGTGCACCGCGATCCGGCGGGCGTTCGTGCCCGGCGGCCAGGTCGATGCGGTGCTCGACGCGCTGCGGGCCCGGCTGGCCAAGGTGGTCGTCGGCGACCCGCGCGCGGAATCGACGACCATGGGCGCGCTGGCCACCCTGGAGCAGCGCGAGGAGTTCCGGGCCAACCTGGCCAAGCTCACCGAGGTCGCCGACGTGGCGATCGGCGGCCCGGACTCGGGCGAGCTGCCGGCCACCGGCGCCTTCGTGCAGCCGACCGTGCTGCTCGCCCGGCAGGCCGACGCCGCCCCGGTGCACACGGTCGAGGCGTTCGGCCCGCTGGCCACCGTGATCGGTTACGACGGCGCCGCGGAGGCGGTCCGGCTGGCCGCGCTCGGCGACGGCTCGCTGGTCGGCTCGGTGTACTCCTACGATCCGGCCTTCGTCCGCGAGGTGGTGCTCGGCGCGGCCGCCCAGCACGGCCGGATGATCGTGATCGACCGGGACGACGCCAAGTCCTCCACCGGGCACGGTTCGCCGCTGCCGCTGCTGGTGCACGGCGGCCCCGGCCGGGCCGGTGGCGGCGAGGAGATGGGCGGCATCCGCGGCGTCCTGCACTTCATGCAGCGGACCGCCATCCAGGGCTCGCCGCGGGCACTGTCGGCGGTCACCGGCCGCTGGGTGGCCGGCGCGCCGACCGTGGTCGGTGAGGTGCACCCGTTCCGCCGGCACCTGGAGGACCTGGCGATCGGCGAGGTGCTGATGACCGAGGCCCACACCGTGACCGCCGAGGACATCGACCGGTTCGTGGAGCTGACCGGGGACTCGTTCTACGCCCACACCGATCCGGTGGCGGCCGCGGAGAACCCGCTGTTCGGCGGCATCGTGGCGCACGGTTACTACCTCGTCTCCCGGGTGGCCGGCCTCTTCGTGGAGCCGTCGCCGGGACCGGTGCTGGCCAACTTCGGCCTGGACAACCTGCGCTTCATCACGCCGGTCAAGGTGGGCGACTCGATCCGGGCGCAGCTGACCTGCAAGGAGAAGAAGGCGCGCCAGACCGAGAACTACGGCGAGGTGCGCTGGGACCTCATCGTGCGCAACCAGGACGACGAACTGGTCGCCACCTACGACGTGCTGACGCTGGTCGCCAAGCGACCGGAGTAGGCCGGGCGGCGTTCACAGGTTTCTCTACAAGAGCTCCAAGCCGGCGACCACCTGACGGGGGTTAGCTGGCTGTCGTAGGAATCAGAGAAGCCAGTGACGAAAAGGTGGTCACCGTGACCGACCAGCCGAGTTCTTTCCCGTCGGACGGCGCCGAACGGCGCCCGGACGAGCCGGTCAGCGCCGATGCCGCGCAGCAGCAGTCGTTCGAGCAGAAGTCGTTTGCGCAGCAGCCGGCCGGGCAGCCGGGTGCCGAGCGTCCCGCGCCGGCCGAGCAGCCGTACTTCGTCCCGACCGAGCACCAGCAGGCCTGGTCGGCGGCCCAGCACTACTACGGATCGCCCCAGAGCCACGGCGGCCCGAACTATGGCGGCCCGAACTATGGCGCCCCGAACTATGGCGCCCCGAACTACTACGGCGGCCAGCCGGCCGGCAGCGAGCAGGACGCCGGTGCCCACTGGCAGCCGCCGCCCACCGGCTACCAGCCGTACGGTTACCAGGCCGCCGGCCAGTCGCAGCCCGGTTACCCCTACTTCGGGCACCCGGCCGGCTACTGGGCCCCGCCGCCCGCGCAGCACAAGAAGCACCCGCACCGGCTGCTCTACGGCTCGGTCGCGGCCGCGGTCGCCGCGGCGCTGACCGTCGGCGGCGTGGCGCTGGCCGTGGACCACGCCAACAGCTCCTCGAACCAGACCTCGCTCGCCACGCCGAGCCAGAACAACCCGTTCTCCCCGAACGGCAGCGGCAGCAGCGGTAACGGCAGCGGCAGCACCGGTGGCAACGGATTCGGCTTCGGCGGCCAGGGCGGTCAGGGCGGGCAGAGCGGCAGCGGGCAGGGCACCGGCCAGGCCACGAGCGCCCAGTCGGTCGGGGTGGTCGACATCGACACCACCCTCGACTACGGCCAGGGCAAGGCGGCCGGCACCGGCATCGTGCTCAGCTCGAACGGCGAGATCCTGACCAACAACCACGTGGTGCAGGACTCCACCGCGATCTCGGTGACCGTGGTCAGCACCGGCAAGACCTACACCGCCAAGGTGGTCGGCACCGATCCGAGCGACGACGTCGCGGTGATCCAGCTGCAGAACGCCAGCGGCCTGGCCACCGCCAAGCTCGGCGACTCCGGCGCGACCAAGGTCGGCGACGCGGTGACCGCGGTCGGCAACGCGGGTGGCACCGGCGGCACGCCGTCGTCGGCGTCCGGGTCGGTGAGCGCGCTCGACCAGTCGATCACGGCCAGCGACCAGGACGGCAGCAACTCCGAGCGGCTGACCGGCCTGATCCAGGTGGATGCCGACATCCAGGCCGGTGACTCCGGCGGCCCGCTGTACGACAACGCCAGCGGCACCGTGATCGGCATGGACACCGCCGCGTCGTCCTCCGGCTCCCGGTTCTCCAGCGGCAGCACCACCGGCTTCGCCATCCCGATCGCGAAGGCCACCTCGATCGCCAAGCAGATCGAGAACGGCACCGACAACGCGACGATCCACCAGGGCTACCCGGCCTTCCTGGGCGTCCAGCTCTCCTCGGACAGCCAGGCCCAGGGCGCCACGGTGGCCGGGGTGGTGCCCGGCTCGGGTGCCGCCAAGGCGGGCCTGGCGGCCGGTGACGTGATCACCTCGGTGGACGGCAGCTCCGTCGCGGACGCCACCGGGCTGTCGTCGCTGCTGACCAAGCACCACCCCGGTGACCAGGTCCGGATCGGCTACACCGACGGTTCCGGGCAGACCCACTCGACGACGGTGACCCTGGGCGAGGGTCCGGCCGACTGATCATCGGCGTCGCCGCTCACCACCACGCGCAGGGCCTCGGTCGATCCCTCCCGACCGGGGCCCTGCGCGTTGTTTCGTGCGATCCGGCCCGGCGCGGCGCGTTGCGCGACCTGACAATAGTTGCGAAAGTAGTACAAACATTCTTCCAGCGATCGGCGGGGAAACCGTAGGCTGCCTCGTCGAAACCAACGGTGTGCTTTTTCGTTGCGACCACGAGTGAATCTCCGTCGCACATGGAGGCGGTCGGGTGCGACGTGCCGCGACCGGCGCGCCGTCGAGCGACGGGGCGCTCCGGGATCGCCCTGCGCGTAACGAGGGGGCGACACGGATGTCGGACGACACCAGCCGGACAGGCCTGTGGTTCATCGGAGCCCGCGGGTCGGTGGCGACCACCGCGACCGCCGGGTTGCTGGCCCTGCAGGCCGGCCTCATCGAGCCGTTCGGTTGCGTCACCGAGCAGGCCCCGCTGTCCGAGGCGGATCTGCCCGGCTGGGACCAGCTGGTGGTGGGCGGCCACGACGTGGCAAGCGTCCCGCTGGACAAGCGCGCCGAACCGCTGGCCGAGGCCGGGGTGCTGCCGCACCGGGTGCTGGCCGCCGTCCGGGACGGCCTGCGCGAGGTGGACAGCCATATCCGGCCGGGGTATTCGCCATCGCTGGGTGAGGAGTCCCAGCGTTCGGCGGCCGACCGGCTGGCCGCCGACCTGCGGGACTTCCGGAGCCGGCACCGGCTCGGCCGGGTGGTCGTGGTGAACGTCAGCTCGACCGAACCACCCGCACCGCCGGCACCGGAGCACGCCTCGTTGGCCGCGCTGGAGCGGGCCCTCGACGACCCGGCCAGCACCGTGCTGCCGCCGAGCTCGGTCGCCGCGTACGCCGCGCTGCGCGCCGGCTGCGCCTTCGTGGACTTCACGCCGTCCACCGGGATCTTCCTGCCCGCGCTGGTCGAACTCGCGCACCAGGCGGGCCTGCCGTTCGCCGGCCGGGACGGCAAGACCGGCGAGACGCTGCTGCGCACGGTGCTCGCGCCGATGTTCACCGCCCGGGCGCTGAAGGTGCGGGCCTGGGCCGGCACCAACCTGCTCGGCGGCGGTGACGGGGCCACCCTGCAGGACGCGGCGAATGCCAGCTCGAAGCTGGAGTCGAAGGCGCGCGGGCTGGCCCAGCTGCTCGGCGAGCCGGTCTGCGCGCCGCTGCACATCGACAACGTGCCGAGCCTCGGCGAGCAGAAGACCGCCTGGGACCACGTCGCCTTCGACGGCTTCCTGGGCGCCCGGATGACCCTGCAGTTCACCTGGACCGGCCTGGACTCCGCGCTGGCGGCGCCGCTGGTGCTGGACCTGGCCCGGCTGATGTCGGCCGCGCTGGCTGCCGGTCGGTCCGGCGCGCAGTCCGAGCTGGCCTTCTTCTTCAAGGACCCGCTGGTGCCGGCCGGCGCCGAGGTCGAGCACCGGTTCGCCGAGCAGACCGCCCGGCTGCACGCCTGGGCGCGCGGGCTCGGCCGATGAGCCTGCGGTTGCAGCAGCCCGGTGGCGGCAGCGTGCTGGTCGAGCTGGTCCGCGGGCCGGCCGCCCTGACCGTGCTCGGCGATTCGCTGGCCGGGGCGGCCGCCGCCGGCACCCCGCTGGCCGGCCGCCGGCTGCTGCTGCCGGTCGCCTCGGCCGCGCTGTACGCCTCCGGGATGGCGCTCAACGACTGGGCCGACCGGGATCTCGACGCGCTCGAGCGCCCGGAACGGCCGATCCCGTCCGGCCGGATCAGCCCGGCCGGCGCGCTGAAGGTGGCGGCCGGCCTTACCGCGGCCGGCCTCGGCGTCGCCGCGCTGGCCGGTGGCCGGCCGGGGATCCGAGCCGCCGTCCCGCTGGCCGCGGCGGTCTGGAGCTATGACCTGCTCGCCAAGCCGACGCCGGCCGGGCCGGCGGTGATGGCGGCCTGCCGGGCGCTGGACGTGCTGCTGGGTGCCGGCCCGGGCGGGCGCCGCCGCGCGCTGCCGGCCGCGGCCGCGGTGGCCGGCCACACGCTCGGGCTGACGGTGCTCTCCCGCGGCGAGGTGCACGGCGGCAGCCGGGTCACCGCGCTCGGCGCGCTGGCCGGCACAGCCGCGGCGACCGCGCTCACCGCGTCCGGCCCGGCACCGTCCCGGCTGCACCGGGTGGCCGGGCTGGCCGGCGCGCTCGGCTACGCGGGCCTGGTCGGGCGCCGCCAGCTGGCCGCCGCGCGCACCCCCAGCCCGGCCGCGGTCCGGTCGGCGACGGTGGCCGGCATCCACGGCATGGTGCCGCTGCAGTCGGCGATCACCGCCCGGTCCGGGGCGCCGCTGCCGGCCGCCGTGCTCTCGCTGGCGCTGCCGCTGGCCCGCCGGCTCGGCCGGAAGGTCAGCCCCACATGAGGCTCGGGTACGGCACCAACGGCTTCGCCAACCACCGGCTCGACGACGCGCTCGCGATCATCGCCGACCTCGGCTACACCTCGGTGGCGCTCACCCTCGACCACCAGCACCTGGACCCGTACGCCGCCGATCTCGCCGCCCAGGTGGCCGCGGTCGGGCGCCGGCTGGCCGAGCTCGACCTGCGGCTGGTGATCGAGACCGGCGCCCGCTACCTGCTCGACCCGCGGCACAAGCACCAGCCGACGCTGCTGTCGGACGATCGTGGCCCGCGGGTGGACTTCCTGCGGCGGGCGCTGCGGATCGCCGCCGACCTGGGCGCGGACTGCGTCTCGTTCTGGTCCGGGGTGACGCCGGCCGGGCTGGCGCCGGACGAGGCCTGGCGCCGGCTGCGCGCCGGGGTTGCCGAGGTGCTGCCGCTGGCTGGCGAGCTGGGTATGCCGCTCGGCCTGGAACCGGAGCCGGGCATGCTGGTCGAACGCCTCGGCGACGCGCTGCGGCTGCGCGCCGAGCTGGGCGACCCCGCGCAGCTGGGCATCACGCTCGACGTCGGGCACTGCGTCGCCATCGAGCCGGACGGTGTCGCCGGCTGCCTGCGCCAGGCCGCCGGGCTGCTGGTGAACGTCCAGCTGGACGACATGGTGACCGGGGTGCACGAGCACCTGGAGTTCGGCACCGGCGAGCTCGACCTGCCGGCCTGCCTGGCCACCCTGGCCGAGATCGGCTACACCGGGGTGGCCGCGGTCGAGCTGCCCCGGCACAGCCACGCCGCCCCCGAGGTGGCCCGCAGCTCGTTCGAGGCGTTGCAGGCGGCGCTGCCCTGGACCGTCCGGGCCGAGGCCGCGATCCGCCGCGAGCCCACGGCGATCGGCGAGCTGTTCCCGGCGGCCGGCCGGGAGGTCGGGCGCCGGCCCCTCGATCCGGAGGGCGACCCGGCCGGCCTGATCGCCGGCACCGAGGACGACCGGGCCCGGTCCCGGCTCGTCGCGGTGCTGGTCGAGGCGGCTCCCGACCAGGCTGCCGCCGAACTGGCCGAGCTCTACCGGTACGGCGACGACGCCGAGCGCCGCGGCGTGCTGCGCGGACTGTCCGTCCTGACCGACCCGTCCGAGGCGGTGGTCGAGGCCGGCCGCGCGCTGGTGCAGGACGCGCTGCGGGCCAACGACACCCGGCTGGTCGCCGCCGCGATGGGCCCGTTCGCCGGCGCCTGGCTCGACCAGCACGCCTGGCGGCACGGCGTGCTGAAGTGCCTGTTCACCGGCGTCCCGCTGGCCGCGGTGGCGGCCCTGGACGAGCGCCGGGACGCCGAGCTGATCCGGATGGTCGCCGGGCTGGCCGAGGAACGGGCCGCCGCCGGCCGCACGGTGCCCGACGACGCGATTGCCCTGCTGCAGAAGGAAAACGCCTGATGGCCATCTTCGATCCGCACATCCACATGACCTCGCGGACCACCGACGACTACGAGTCGATGTACGCCGCCGGGGTCCGGGCGCTGGTGGAGCCGGCGTTCTGGCTGGGTCAGCCGCGCACCAACGTCGGCTCGTTCACCGACTACTTCGACGGCCTGATCGGCTGGGAGCGGTTCCGCGCGGCGCAGTTCGGCATCCGGCACCACTGCACGCTGGCGCTGAACCCGAAGGAGGCGAACGACCCGCGCTGCGTCGAGGTGCTGGACGTGCTGCCCCGCTACCTCGCCAAGGACGGGGTGGTCGCGGTCGGCGAGATCGGCTACGACTCGATGACCCCGGCCGAGGACGACGCCTTCGCCCGGCAGCTGGAGCTGGCGATCCGGCACCGGCTGCCGGCGCTGGTGCACACCCCGCACCGCGACAAGCTGGCCGGCACCCGGCGCACCCTCGACGTGGTGGCCGAGTCGGGCATCGCGCCCGGCCTGGTCGCGGTGGACCACCTGAACGAGCTGACCGTCGGCCCGGTGGCCGAGTCCGGCTGCTGGATGGGCTTCTCGATCTACCCGGACACCAAGATGGATCCGGACCGGATGGTGGCGATCCTGCAGGAGCACGGCACCGAGCGGATGCTGGTCAACTCGGCCGCCGACTGGGGCCGGTCGGACCCGCTGAACACCTACCGGACCGGCCAGGCGATGCTCGCCGCCGGCTTCACCGACCAGGACGTGGAGCAGGTGCTCTGGCACAACCCGGTCGCCTTCTACGGCCAGAGCGGCCGGCTGGTGCTCGACGAGCTGCCCGGTTTCACCGCCTCCGCCGAGACCTTCGCCGGCAACTCGGTGTTGCGAGGCGGGCGCGCCTGATGCTGCCGGCGTACTGCACGAACGTGCACCCGGCGCACGACCTGGCCGGCCTGCTCGACCAGCTGGACCGGTACGCGCTGCCGGTGCGGGAACGGCTCGGCGCCGACGAGCTGGGGCTGGGCCTGTGGCTGCCGGCCCCGGTCGCGGCCGGCCTGGTCGCCGACCCGGACGACCTGCGCCGGCTGGCCGCGGAACTGGCCGCCCGCGGGCTGACGGTGGCGAGCCTGAACGCCTTCCCGTACGGGGACTTCCACGCACCGGTGGTCAAGCACGCGGTGTACCTGCCGGACTGGACGGACCGCCGCCGGCTCGACTACACCCTCGACTGCGCCCGGGTGCTGGCCGAGTTGTTGCCGCCGGAGGCCGAGGGCACCCTGTCGACCCTGCCGCTCGGCTGGCGGGAACCCTGGGGCCCGGCCGCGGACGCGGCCGCCGAACGGGCGCTGGCCGAGCTGACCACC
>DATJNU010000149.1:0-5911 GCA_035507775.1 Jatrophihabitans sp.
CCCCGGCGATCGCGCAGATCACCAGCAGCCGCAGCGCCAGCGCCGGTCCCTGCCGGGCCAGCTCGGCCTGCCGGCTGCGCTCCGTCCGGGGTGGATCGAGCAGCAGGCCGGCCGCCTGCAGCCGCTGGCGGGCGTCCGCGGGGGCGTGCGGCCCGAGCCAGACCGACCAGGTCGCCTCGCTGTCGAAGCCCGGCAGCTGGGCACGGATCGCCGACAGGTCCACCAGCAGCCCGGCGTCCTGCACCATCGGCAGCACCGGCACCGTCCGGGTCACGGTGAAGTCGGCGGTGGCCCCCACCACATCGACGAGCTGGGGCGGCCGGGGCGCGTCGGGGCCGGTCGCCACCCCCTGGGCGCTGGCGACCGTCAGCAGCGGGTGCGGGCTGTCGGCGTGCGCGATGGCCGCCGAACCGCCCGACTCGCTGGAGAAGCTGTCGGTCAGCCCGGCGCCCGAGGTGCTCAGCTGGTCGGCGGAGTTGCCGGCCTGGGCGGCCTGTCGCCAGGCGCCGGGCGTGCTGAGGCCGGCCGGCACCGGCTGCCAGCCGCCGGCCCCGCCGGCCTCCACCGCGCTGAGCGTGGCCTGTCCGGACAGCGTGCCGAAGGTGTCGATCGGCCGGTCCCAGGTGACCCCGGCCAGCACGCAGCCGGCCCGGCACGGCACGCTGGCGGTGTAGCGGTGGGTGCCGGCGGTGAGCGAGCCGGCCCGCACCGCCAGGTACGGGTCGCCCGGGCGGCGCAGGTTGATCAGCACGGTCGGGGTGGTGCCCGGGCTCAGCGCCCGGGCGGTCACGGTCAGCCGGAGCGCGGTGGCCGTGATCGTCACCGGCTTGGGCAGGCTCGCCGGGGAGAGTGCCTGGGCGAGCTCGGCGGCCGACGGCCCGCTCCGGGCCGAGTAGGCGACCGAGGCCAGCCGGGCGGAGTCGACGGCCAGCACCTGGCCGGTCACCGAGCCACCGCCGTCGGGCAGCCAGCTGGCCGCCGCCATCGCCCAGCTGCCGGTCGGGTCGGCGGCATGGGTGGCCGCGACCGGGTCGTGCACCGGCTGGAACTGCAGCCGGGCGACCGACGGCGCGCCGACCTCCAGCTGCGCTCGCGCGGCCCGGTTGCGGTCGGCCACCCCCTCGCCGGCGATCGCGAAGGTCGCCAGCCCCACCGCGACCGACAGCAGCGCGGTCAGCCGCAGGCCGGCCGGCCGCCGTGACACCTGGCGGCTGGCCAGGAAGAGTGCGATGCGGGTGGTGGCCCGGGTGATCGGCAGCAGCGGCCGCAATGCCAGCGGCACCAGCCGGATGCCGAGCAGCGCCACCGCGAAGACCAGCAGCGCGGGCGACAGCAGGGTCGCCGCCCGCGGCGTGCCCCGGCCGTGCTCGTGCAGCAGCACCAGGCCGGCGATCGCCGCCGCGGCCAGCACCAGGTCGAGCGCCAGCATCCAGCGGCTGGGGTGATGGCCGGGGGTGCGGCGCCACTGGTCGAGCACCGACCGGCGCAGCGTGCGACGGGCTGCCGCCGCTGCCGCCACCGCGCTGCCCGCGAGCGCGAGCAGCACCGCCACCGCGGTGCCGCCGGTGAAGGCGACCGGGGTGTCCGGCGCGAGTGCCGCGCTGGTCAGCAGCCGTGCCGACAGCCAGCCGCCGACGACGCCGAACGGCATCGCCAGCAGCACCAGCAGCAGCGGCTCGGCCAGCCCGAAGCGGATCGTCGAGCGCGGCGGCAGGCCGCGCAGCTTGGCCAGCGCGATCTCGGGGCCCTTGGCCTCGACCGCGTCGGCGACCACCTGGAAGAGCACCAGCCAGGCCAGCACCGCCAGTTGCAGCGAGACCAGCAGGGTCGCCGTGTTGACCAGCGACCGTTCGCGCCGCTCGGTGTCGAGCACGTCCAGCACGCCGGTGTGGAAGTCGTCCTCGGCGGTGCCGGTCGGTCGCAGCGCGACGAGCTGCGCGATGTCCGCCCGCAACCGGGTGACGTCGGCCAGCCGGAGCCGGTTGCTGGCGATCGGGTAGTCGACCTGCACCTGGACGGTGCTCGGCTTGGCCAGCGTCGTCAGCTCCGACCGGTCCACGAACAGGTCGTCCACCGTGTCCGGCCCGTCACCCGCGCCGGGGTGGGCGTTGAAGTAGTTGCGTCCCTGCCAGAACGGATCCTCGCTGTCGGCGAGCCGGTAACTGCCCACGATGGTGACCGCGCTGGGTGTGGTCTCACTGGTGCCGGGCACGTCCTGCAGCACCCTGGACAGCGTCAACCGGTCGCCGACCCGCCAGCCGTAGTAGTCGCCCTGCAGCGTCCGGTCGCTCACCATCGCCTCACCCGCCCGGGTCGGGCAGCGGCCGCGCACCAGCACCAGGTGGGCGCAGGCGTCCTGCCGCCAGACCAGCTGGGTCCGCGGGCCGGAGCTGCCCCCGTTCGCCTGGGCGGGATTGGCGGCCTCGGTCGGGATCACCACCGCCGGGATCACGTTCGGGTAGGCCTTGATGCTGCCCGGCCGGGGGCCCTGGCTCTCCGCCGCGGCAAGGTCACCGTCGGTGCTCAGCTGGACGCCGAAGGTGTAGTGCAGGCCGGCGTCGCTGCCCGGTGCGGTGAGCGCGTCCCGCAGCGTCGATTCCTCGGCCGCCCGGGCGTAGAGCGGGCCGAGGGCGCCGGCGCCGATCGTGATCGCGGCGACCACCAGGGTGGCCAGGGACAGCCCTCGGCGCCACCAGAGCGCGCGCAGCAGCAGAACCACGATGGTCGGCAACCTTTCCGTCGAGTCGGTTGAAGTCGTTCGCCGCATGTCTACCGGTGCGCTCCGACAGTCTGCGTCCGGGTTACCTTTCCGATGCCTGACCGTTCACGAACGGTTTCGTGACGGCCCGTCACCACCGGGTGGCTCGACCCGTACCGGCGGAAGATCGGTTGCGCGAACGATGCGAGAAATTGGCGGTGCGCATGGCATCATGTCGCGCAGCACAGCCCGTCCTTAACCACCGCGCCACCTGAACCCGGCCCGGAAGCCACCCGGCGGCCAGCTGCCGCCCGCACCATCTGCACGTCCTTCCCGAGAGCAGAAGCTGGAGATTTCATGCCCGTCCCCAGAAGATCCGCGCTGACCGGCGCCACGGTGCTGGCCCTGGCCGCCGCCGGCGCGGCGGTGCTGCCGAGCCCCGCACACGCGGTCGACCTGACTTCCAACGTCGTCATCAGCGAGGTGTACGGCGGTGGCGGCAACAGCGGCGCCCCGTACGAGAACGACTTCATCGAGCTGTACAACCACGGCACCGCGGCGCAGAGCGTGGCGGGCTGGTCGGTTCAGTACAGCTCGGCCGCCGGCACCAGCTGGCAGCTGACCAAGCTGACCGGCAGCGTTCCGGCCGGCGGGTACTACCTGATCGCCGAGGGCGCCGGGGCCGGCAACGGCGCGGCCCTGCCGACCCCGAACGACACCGGGACGATCGCGCTCAGCTCCTCCAGCGGCAAGGTCGCGCTGGTGAACAACCAGACCGCGCTGACCGGCTGTGCGGCGACGTGTGACTCGGCCGCAGGTGTGGTCGACTTCGTCGGCTTCGGCGCCGCCAACGACGCCGCCGGCAGCCCGACGCCGGCCCTGGGCAACACCACCTCGGCGCAGCGGATCACCTCGCCGTTCCACAACGCCGGCAACAACTCGGCCGACTTCACCGTCGCCGCGCCGACCCCGGCCGCGGCCGGCACCACCCCGCCGCCGTCCGGCTGCGACGCCGTGCCGACCCCGGACCAGTGCATCCCCGGCACCACCACGATCCAGGACGTGCAGGGCGACGGCTTCATCTCGCCGCTGGTCGGCCAGACCGTGTCGAAGGTCGAGGGCATCGTCACCGCGGTCCGCAGCTCCGGCTCCAAGGGCTTCTGGATGCAGGAGGACCATCCGGACGCGACCCGCACCAGCGCGTCGTCCGGCGTCTTCGTCTACACCTCCTCGGCGACCGTCGTGGTGGGCGACGAGGTGCTGGTGACCGGCAAGGTCAGTGACTACTACGCGCTGAATTCGGGTGAGACGCTCTCGAACACCTCGAGCCTGTCCGTCACCGAGCTGTCGCCGACCACCATCACCAAGGTCAGCTCCGGCAACGCGGTGCCCGCCCCGCTGGTGATCGCCCCGACCACCGTGCCGGACCTCTACGCGCCCACCACCGACTCGGGCAACGTCGAGTCGATCAGCACCGTCGACCCGACCCGCTCCGCGCTGGAGTTCTGGGAGGCGCACGAGGGCATGCTGGTCGAGGTCGACAACGCGCGGGTGGTCGGCCCGGGCAAGACCCAGTACGGCGAGATCTACGTGACCACCAAGCCGGCGCAGCAGCCCACCTATCGGGGCGGCACCTACGTCGACGACTACAACACCCCGAGCGGCCGGCTGCTGGTCACCACGCTGACCGGCACGGTGCCGGCGGCGAACGTCGGTGACGTGCTGACCGGCGCCACCAGCGGCCCGGTGGACTGGTCGCTCTACGGCGGCTACACCATCGCCGCCAGCACCCTGGGTGGCTACCAGGACAACCACCTGCAGCCGACGCTGGCCACCCCGCAGGCCGCGGACCAGCTGGCCGTCGCCACCTACAACGTCGAGAACCTGTCGCCGAACGACCCGCAGTCGAAGTTCGACACCCTCGGCGCCGGCGTGGTCACCAACCTCGCCTCGCCGGACATCGTGTCGCTGGAGGAGATCCAGGACAACGACGGCGCCACGGACGACGGTGTGGTCGCGGCCGACCAGACGCTGACCAAGCTCACCGCCTCGATCGCCGCGGCTGGCGGCCCCAGCTACCAGTGGGCCGAGATCGACCCGACGAACGACGCGGACGGCGGCCAGCCCGGCGGCAACATCCGCAACGTGTTCCTCTACAACCCGGCTCGGGTGACCTTCGTGTCCAAGCCGGGCGGCGACGCCACCACCGCGGTGTCGGTCTCCACCGGTTCGGACGGCACCGCGGAGCTCTCCACCTCGCCGGGCCGGGTCGACCCGACCAATGCCGCCTGGAACTCCAGCCGCAAGCCGCTGGTGGGCGAGTTCGTCTTCAACGGCAAGAAGGTCATCGTGGTGGGCAACCACTTCGACGCCAAGCTGGGCGATCAGGACACCGACGGCCGGTACCAGCCGCCGGCCCGCAGCTCCGAGATCCAGCGGCAGCAGCAGGCGACCCTGCTGAACGGCTTCGTCAAGCAGGTGCTGGCCGCTGACCCGCGGGCCAACATCGTGGTGGCCGGTGACTTCAACGACTACCAGTTCTCGCCGTCGATGCAGACCCTGACCGACAACGGTGCGACGCTGACCGACCTGATCACCACGCTGCCGGCCGACCAGCAGTACACCTACGTCTACAACGGCATCTCGCAGGTGCTCGACCACATCTTCGTGTCGAAGCCGCTGTCCTCGACTGCCGGCGCCGTGTCCTACGACGTCATCCACGTCAACTCCGAGTTCGGCAACCAGGCCTCCGACCACGACCCGCAGGTCGTCCGGATCCGCCCGGTGGCCCGGTACCTGAAGGGGACCGTGGCGGTGTCGCCGTCGTCGGTGAAGGCCGGTGACTCGGTGTCGGTGCAGCTGGCCGGCTGGAACCCGTCGAGTTCGCTGACGGTCTCGCTGGACGGCACCACCCCGTTGGCTACGGTGACCACCGATGCCTCCGGTGCGGCGACGGTGTCGGTGACGGTTGCGAAGTCGACCTCGGCCGGGACGCACTCGGTGCAGGCCGCGGCGGCTGACGGCACCAACAACTCGGCGTCGCTGCAGGTTGCGACCTACTACGCCAAGGGGACTGTGGCGGTGTCGCCGTCGTCGGTGAAGGCCGGTGACTCGGTGTCGGTGCAGCTGGCCGGCTGGAACCCGTCGAGTTCGCTGACGGTCTCGCTGGACGGCACCACCCCGTTGGCTACGGTGACCACCGATGCCTCCGGT
>DATJNU010000150.1:0-12751 GCA_035507775.1 Jatrophihabitans sp.
TCGATCACATCGGCGATCGCGTCCTTCGACAGCAGCATGCCGCCGAGCACCGACTGCTCGGCCTCGATGTCCTGCGGCGGGGTCCGGTCGAAACGAGGGGCACCGTCGCCCTCGTTGTCGACCGCGCGCAGACCAGGACCCGACGACATGCAATCACCAAAGCTCTCGACTCGTTCGCAGACTGTTCGGCCCATCCAGGGCCGCCCCGCCGCCTGACTATACGACACTATGTTCGAATAGTGTTGCACCTCGTGATTGCGGAGCGCACCCACCCGACGTGCTCGCGACGACGCTAGAAGCAGCGCGACCGCGACTCAACTCGACCTGTGCACACAGTTGTGGACCAGCCTGTGGGCAACGCCGCGCAACCATGTTCACGACCTGGGGACGAGGCTGTGAATAAGTCCGTGCCAAGCCGCTTCAGGCCCGTATTCACGGGGCTGCGGAACGCACACCCTGTGGATGAAAACTGGTGGACGGATTCCCCAGGCACCGGTGGAGGTGAGCCGGTGGTTTATTTGTAAGCGCGATCAGCGATCGGCCCGTAACGGCGCCCTCACGCCAGGTACCCGGCTATCCACAGGCAGATCAACCTCGACTGGAAATCGAGAGTCCGATTTATACCCTTGGTGGCGAGGTGAGGTAACTGGGGGTAACCGGCAGGCCTGACCTGTGCAGCCAGGCATCACATCGGCACGTGCCCGGGTGGGCATGGCAAGGCCCCGGCCGCAGCGCCTGGCTGCAGCCGGGGCCTGGCGAGACTGGCTCAGCCGGCGTTGACGGTCACCGGAACGGTGGCCACCACGTCGGGGTGCAACTCCACGGTCACGGTGTGCGCGCCGGTCGTCTTGATGTGACCGGGCAGGTGCACGCGCTTCTTGTCCACCAGCGGGCCGCCGGCAGCCTTGACGGCGTCGACGATGTCGGACTGGGTGACCGAGCCGAACAGCTTGCCGCCGTCGCCGGCGCGGGCGGTCAGCTGGACGCTCAGCGCCTCCAGCTGGGCCTTCAGCTCCTTGGCGTGGTCCAGGCCGCGGATCTCGCGAGCGTCCTGCGCACGCTTGATCTGGCTGATCTGCTTCTCGGCGCCCTTGGTCCAGCCGATGGCGGCGCCGCGCGGCACCAGGTAGTTGCGGCCGTAGCCGTCGGCCACCTCGACGATGTCCCCCGGCAGGCCGAGCCCGGACACCTCACGGGTCAGGATGAGCTTCATCTTCTGATCTCGTCCTTTCTCAGCGGGCGGTCGAGGTGTACGGCAGCAACGCCATCTCGCGGGCGTTCTTGACCGCCTTGGCGATCTCGCGCTGCTGCTGGGTGCTGACGCCGGTCACGCGGCGGGCGCGGATCTTGCCGCGGTCCGAGATGAACTTGCGCAGCAAGGCGGTGTCCTTGTAGTCGATCGCCTCGATCCGCGAGGTCTTCAGCGGGTTCGACTTCTTCTTGGGCTTGCGAACAGGTGGCTTGGCCATGATCAATAACTCCGTTAAAAGATAAGGAAGGTCTGGTTAGAACGGGGGCTCGTCGGAGAACCCACCGGAGCTGGCCGGGCCGGCGTTCGACCACGGGTCGTCGGCCGGCGCGGAACCGAAGTTCCCGCCGCTGTCGCCGCCGAAGCCGCCACCACCGGACGAGCCGCGCTGGGTGCGGTTGACCTTGGCCGTGGCGTACCGCAGCGACGGGCCGACCTCGTCGACCTGCATCTCGATGACGGTGCGCTTCTCGCCCTCACGGGTCTCGAACGAGCGCTGCTGCAACCGGCCCTGCACGATGACGCGCATGCCGCGCTGCAGCGACTCGGCCACGTTCTCGGCCGCCTGCCGCCAGATCGAGCAGCGCAGGAACAGCGCCTCGCCGTCCTTCCACTCGTTGGTCTGCCGGTCGAAGGTCCGCGGCGTCGAGGCGACGGTGAAGGACGCGACCGCGGCACCGGACGGGGTGAAGCGCAGCTCCGGGTCGGCGGTCAGGTTGCCGACGACGGTGATGACGGTCTCGCCAGCCATCAGGCGGACTTCTTCGCTTCGGCCTTGGCCTCGGCCTTCTTGGTCTTGGCCTTCTTCGGGACCGGGCGCAGCACCTTGGTGCGCAGCACGGACTCGTTCAGGTTCAGCTGGCGGTCGAGCTCGATGACCGACGCCGGCTCGGCGTTCAGGTCGATGACCGCGTAGATGCCTTCGGCCTTCTTCTTGATCTCGAAGGCCAGCCGGCGGCGACCCCAGATGTCGACCTTCTCCACCGAGCCGCCGTCCTTCTTGATGACGGAGAGGAAGGTGTCGAGGGACGGGGCGATGGTCCGCTCGTCGAGCTCGGGGTCGAGGATGACCATGACTTCGTAATGGCGCATGGGAGTAACCCAGCCTCCTGTGGACTGTGCGGCCACGGACTCTCCGTGGCAGGAGGGTGTTGCCGGCCGATCTGTGCGGCGACACCGGGCGTCGGCGCTGGCCGGGCAACCGGTTCAGGCTACCGGCCGGGCCCGCCGGCACGAAATCCGGCTCGCCCGCGCGGCCCCGACGGCCGGGCTCCGGTTCAGCCGCGCGGCGCGCGAACCTTCGCCGGCAGCGGGCTGAGCAGGTAGGTACGGGCGTAGAAGGCGGTCGCGCCGGACAGCGCCAGCACGGCCGCCAGCAGGATCACCGTGGACCAGCCGTCCAGCGCCGAGCCGGACTTGTTGGCAGCCACCTCGACGGTGTGCGGCGAGCCGCCCGACTTCACCTTCGTGGCGCTCGGACCGCCGGAGCTGGCGGAGCCGACGGAGCCCAGGGCGGGCGCGGTGATCGAGCGCCCGGTGGCGTTCTCGCCGACGTAGCTGCCGCCGGTCCCGCTGCCGCTGCCGTAACCCTGCGGCACGGTCCGCTGCGCCACCGTCGGGCCGCTGGGCTGGTAGGAGGTGCCGGGGCCGGAGCCCTGGCTGCCACCGCCGCTGTGGGAACCGCCGGTGACGCCGCCGACCACGCCGCCCACCGTGCCGTTGACCCCGCCGAGCACGCCGCCGACCGCGCCGTTCACCGAGCCGAGGGCACCGTTGGCACCGCTCACCGCGCCGCCGACCAGCCCGTTCACCGCGCTGGTGACGCCGCTCGGCACGACCGGCACGGAGACGCTCGGCGTCGGCACCTGGACGGCCACCGTGCACTTCGCCGCGTGCGCGTCGACGACGATCTTGCCGGTCTGGGAGTACACCACGCTCGATCCCAGGAGGCCCTGGAGGACCTCCACCTTCCAGGACAGGTCATAGGTGCCCGCTGTCGCGAACGGAAGCTTGGTGCCGGTCGAGGCCACCGACACCGTCTTCGCGGCGGGCGGTGGGGTGGTCTTGGCCTCGGAGCGCAGCGTCAGCTGCATGGACTGGCCGACCGAGAGCAGGCCGGGGGTGAACTGGACCGTGGTGCCGGGCGTGATCGCCATGCTGCCATTCAGCGGGAGCGGGCAGGCCGAGGAGGCCATGCCGGTCAGGTTGAGCGAGATCGGGGTGGGCGGTGGCGCGGTGGCGGCCGATCCGATCGCGCTGCCGGCCACCAGCGCGCCGCCCCCGACGACGGCCGCCGCCACGGCGACCGCTGCGATCCGTCGGATCCTCATCGTCGACCGACTCCCCTCGATTCGCCCTAAAACGCGCGTAACGCCAGGGTAGACCGCTGGCGTTCTGTGACCCCCAACGAGCTTGCCCGCATTTGGTCACTGCCAACCCCGCGACTGCGGGACGTCCGCGGACGATCCGGGCGATCCGCGGGACTGTCGGGGCCTCGACGTAGCCTGGGGCCATGCCAGCCACACCCGGCCGCGTCATCGGCGCGCACGTCGACTCCACCGATCCGCTCAGCCACGCGCGGGCTGTCGACGCCGCCGCGGTGCAGTTCTTCCTCGCCGATCCCCAGGGCTGGAAGGCTCCCCAGGAGCATCCGCAGGCCGACGCCATCAGGGCCACCGAGCTGACGGTCTACATCCACTCGCCGTACGTGCTGAACCTGGCGACCACGAACAACCGGATCCGGATCCCCAGCCGCAAGCTGCTCGGCCAGCACGCCAAGGCCGCGGCCGCGCTCGGCGCCAGGGGCCTGATCGTGCACGGCGGCCACGTCACCGGCAGCGACGACCCGGCCGTCGGCATCGACAACTGGCGCAAGGCCTTCGCCTACGCCGCCGAGAGCGGTGGCTTCGACCTGCCCATCCTGATCGAGAACACCGCCGGCGGCACCCAGGCGATGGCCCGCCACCTCGACACCATCGCCCGGCTGTGGGACGCCATCGGCGAGTACGGGCCCGGCTTCTGCCTGGACACCTGCCACGCGCACGCCGGCGGCGAGGAGCTGGCCGGCATCGTCGACCGGGTGAAGGCGATCACCGGCCGGGTCGACCTGATCCACGCCAACGACAGCCGGGACGCCTTCGACTCCGGCGCCGACCGGCACACCAACCTGGGCACCGGCTTCATCGATCCCGAGACCATCGCCGAGATCATCCGGCAGGCCGGCTGCGACGCCATCGTCGAGACCCCCGCGGCCGGGCAGGCCGACGACATCGCCTACCTGCGCAAGCACGCCGGCTGAGCCCGGCCCCGGCCGTCGGAAAAGGCGTCCGGCCGGCGGGCAACCCCACCGGCCGGACCACTCCTTCTGACCTGCGCGTCAGCTCGCGGCGACGGCAGCCTGCACCGCGGACAGCGCCTCGGCCAGCGGCACGTCCTGCCGCTCGCCGGTCTTGCGGTCGCGCAGCTCCACCAGCCCGTCCGCCAGGCCCCGGCCGAGGATGAGCACGGTCGGCACGCCCAGCAGCTCGGCGTCGGCGAACTTCACGCCGGGCGAGGCCTTGCGGTCGTCCAGCAGCACCCGGACGCCGGCCGCGACCAGCTCGCCGGCCAGCCGCTCGGCCTCGGCCAGCGTCGCCGCGTCCTTGCCCGTCGGCACCAGCTGCACGTCCGCCGGGGCGATCTCGCGCGGCCAGCACAGGCCCTTCTCGTCGTAGGTCTGCTCGGCCAGGGCGGCCACCGCGCGGGTGATGCCGACCCCGTAGGAGCCCATGGTGATCGTCACCGGCTTGCCGTCCGGGCCGAGCGCGGTCAGCCCGAACGTCTCGGCGTACTTGCGGCCGAGCGCGAAGACGTGCGCCAGCTCGATGCCGCGGGCGATCTCCAGCGGCGAGCCGCACCGCTCGCACCGGTCGCCGTCGGCGATCTCCACCGCGCCGATCTCACCGTCCGGGGTGAAGTCCCGGCCGCGCACCACGAACGCGGCGTGCTTGTCGTCGGCGTTCGCCCCGGTGACCCAGGACGACCCCTCGACCACCAGCGGGTCGACCAGGTAGCGCACCTTGAGCTCGGCCAGCAGCTGCGGGCCGATGTAACCCTTGACCAGCCCGGGTTCGCGGGCCAGGTCCTCGGCACTCGCCTGCTCCACCAGCACCGGTTCGAGCTGGCCGGACAGCCGCTTGAGGTCCACCTCGCGGTCACCGGGCACCCCGACGACCAGCAGCTCCCACTCCTGCGAGCCCGGGGCCTGGGTCTTGAGCACCACGTTCTTCAGGGTGTCCGCGGCGGTGAAGGTCGGCGCGCCGGTCACCCCGGCGGCGTCCCAGTCGTAGCCGTTCAGCGCCTCCACCAGGGTCGCGATGGTCGGCGTGTCCGGGGTGTCGAGTTCGAGCATGGCCGGCACCGCGCTGGCGTCCTGGGCGTCCGGCCGGGCGATCACCACCGCCTCGGTGTTGGCGGCGTAGTCGCAGCTCGTGCACTGGACGAAGGTGTCCTCGCCGGAGGCCGCCGGCGCCAGGAACTCCTCCGAGGCCGAGCCGCCCATCGCCCCGGACACCGCGAAGACGATCCGGTAGTCGAAGCCGAGCCGGCGGAAGATCCGCTCGTAGGCGTCCCGGTGCGCCCGGTAGGAGGTCTCCAGCCCCTCGTCGGACAGGTCGAAGGAGTAGGAGTCCTTCATGATGAACTCGCGCCCGCGCAGCACGCCGGCCCGGGGCCGGGCCTCGTCCCGGAACTTGGTCTGGATCTGGAACAGCGAGAGCGGATAGTCCTTGTACGAGGAGTACTCGCCCTTCACCAGCAGCGTGAAGAGCTCCTCGTGGGTCGGGCCGAGCAGGTAGTCGGCCTCCTTGCGGTCGGTCAGCCGGAACAGCGAGTCGCCGTAGTCGGCCCACCGGCCACTCGCCTCGAAGATCTCCCGCGGGATCAGCGAGGGGAAGAGCACCTCCTGCGAGCCGATCGCCGTCATCTCCTCGCGGACGACCTGCTCCACGTTGCGCAGCACCTGCATGCCCAGCGGCAGCCAGGTGTAGATGCCCGGCGCCACCCGGCGCACGTACCCGCCGCGGACCAGCAGCCGGTGGCTCGGCACCTCGGCGTCGGCCGGATCGTCCCGCAAGGTACGCAGGAACAGCGTGGACATCCGCAGCAACACCGTGGGAACTCCCTGCACTAGCCGGTCGTGACCAGGCAAGGCTACCTAGGCACGCGCCGATGGCTGCACCTGATTACCGGCCCGCCGGACGAAGTCGGCCAGGTCGGCGGACTGCTGCACCCGGGACGGCTCGTGCACGTACATCATGTGCCCGGCGGGGTAGTACGCCGACTCGATGTTGCCCCGCAGCTCCGGCGGGACCGGCAGGTGCGCCAGCACGTACTCGGCCGCGAAGTACGGGGTGGCGCCGTCGTGGTAGCCGAGCGACACGTGCGCCTTCAGGTGCGGGTTCGCCCGCATCGCCCGGGCCAGCAGCCGGGTGACCGTGACCGACCGGTTCTCGAACTCCCGGTACGACCAGGGCTGCACCTTCGGCGAGATCATCTCGTACGGCAGGTCGTTGGGGTAGCCGAGCTCGGCCCGCAGGTAGTGGTTGATGCCGGCCGCGTAGGGGCCGAGGATCGCGTCGTAGGACGGGTCCTCGTCGTACACCTCGGCCACCCCGTCGTGCAGCCAGCCGGCGAACCGGCCGTCCAGCCGGCCCACGGTCCGGCCCTCGGAGCGCAGCAGCTCGGTGTAGAAGTGCTTCGGCTCCAGCCGCAGGTCCGACCGCAGCAGGTACTCCGCGGACAGCCCGGTCAGCTCGGCCAGCCGGGTCGCGGCGTCGGCGCGCTCCTGCTCCGACAGCCGGTGCCCGCGCGAGAGCAGCCAGGGGTAGTCGCGCGAGGCGTAGTCCTCGGCCTCGCGCAGCACCGTGCGCAGCGACTTGCGACCGTGCTTGCCGTGGTGCTGCGCGATCGCGGCATAGGTCGGCAGGAACAGCGTGGTGGGCAGGTCGTTGTCCTCGTGCGGGCGCAGGGTGGCCATGTTCAGCACGCTGGAGATCAGCATGACACCGTTGCAGTACAAGCCGAATCTCGTCTGCAGCAGCTCGGCCAGGGCGGCCGCGCGGAGCGTGCCGTACGACTCGCCGGCGAGGAACTTCGGCGACAGCCAGCGGTTGTTGCGCGAGGTCCAGAGCCGGACCAGCTCGCCGATCGAGTCCAGGTCGCGGCGGAAGCCGTGGAACTCGTCGGCCCGCTCGCCGGCCACCGCCCGGGAGTAGCCGGTGGAGACCGGGTCGATGAAGACCAGGTCGGCGTGCGCCAGCAGCGACTCGGCATTGTCGGCCAGCTGGTACGGCGGCGGCAGCACGTGGCCGGCGTCGCCCATCAGGATCCGGCGCGGGCCGAGCAGGCCCAGGTGCAGCCATACCGACGACGAGCCGGGGCCGCCGTTGAAGACGAACACCACCGGACGCTTCGCCGGGTCGGCACCCTCGGCGACGTAACTGGTCAGGAACATCTCGGCCCGGGCGGCCAGGCCCTGGTAGACGCCGTCGGCCGACCGCTCCTCGCGCAGCACCACCCGGCCCGCGGTCGCGGTGTAGGTCAGCGTGCGCCGGCCCAGCCGCAGGGTGTGGGTGCTGCTGACCAGCTCGTCGGCCGGCCGGCCGTCGGCCGCGGCGGGCTGCGGGGTGGGGGTCGGTTCGCTCACGGCAGCACCCTAGGCCAGCGTCCCGGCCGAACGGCGCCGGCCCAGCAGGCGGTCGGCGTCGGCGTCGGCGAACACCCCCGCGCCCGGGTCCGGTTCCTCGGACGTGCGGACGGGATCGGTCGCCGGCCGGTACATCTCCCGCACGATCAGGCCGACGAGCACCAGCAGCACCGCGTCCCGGATGAGCAGCAGCCAGGTCAGGCCCTCGTAGGTCATCGCCTTGTTCGGATCGCTGCCGGCCAGCAGCCAGAGCAGGGTGCCGACCCAGACCGCGATCTCGCTCGCCTGCCAGATCAGCGCCATCCGCCAGCGCGGCCGGGCCAGCGCCAGCAGCGGCACCAGCCACAGCGAGTACTGCGGGCTCCACACCTTGGTGGTGAGCAGGAACGCCGCAACCGACAGGAACGCCAGCTGGGCCAGCCGGGGCCGGGCCGGGACGGTGAGCGCGAGGTAGCCGACGGCCGCCAGCGCGAGCAGCAGCAGCAGCGCCACCGCGGCGCCGGGCGGTGTCCAGCCGGATTCGCCCGGGGTGCCGAAGGTGTGCGGGTAGTAGTGGTTGAGCATCGCCCAGACCGTGCTCGCCTCGGCCGGCCGGTGCTCGGAGAAGGTGTAGAAGACCTTCCAGCCGGGGTTCCAGGCCAGCGCGATCGGCAGGTTGACCACCAGCCAGCTGGCCGCGGCCCCGGCCACCGCCTGCGCCGCCGGCTGCCAGCGCCGGGTGCGGTAGGCCAGCAGCGCGATCGGGACGAGCAGCAGCACCGGGTACAGCTTGGCCGCGGTACCCAGCCCGATCAGGACGCCGGCCAGCCCCGGGCGGCGGCGGGCCCAGGCCCACAGCGCCCCGGACGCGAACGCCATCGCCAGCAGGTCCCAGTTGGAGAAGGCGTGGAAGACCAGCAGCGGGCTGGCGGCGAAGATGGCCGCGTCCCAGAACCGGCGCGGACCGGCCGCGCCGGCGGTGGCGTACACCGCCAGCAGGCCGCAGACGCCGAGCAACGCGCAGGTGATGACGCCGAACATGATCGTCTCGTTGTGGCCCGGCAGCCAGCCGTCGCCGGCCAGCGCGTGCCAGGCCCGGGTGGCCTCCGCGCTGACGTACATGAAGCCGCCGGTCAGCACCGGGTACTCCACCGGGTGGTCGCGGTAGGGCACCTGGCCGCGGTCCAGCCCCTCGGCCGACCAGAGCGGGATCACGTCGGAGTAGCAGGCATGGGTGTACTGCTTGGACGCCACCCAGTTGCCGTCCGCGCAGGGCAGCTTCTCGCCGTACCCGAGCAGCAGGGTGAACGCCGCGATGGCCAGCAGCACCCGCACCGGCGTCCACCAGGACGCTCGGTAGCGGGCATAGCGCCCGAGCGGGCCGCCGGCCACCGCGCTCGCCCGGGCGAGGGTCGGGTCGTCCCGGGACGGGACCGCAGCCTCGGGACCGGGCCCGACCTGAACCACCATGCCCGTCACCCTGCCAGACGCCGGCGCCGAGCGGCGATCAGCCGGTCGGGGTGGCGGTGCCGCCCTGGGGGGCCGGGCTGCTGGGCGCACAGGTGCCCAGGATCGGGCAGCTCGGCGTCGGCGGCGGCGTGATGCTCGGCGGCAGCGACGAACTCGGCGGCGCCGAGCTGGTCGCGGGGGCCGAGGTGGTCGGCGGCGCCGAGCTGGTCGGCGGCGCGCTGGTCGTCGGCGCGCTGCTGGTCGGGGCCGCGCTGGTCGTCGGCGCGCTGCTGGTCGGCGGGGCCGGCTGGCCGATCTGCTGGGTGGTCGGCAGCGGCTGCACCGGCTGGTTGGCCAGGTAGGCGTTCATGAACGACTGCCACGCCGCGCCGGCCAGGTCGCGGCCGTACTCGGAGTTGTGGTTGCGGTCGTAGATCGGTTCCACCTTGTCCGACCCGACCCAGGAGGCGGCGCTGACCTGCGGGGTGAAGCCGACGGTCCAGCCGTCGGAGGACTGGGCGCTGTCCTGGATGCCCACGGTGCCGGTCTTGGCCGCGACCGGCCGGCCGCCGGCCAGCGGGATGTAGGAGGTGGCGGCGACGTTCTCCATCGACAGCGTGGTGTCGTTGGCGACCTTGGGGTCGATGACCCGCTTGCCCTGGTCCTTGTGCTCGTACAGCACGGTGCCCTTGGCGTCGGTCACCTTCTGCACGAAGTACGACTGGCGGTAGACGCCGCCGTCGGCCAGGGTGCCGTAGCCGACCGCCTGGTCGAGGATCCGCACCGGGTAGTTGCCGATGCCGACGTAGTCGTCCGGGTTGCCGTTGCGCATCAGGGTGGGGGCGCCGGGGTTCGGCCCGGTGTCGCTCTCGGTGGCCGGGATGCCCATCGACCGGGCCATCTTCACCACGTTGTCCGCGCCGACCAGCGAGGTCAGCTTGCCGAAGACGGTGTTCAGCGAGAGCGTGGTGGCCTGCTTCAGCGTGTACATGCCGCTGGTCGGGTCGGACGGGTCGTTCTGGAACGGCAGGTTGTCGATCGTCTGCGGCGACGCGCCGTCGAAGACGGACTGGATCGTGTAGGCCGGCTTCTTGCCCTGCAGGTTCTGGGTCAGCGCGGTGGCGGTCACGTACGGCTTGAACGACGAGCCCGGCGGTCGCCAGGCCTGCACGTAGTCGAGGCCGTTGCCGTCCTTGCCGCCGTAGTAGGCGATCACCGCCCCGGTGGACGGGTTCACCGCGGCCAGGGCCGGGCGCAGGTTCGCCTGGAACGGCTGCAGGTTCGCGTACGTCTGCGCGATCGCGTTCTGGGCCGCCCGCTGCGCGGTGCGGTCGATGGTGGTCTCGATCCGCAGGCCCTTGGTGTTGATCGTCGCCGGGTCGATCCCGTCGGCGGACAGTTCGGCCTTGACCTGGCGCCAGACCAGGCCGAGCGGGCCGTCCAGGGCCGAGCTGCCGGTGTGCGGCTTGATCGTGGTCGGGAACTTCAGCGCGTTGCGCTGGTCCTGGGTGAGCTTGCCGGTCGAGACCATGCCGTCGACCACGTAGTTCCACCGGCCGATGGCCGCGCTGGGGGTGATCCGGGGGTCGTAGTACTCCGGCGACTTGATCACCTCGGCCAGCACGGCGCCCTGGGCGACGGTCACCTTCGAGATGTCGACGCCGAAGTAGGCCTTCGCGGCCGCCTCGATGCCGTAGGCCTGGCGGCCGAAGTAGATGGTGTTGAGGTAGTTCTGCAGGATGTCCTGCTTGGAGTACTCCCGGCTCAGCTTCAGCGAGATCGCCAGCTCCTTGAGCTTGCGCGACAGCGTCTGGTCGGAGTTCAGGTAGGCGTTCTTGACGTACTGCTGGGTGATCGTCGAGCCGCCCTGGGTCGAGCCGCCGCGCAGGTCGTTGAGCGCCGCGCGCAGCGTGCCGCGGATCGAGACGCCGGGCTCGGTGTAGAAGTTGCGGTCCTCGGCGGCGAGCACCGCGTTCTGGACGTAGACCGGCACCTTGGACAGCGGGACGTCGGTGCGGTTCTCACCACCGGTGATGTAGGCCATCGGCGAGCCGTCGGCGAACTCCAGCGTGGCCGTCTGGTTGGTCTGCAACTCGTCCGGGCTGGGCACGTGCGCGACCGAGTACATGGTGAAGGCCAGCACGGTGACCAGCACCGCCAGCAGGCCGAGCAGCCAGGTGCCGGCCAGGCCGACCCGGCGCAGGATGCGCTTGCGGCGACTCATCCGGGCCAGCCGGCGCTTCTTGGCCGCACGGCGGCGGCGCCACCAGCCGAGGTCCTGGTCCGGGGTCGCCACGCCGGTGGGTCCGCCGGCGTTCGGCCGGTGCTGGGCTGGCACGCGCGCGCTCCTTCACGTCCTGGGTCGACGGCCGCGCTACTGGCGGCTGCGGGCACAGTACGTGCCGATGCTGAGTCTTTCGCAAATCCGGCTCAGCTATCCCTGCGCGAGGGACAACCACCAGAAATCGACCCGTATCACCTCAACGGAGCGCGAGTGAGCGCAACCGGTCGGTGGCCGCGAGAATCCCGGCGCCGATCGCGGGTGAGGTGTGGCCGGCGTTCTCGATCACCGCCAGCTCCGCCTGCGGCCAGGCCCGGGCCAGCTCCCAGGCCGCCGACAGCGGCCCCTGCGGGTCGAACCGGCCGTGCACCAGCACCCCGGGAATGCCGTGCAGCCGGTGCGCGCCGGCCAGCAGCTCGTCCTCGCCGAGCCACGCGGCGTGCGAGAAGTAGTGCGCGCACAGCCGGGCGAACGCCAGCCGGTAGCGCGCGTCGGCCCGCTTGGCGGCCGGGCCGGTGTAGCCGTTGTCGAGCGAGACGACCGCCTCCTCCCACTCGATCCAGGCGTCGGCCGCACGTTGCCGGACGTCGGGGTCGGCGTCGGCCAGCAACTCGGCGTAGACGCGCACCAGGTCGTCCTCGCGTCGGCCGGCCGGGACGGCATCGCGGTAGCGCGCCCACTGCTCGGGCAGGAACCGGCCCACCCCGCGGTAGAGCCAGTCCACGTCCTGCCGCCGGCTGAGGAACACCGCGGCCAGCACCAGCCCGGCGACCCGGTCGGGGTGCCGTTCGGCGTAGGCCAGCCCGAGCGTGGTTCCCCAGGAGGCTCCGTAGACCACCCAGCGGTCGATCCCCAGGTGCGCCCGCAGCCGTTCGACGTCGGCGACCAGGTGATCGGTGGTGTTCGCCGCCAGGCTGGTCTCGTGCTCGGCCGCGTGCGGGGTGGAACGCCCGCAGCCGCGCTGGTCGAACAGCACGCTCCGGTAGGCCACCGGGTCTGCCATCCGCCGGGCGTTCACCGACCAGCCGCCGCCCGGGCCACCGTGCAGCATCACCAGCGGCAGGCCGTCCGGGTTGCCGCACTGCTCGTAGTAGACCCGCTGGCCGTC
>DATJNU010000151.1:0-3724 GCA_035507775.1 Jatrophihabitans sp.
CGTACCCGTCCCGTGCGCCTCCACCACATCCACCTGCGCCGCCGACAACCCCGCATCCGCCAACGCCGCCCGAATCACCCGCTGCTGCGACGGACCATTCGGCGCCGACAACCCATTCGACGCACCATCCTGATTCACCGCCGAACCCCGCACCACCGCCAACACCGGATGCCCGTTCCGCTCGGCGTCGGCGAGCCGTTCCAGCAGGATCATGCCGGTGCCCTCGGCCCAGCCGGTGCCGTCGGCGCCGGCCGAGAACGCCTTGCACCGCCCATCCCGCGCCAACCCCCGCTGCCGGCTGAACTCGACGAACTCCCGGGGATGGGCGATCACCATGCTGCCGCCGGCCAGGGCCAGCGAGCACTCGCCCGAGCGCAGCGCGCGCACCGCCAGGTGGATCGCGACCAGCGACGACGAGCACATCGTGTCGAGGGTGAGCGCGGGGCCTTCCAGGCCGAGCAGGTAGGAGATCCGGCCGGAGGCGACCGCGGGCGCGCCGCCCATCAGCGCGTGCCCCTCGATCAGCGCCGAGCCGGCATGGTCGGCGCCGTAGCCGGAGTAGGCCGCGCCGACGAAGACGCCGGTGGCCGAGCCGGCGAGCCGGCGCGGGTCGATGCCGGCGCCCTCGATGGCCTCCCACGAGGTCTCCAGCAGCTGCCGCTGCTGCGGGTCCATCGCCAGCGCCTCGCGCGGCGAGATGCCGAAGAACTCGGCGTCGAAGTCGGCGACACCGGAGCAGAAGCCGGCCTGGTCGGTGTAGGAGGTGCCGGGGTGGTCGGGGTCCGGGTGGAAGAGGGTGGCCAGGTCCCAGCCCCGGTCGGTCGGGAAACCGCCGATGGCGTCGCGGCCCTCGGCCACCAACCGCCACAGGTCCTCCGGCGTCCGCACGTCCCCCGGGTAGCGGCAGCCCATGCCGACGATCGCGATCGGGTCGGTGGCCTCGGCCTCCTGCAGCTTCCGGCGGGCCTGCTTCAGCTCGGCGGTCACCCAGCGCAGGTGTTCGAGCAGCTTCTGCTCGTCGCTCGCGGCGCCGGCAGCGGGTGTCGTCGTCATGCCTTGCCCAGCTCCCGGTGGATGAAGTCGAAGATCTCGTCGGCGGAGGCGCTCGCGAGCTCGTCGTGCAGGTCGTCGGTGCCGTCCGGCTCGGCGGCACCGTCCCAGCGGGCCAGCAGCGCCTGCAGCCGGCCGGCGACCCGGCGGCGGGCCCCGTCGTCCCGGCCGCCGTCGGCGAGCACGGCACCGAGCCGGTCGAGGTCTGCATCGAGCCGGTCGAGGTCGGCCAGCACCGACGCCTCGGCCGACTGCTCGCCGGTCAGCTCCGCGTCCAGGTGCCGGGCCACGGCCTCGGCGGTCGGGTGGTCGAAGGCCAGGCTGGCCGGCAGCGTCAGCCCGGTCTCGGTGGCCAGCCGGTTGCGCAGCTGGACGGCGGTGAGCGAGTCGAAGCCCAGCTCCGTGAAGGCGCGCTGTCCGGTGATCGCGTCGGCTGCGGCGTGGCCGAGCGCTACGGCGGCGTGGCCGCGGACGAGGTCCACCAGGACCGCCCGCCGCTGCTCGCCGGCCAGCCCGGCGAGCCGCTGGCGCAGCGCGTTCGGCGCCTCGGACGGCTCGGCCTCGTTCCCGGCGGGGCCGGCCGGGAGCAGCTCGGTGAGCAGCGGGCTCGGCCGCAGCGCGGTGAAGGTCTCGGCGAACCGCGGCCAGTCGACGTCGGCCACCGCCAGGCAGCCGTCCCGGTCGTCCAGGGCGCGCTGCAGCGCGGCGATCGCCAGCTCGGGCGCCATGCCGCGGACGCCGCGCCGGCTGAGGTACTCCGCCTCGAAGTCGCTGGCGGCCAGCCCGTACCCGGCCCAGGCGCCCCAGGCGATCGAGGTGGCCGGCAGGCCGAGCGCGGCCCGGTGCTCGGCGAGGGCGTCGAGGTGGGCGTTGGCGGCCGCGTACGCGGCCTGGCCACGGCTGCCCCACACCCCGGCGTTGGAGGAGAACAGCACGAACGCGGTCAGCGGCAGGCCGGCGGTCAGTTCGTGCAGGTGGTCGGCCCCGCCGGCCTTGGCGGCGAGCACCCGGGCCAGTGTCTCGGTGCCGGTGTCGGGCAGCAGCGCGTGCTCCAGCACCCCGGCGCAGTGCACCACGGTGGTCAGCGGCCGGTCGGCCGGCAGCCCCGCGAGCAGCGCGGCGACCTCGGCCCGGTCCGCGACGTCGCAGCGGGCCAGCGTGACCGTGCAGCCGCGTCCGGTCAGCTCGGCGGCCAGCTCGGTCGCGCCGGGCGCGTCCGGACCGCGCCGGCCGGCCAGCACCAGGTGCTCGGCGCCGTTGCCGGCCAGCCACCGGGCCACCCGGGCGCCGAGCGCACCGGTGCCGCCGGTGATCAGCACGCTGCCGCTCGGCCGCCACGGCCGGCCAGCTGCGGCGGCTTTGGTGGCAGCGGCGGCGTCGGTGGTGGCGGCGGCCTGGACCAGCCGCCGGCCGAACCGGGCGCCGGCCCGCAGCGCGACCTGGTCCTCGCCGGCGGCGCCGGTCAGTGTCTCGACCAGCCCGTCCGGGTTGATCTCGGCCGGCAGGTCGATCAGGCCACCCCAGCGGTCCGGGTACTCCAGCGCGGCGACCCGCCCGAGTCCCCACACCTGCGCCTGCGCCGGCCGCGGTCCCGGGTCGTCCGGTCCGATGCGGACGGCGCCGGCGGTGGCGCACCAGAGCGGCGCGGTGATGCCTGCCTCGTCCAGCGCACGCAGCAGCTCCACGGTGCCGCCCACACCGGCCGGGACGCCGTCCCGCGACCGCTCGTCGAGGGCCAGCAGCGACAGCACACCGTCGAACGGGTGGTCGAACGTGCTTAGTTTCGCGGCAAGTTCTTCCCGGTTCACGGTCACCGGGTCGAGGTCGAGGGTGAGCACGTCGGCACCGGCCTCGGTCAGTGCCTGCCGAGCGGTGGAAGTCCAGGCGCCGGCCGCGGGGGCGGTGAGCAGCAGCCAGCGGCCGGTTGCCGTTGCGGGCCCGGTGGGCAGTTCCTGCCAGCTGATCCGGTAGCGCCAGGCGTCGACGGTCGCCCGTTCCCGGCGGCCGAGGTGCCAGGCCTGCAACGGTTCCAGCGCGGGGGCGAGGGCCGCCGGCTCGGCGCCGAGGGTGGCCGCCAGCGCGTCGACGTCGCCGTCCGCGACCGCGCTCCAGAACGCCGCCTCGGCCGGGTCGGTCGACCGGCCCGCGTGCGACGGCGCCTCCAGCCAGTACCGCTGCCGGTCGAACGGGTAGGTCGGCAGGTCGACGGTCTGGCCGGGGCCGGTGATGGTCGTCCAGTCGACGGTCGCGCCGTGGGTCCAAGCCTCGGCCAGCGACAACAGCAGCCGGCGCGGACCGCCCTCGTCCCGTCGCAGCGTTCCGGTGGTGATTGCGCTCGTGCCGTCGAGGGATTCGCCGATGGCGACGGTCAGCACCGGGTGTGGGCTGGCCTCGACGAAGACGCCGTGACCAGTGCTTGCGAGCTGCTCGATGACGGGCGCGAAGCGGACCGGCTCGCGCAGGTTACGTACCCAGTACTCGGCCGTCAGCTCGGCGGTGTCGATCCGTTCGCCAGTCACCGTCGAGTAGAACGGCACGTCCGAGGTCTGCGGCGCGATGCCGGACAGGACGCTCAGCAGCTCAGAACGCAGCTCGTCCACGTGCGCGCTGTGCGAGGCGTAGTCCACCGCGATCCGCTTCGCCCGGACGCCCTGGGATTCACACCGCGCCAGCA
>DATJNU010000152.1:0-8661 GCA_035507775.1 Jatrophihabitans sp.
GTCGAGGTGCTGTTCTTCCCGCAGTCCTACGCCCAGGTCGGGCTGCAGATCGTCGAGGACGCGATCGTGGTGGTGAAGGGCCGGGTCGACGCGCGTGAGGACACGGTGCGCATCATCGGCTCGGAGCTGTCGCTGCCCGACCTGACCAAGGGCATGGACGGCCCGCTGCGGCTGCTGATGAGCCAGGACCAGTGCAGCCCGCCGGTGATCGAGAACCTCAAGGAGATCCTGCGCTCGCACCCGGGGCCGACGTCGGTCGAGATCGAGCTGAACTTCGGCCAACGGCTGCGCACCGCGCTGCCCGAGTACGGGGTGACCCCGTCGCAGGCGCTGATGGGCGACATCAAGGCGCTGCTCGGCACCCGTTCGATCGTCGGCTGAGCCGGCTGCCGGCGATGTCGATCACGGGGCCGAGAATCCGGGGCAGTGCGCACGCCGGGCACTGGCCTCGCCGTCCACTCGTTGGCCGGTCATGACAGCGCCAGACCCAGGGCATGCCCACCCGGACGGCGAGCGACCGGTGTGGGGTGAGCACCCGGCACCCGAGGGCGCAGCCCCGCCGGGGCACCTCGCCGCGCGCGGATGGCAGGCCGGCGCCGGGCCGGGCAGCAGCACCCCGGCAGGGGACGGCTGGCCGGGTGACGGCGCGGGCTGGCCCGGTGGCGGGGTCCGGTTCGGGTTCCCGCGCTCGGGACCCGCGACCTCGGAATCCGGCCTGCGCCAGTACCTGATCACCCGGGCCCTCGGCCGCGCGGTGCTTACCACCGTGCTGTGGTCCGGCGTCGCGATCCTGGCATTGGCCGCCGTCTGCTGGCTGGCCCACCTGACCGTGCTGGCGGTGCTCGTCGGCCTGGTCGGCGTCGCGGTGCTGCTGCTCGCGCGGCTGCTGTCCGGCTTCGGCCGGCGGCTGTCCGGCGCCGAGCAGCTCGGCCCCGCCGAACCGCAGGTCCGCCGGCTGGTGGCGCGCACCGGCCGCGGCCTGCGGCGTGAACTGCGCCGGGTCGGGCTGCCGGGCAGCCCGCTGGCCCCGTTGCTGATCGCGCTCCGGCTGTTCCGGCCGTACCGGCGGGCGGCGACCGCCCAGCAACTGGCCCGCGTCGACCTCACCCGGGTCGTCCCGGCCAGCCAGCTGGACGAGCTGCACCTGCTGCTGCAGTCGGCCGGCCGGCTTCCGGAGCGCTGACCGGGATCGGCGAGTCTGCCCGTCACCGGCCGTGATCGGCCGGTCCGCTTGACAGAATGAGCCGATGGGCGGCGAGGGGAGTGCGGCGGACGGCCGCCGGCACGCGCTCGGCCGCGGGCTGTCGGCGCTGCGCCGGGTGCTGGCGACAGCCCGACCGGCCCGCGCGACCGGCGAGGCGCACCCCGCGACCGCAGGCAGGCCAGGCCGGGGCGCGCTGTCCGGCCGCGGGGTCGCGTTCGCCGGCACCGTCTGGCTCGGTGGCAGCGCCGAGCCGCAGCCCGGGGTGCTGGTGCTGGACCGCGCCGGCCGGATGGTCGATCTCCGCCGCGACCGGACCGGGCTGCCGGGCGACCTGCTGGTGCTCGGCGGCCCGCAGCACTGGATCGTGCCCGGTCTGGTCGACGCGCACGTGCACCTCGGCTTCGACCCGGCGGCCCGCCCCGACCCGTACGGCCGGTTCGCGGTGTCCGGCACCGAGACCGGCCTGGTCGCGGTGCGTGACCTCGGTGCCCCGATGCGCTGGGCCTCCCGGTGGCGCACCGGGCACCGCGCGACGCCGCCCGGCCTGCCCTACGTCGCGGTGTCCGGGCCGATCCTCACCGCGGCCGGCGGCTACCCGTCCCGCAGCTGGGGCGCCGACGGCTACGCCGAGTTCGTGAGCTCGCCGGCCCAGGCCCGCTGGGTGGTGCAGCGGCTGGCGGCCGAGGGCGTCGACCTGATCAAGCTGGCCCTCGAACCCGGGTGGCAGGGTTGGCCGGTGCCCGAGCCGAGGGTCGCGCGCGCCATCGTGGACGCCGCGCACGCGGCCGGGCTGCCGGTGATCGCGCACGCCCTGACCGTCGAGATGGTCAACCGGGCGCTGGACGCGGGCGTCGACGAGCTCGCGCACACCCCGACCGAACGGCTGCCGGCGACCGTGGTGGAGCGGATCGCCGAGCGGCGGCTCCGGGTGGCCTCGACCCTGCAGACCTTCTTCGCCAACGGCGAGGGCCGCGCCGCCGCCGCCAATGCCGCCGACCTGGTCGCGGCCGGGGTCCGGCTCTGCTACGGCACCGATCTGGGCAACGCGGGCACCCGGCCCGGCGTCGACCCGCGCGAGCTCGACCGGCTGGCGGCTGCCGGCCTCGGCCGGCTCGGGTCGCTGCGGGCCGCCACCGAGTGGTCGGCCACCGCGGCGGGCATCCGGCGCCGCTCCGGCCTGCTGGCCCGGGGCCGGCCGGCCGAGCTGGTGCTGCTGCCGAGCAGCCCGCTGGTCGAGCCGGGCGTCTTCCGGACACCGACCGCGGTCTACTCGGAGGGACGCCTTACCGTGGTGGGCGTCCACGACCGACGTCACGAAGGGCAGCCCGTGAGCCGAGACAGCGGCCGATGAGCGTGATGCAGGCCGAGCCCCGCCCGGGCGGCACCGACCGGGCGCTTCCGGACCGGCGGGCGCTGTCGATCCTGGTCGTCGGCCAGCTGCTGGCCGGGGTGCTGGCCGGGCTGATCTGGCTGGCCTGGTCACCGTCGTCGGTCTCGTACCTGCTCGACGCGGGCAACGGCACCGGCATCGTCGTGCCGGCCGAGTCCGAGTCCCAGATCGCCGGGGACGGCCGGTACGTGCTGCTCACCGCGGTGGCCGGCCTGGTCTTCGGCCTGCTGGTCTGGCGGTTGCGGGCCAGCCGCGGCCGGCTCGTGCTGGCGATCCTGGCCGTGAGCAGCCTGCTGGCGTCCCTGATCGCGCTCGGCACCGGCGAGCTGCTCAGCGGCCGGCACCGGCCGGGCCGGTTGAACACCGCCTTCCACCCGCAGCTCGTGCTGCACGCCACCGCGGCGGTGTTCGTGCAGGCGCTGGTCGCGGTGCTGCTCTACACCGTGCTGGTCGGCCTGGCGTCCGACCAGAGCCTGGGCCGCGACGAACCCGGGCCGGCACCAAGCCACGCCGGGACCGCCCCAGCTGGGACAGGCCGAGCTGAGACAGGCCACCCCGGGTCGGGCCAAGCCGGGACCGCCCCAGCTGGGACAGGCCAAGCTGAGACAGGCCACCCCGGGTCGGGCCACCCCGGGACGGCTCACCACGAGACCGCCCCGGACGGCCAGGTCGCCCACCGGCCGGAGGAGACCGCCCAGCCCTAGCCGGTCACGGGGTGCGGAAGGCGGCCGCGCTGACCGGCACCGCGTGCAGCTGCGCCACCAGCTCCGCCTCGCGCCGCAGCACGGCCCGGGCCGCGTGCAACCGGCCGGCGGTGTCGGCACAGGCCAGCAGTTGCTGCCGGTCGGCCAGGGGCAGCCACGGCTGGCGGGCCACCGAATAGGAGAATTCCCGGGGCCCGGCCGCGACCGGTTCGCCGTCCGACTCCAGGTAGTCCACCCCCAGCTCCAGCAGCGCGTCCCGGTGCCGGCCCAGCGCCCGCCGCGTGCTGGCAACCAGCCCGTCGGAGATGTCGCCGTCGAGTTCGGGCAGCCAGCGCACCTTCGCCAGCAGGTACGGCCGGGCCGCCGCGTCCAGCTCCTCGATGGCGAACCGGCGCTCGCCGACCGCGGAGAGGTCGCAGCGCCCGTCCGGCAGCGGCAGCACATCGGTGACCCGCGCGGTCGTGCCGACCTGGTGCAGGTCCTGCAGCTCGCCCACCTCCCAGCCGGCCCGCAGCGCCACCACGCCGAACTCGGGAGCCCGGGGGTCCTGGTCGTTGAGCAGGTCCGCCACCAGCTGCCGGTAGCGCGGCTCGAAGACGTGCAGGGCGAGCGGCATGCCCGGGGTGAGCACCGAACTCAGTGGGAACAGCGGCAACTGCTCGGCCCTGCTGGCACCCGGGGAGCTCACCGCTCCACCGTACGGCCTGAGAGCGCCGAGGGCGTGCGGTGGCGTGGCCGGCGGGCTCTGGCAGACTTGAATCCGTGCTTCGCCGACTCGATCTGTCGAAGGCGCCGTCCAGTCCCCGTGCCCTGCGCCGGGTGCTGCCACGCGCCGAGCTGGACGTGAACGCCGCGCTCGCGGTGGTCGCCCCGATCGTCGAGCAGGTGCGCGAGCACGGCTACGCCGCGGTCCGCGGTTACACCGAGAAGTTCGACGGGGTGGACGTGGCCGAGCCGCGGGTGCCGGCGGCCGAGGTCGCCGCCGCCCTCGACTCCCTCGACCCCGCGGTGCGGGACGCGCTGGCCGAATCGATCCGGCGGGCCCGGCTGGTGCATGCGGCGCAGCTGCGCGAGGACGTCACCGTCCAGGTGGTGCCCGGCGGCACCGTCAGCGAGCGGTTCGTGCCGGTCGACCGGGTCGGCCTCTACGTGCCGGGCGGCCGGGCGGTGTACCCGTCGTCGGTGGTGATGAACGTGGTGCCGGCCCAGACCGCGGGGGTCGGGTCGCTGGCGGTGATCACGCCGCCGCAGCGGGACTTCGGCGGCCGGCCGCACCCGACCATCCTGGCCGCCTGCGCGCTGCTCGGGGTGGACGAGGTGTACGCGGTCGGCGGGGCACAGGGCTGCGCGCTGCTGGCCTTCGGCGATGACGCGCTCGGCGTCGAACCGGTCGACGTGATCACCGGCCCGGGCAACGTCTACGTCGCGGCGGCCAAGCGGCTGCTGCGCGGCGTGGTCGGCATCGACGCCGAGGCCGGCACCACCGAGATCGCGATCCTGGCCGATGAGACCGCCGACCCGGTGCACGTCGCCGCCGACCTGATCAGCCAGGCCGAGCACGACCCGGCCGCGGCCTCGGTGCTGGTCACCGACTCCGCGCGGCTGGCCGACGCGGTCGACGTCGAGGTGCGCCGGCAGGTCGCGCTGACCAAGCACGCCGAGCGGGTGACGATCGCGCTGACCGGCCCGCAGTCGGCCACGGTGCTGGTCGCGGACCTGGAGCAGGGCCTGGACGTGGTCAACGCCTACGCCGCCGAGCACCTGGAGGTCATCACCGCCGACGCCGCCGCCCGGGCCGCGCGGGTGCGGCACGCCGGCTGCGTCTTCGTCGGCGCCCACTCACCGGTCTCGCTCGGTGACTACTGCGCGGGCTCCAACCACGTGCTGCCCACCGGCTGCACCGCCCGGCACGCGTCCGGGCTGAACGTGCAGTCCTTCCTGCGCTCGATCCACGTCGTCGACTACGACCGGGACGCGCTGCGGGCGGTGGCCGGCCGGGTGATCGCGCTGGCCGAGGCCGAGGACCTGCCGGCGCACGGCGCGGCCGTCGCGGCCCGGCTGCCCCGGCCATGACCGCGCCCGGGCTGACGGGCAGCGCCGGCGCCGACGAGCTGCCGATCCGCGACGAGCTGCGCGGCCAGGCTCCGTACGGCGCGCCGCAGCTGGACGTGCCGGTGCAGCTGAACACGAACGAGAACCCGTACCCGCCGTCGGCCGCGGTGGTGGCCGAGGTGGCCGCGGCGGTGACCGGGACCGCGGCCGGCCTGAACCGCTACCCGGACCGGGAATGCCTCGCGCTGCGGCAGGACCTGGCCGGGTACCTGTCCGCCGACACCGGGGTGCCGCTGGCCGCGGAGCAGCTCTGGCCGGCGAACGGCTCGAACGAGATCATGCAGCAGCTGCTGCAGGCCTTCGGCGGCCCCGGGCGGACCGCGCTGTCGTTCGCCCCGACGTACTCGATGTATCCGGAGTACGCCCGCAACACCCACACCCGCTGGGTGACCGGTGCCCGCACCGAGGACTTCGGCATCGATCTGCCCGCCGCGACCGAGCTGATCGCGGCCGAGCGGCCGGCCGTGCTGCTGCTCACCTCGCCCAACAACCCGACCGGCACCGCGCTGCCGATCGAGACCATCGAGGCGTTGCTCGCGGTGGCGCCGGGCATGGTGGTGGTCGACGAGGCCTATGCCGAGTTCCGGCGGGACGGGGTGCCCAGCGCGGTGACGCTGCTGGCCGGCCACCGGCGGCTGGTGGTGACCCGCACGATGAGCAAGGCTTTCGCGCTGGCCGGCGGCCGGCTCGGCTACCTGGCCGCGGACCCGGCGGTGGTGGACGCGCTGCGCCTGGTCCGGCTGCCCTACCACCTGTCGGCGGTGAGCCAGGCCACCGCCCGCGCCGCGCTGGCCCACCGGACCGAGCTGCTCGCCGGCGTCCAGCGGTTGCGGGCCGAGCGGGACGCCACGGTCGGCTGGCTGCGCGAGCGGGGGTTGCGGGTGGCCGACTCGGACGCGAACTTCGTCCTCTTCGGCACGTTCGCGGATCGGCATGCGGTGTGGCAAGGTCTGCTCGAACAGGGCGTGCTGATCCGCGAGACCGGCCCGGACGGCTGGCTGCGGGTGTCCATCGGCACCGCCGAGGAGATGCGGGCCTTCCGGCTCGCCCTGCAGCAGGTGACGGGAGAGCCGGGATGAGGCAGCATCGCAGGCGCGGACCGTCGAACAGCGGACCGTCGAACAGCGGGGCAGCGTGGAGCGGCGCGGAGCCGGCGACGAGCACTCGTGCACAGAGCCAGGTGACCACGTGAGCCGGACCGGACGCATCGAGCGCCAGACCGCCGAGACCAAGGTGCTGGTGGCCATCGACCTCGACGGCAGCGGCCGCACCGACGTCGACACCGGGGTCGGCCTCTTCGACCACATGCTCACTTCCTTCGGCAAGCACGGCCTGTTCGACCTGACCGTGGCGGTCGAGGGCGACCTGCACATCGACGCCCACCACTCGGTGGAGGACGCCGCCATCGCGCTCGGGCAGGCGTTCGCCGAGGCGGCGGGGGACAAGTCCGGCGTGCGCCGCTTCGGCGACGCGGTGATCCCGATGGACGAGGCGCTGGTCTCGGCCGCGGTGGACCTCTCCGGCCGGCCGTACCTGGTGCACACAGAGCCCGACGGCGCGCCGCCGTACCTGCTCGGTTCGAGCGCGCCGTACGCGACCACGCTGACCCGGCACGTCCTGGAATCCTTCGCCTACCACGCCCGGATCGCGTTGCACGTGACCGTGCACGCAGGCCGGGACTGGCACCACATCACCGAGGCGCAGTACAAGGCGGTCGCGCGGGCGCTGCGGGCGGCGAGCGAGCTCGACCCGCGCCAGCAGGGCGTGCCGTCGACCAAGGGCGTGCTGTAGCCCGGATGCGTACATGACCAGCGCCGGGGCGAGGAACCAGTGACTACCGTCGTGGTGCTCGACTACGGGTCGGGCAATGTGCGCTCCGCGGTGCGCGCCCTGCGCCGGGCCGGTGCCGAGGTCGAGCTGACCGCCGATGCCGGGGCGGCAGTGGCCGCGGAGGGGCTGGTGGTGCCCGGGGTCGGGGCTTTCGCCGCCTGCATGGCCGGGCTTGATGCCGTGTCGGCGCGGCAGATTCTCCAACGCCGCCGGGTGGCGGGCCGTCCGACGCTGGGCATCTGCGTAGGCATGCAGGTGCTCTTCGGCGAGGGGGTCGAGCACGGCGTGCGGACGCCGGGCCTGGCCGCGCTGCCCGGCACGGTGACCCGGCTGAAGGCGCCGGTGGTGCCGCACATGGGCTGGAACACGGTGACCGCACCGGCCGGTTCGGTGCTGTTCGCCGGGATCGGCGACCAGCGCTTCTACTTCGTGCACTCCTACGGGGTGGCCGCTCCGGTCGAGCTGCCCGGCTACCTGGTGACCACGGCCGAGCACGGCGCGCCGTTCGTCGCCGCGGTCGAGTCGCCACTGCTCTCCGCGACCCAGTTTCACCCGGAGAAATCAGGTGAATCGGGGATCGCGCTGCTGCGCAACTGGCTGGCCACGCTGCCCCGGTCCGCCGAGATCGCGGTGCCCGCCGGGGCCGGTTCGTGAGCAAGGAGCGGGCGCGCCGCCGCGAGGAACGAGAACTGGCCGCCGCGCACCGGCAGTCGGCGCTGCAGGCGGAACGGGAACGGGCCGCGGCCCGGGCCCGCCGGCGGGCCCGGTTCCGGCTGCCCGGCCGCCGGCGCACCGCCCAGGTCGATGCCCGGGTGCGCGAGCGGCGCGCGACGATCGGCTCGCTGCTGCTGGTGGTCGTCGTGGTGACCTATCTGGCCACCCGATCGCTCCCGATCGTGATCGGCGTGCTGCTGGTCGCCGCGGTCGCGCTGCCCGCCCTGGTCACCACCCTGTTCGGACGCAACTCCCGATGACTTCCCGGAGCACACCTATGACACTGCAACTGCTGCCCGCCGTCGACGTCGCAGACGGGGCGGCCGTCCGGCTCGTGCAGGGCGCGGCCGGCACCGAGACCGCGTACGGCAGCCCGCTGGAGGCGGCGCTGGCCTGGCAGCGGGGCGGTGCCGAGTGGGTGCACCTGGTCGACCTGGACGCCGCGTTCGGGCGGGGCAGCAACGCCGAGCTGCTGGCCGAGGTGATCGGCAAGCTGGACGTGCAGGTCGAGCTGTCCGGCGGCATCCGGGACGACGCGTCGCTGGAACGGGCCCTGGCCACCGGCTGCCGCCGGGTCAACCTGGGCACCGCCGCGCTGGAGCAGCCGGACTGGGTGCGGGCGGCGATCGTCCGGCACGGCGACCGGATCGCGGTCGGGCTGGACGTGCGGGGCACCACCCTGGCCGCGCGGGGCTGGACGTCGGAGG
>DATJNU010000153.1:0-18414 GCA_035507775.1 Jatrophihabitans sp.
CCGGGCTGGCCTCGATGAACGGATCGTCGACCACGCTCGCGCCGCACACCATCGGGTACGAGTCCGACGAGGACGTCGACAACGGCTTCCGGCCGACCGGCCTGGTGGACCTGTCCACCACCACCGGCGCGGTGACCCAGGAGATGCAGGACTTCGGCAACACCGTCGCGCCCGGCACCACCACCCAGCACGTGACGCTCTACCGGGCGCCGAGCGGGGCGCTGGTGTTCTCGGCCGGCACCGTGCAGTGGGGCTGGGGCCTGGACCCGAACCACGACGGTGACACCTCCGGCGGCGCCGACACCCGGATGCGCCAGGCGACGGTCAACATGCTGGCCGACATGCGCGTCCAGCCGACCACGCTGGCCACCGACCTGACCGCGGCCACCGCCTCGACCGACACCACCGCGCCGACGGTGACCATCACCAGCCCGGCCAGCAAGGCCGCCATCGCCAACGGCGCCGCGGTCACCGTCACCGGCACCGCCGCCGACACCGGTGGCGTGGTCGCGGGCGTGGCGGTCTCGCTCGACGGCGGCACCAGCTGGCACCCGGCCACCGGCACCGCCAGCTGGAGCTACACCGGCGTGCTGCACGGCAACGCGGCCCTGAACATCGAGGCCCGGGCCACCGACGACAGCGCGAACACCTCCGCCCCGGTCACGGTCGGCGTGACCACCGCCTGCCCGTGCTCGCTCTTCGGCCAGTCGGTGCCCAAGACCCCGGACTTCGGCGACTCGTACGCGTTCTCGCTCGGCCTGCGGTTCACCGCCAGCGTCAACGGCCAGGTCACCGGCGTCCGGTTCTACAAGGCCGCCGCCAACACCGGCACCCACACCGGCACGCTGTGGACCGCCTCGGGCAGCCCGCTGGCGACCGGCACCTTCACCAACGAGACCGCCAGCGGCTGGCAGACCCTGACCTTCGCCAGCCCGGTGGCGATCACCGCCGGCACCACCTACGTCGCCAGCTACTACGCGCCGAACGGGCACTACTCCAAGGACATCGACTACTTCTACTACCGCGACTACGCGGCACCGCCGCTGAACGCGGAGTCGAACACGCCCAGCGACGTCTCCAAGATGAACGGCGTCTACAACTACGGCGGTGACAAGTTCACCCCGTACACCGACCAGGGCGCGAACTACTACGTCGACGTGCTGTTCTCGCCGGGCAGCGGCAGCGGCGGCTCCGGCCCGTCGGTGAGCACCACCTCGCCGGCCAGCGGTGCCAGCAACGTCGCGGTGTCGGCGACCCCGAGCGCGACCTTCAGCAAGGCGATGAACGCGGCCAGCCTGACCTTCTCGCTGAAGGACTCCGGTGGCGTCTCGGTCGCCGGCAGCGCCGCCTACAACAGCGGCACCAACGCCTACACCTTCACGCCGAGCGCCACCCTGGCCAACGGCGCCGCCTACACCGCGACGGTGAACGGGGCCGACACCACCGGAGCCGCGCTGGCCGCCGCCTACAGCTGGACCTTCACCACGGTGGCGGCCGGCAGCACCGGCGGCCCGACGGTGGCCAGCACCACGCCGGCCGCCGGGGCCACCAACGTCGCCACCTCGGTCTCGCCGACGGCGACCTTCGGCGGCACCGTGAACCCGTCCACGCTGGCCTTCACCGTCACCGACACCACCGGCAGCCAGGTGGCCGGCACCGTCTCCTACAACCCGACGCTGCTCACCGCGACCTTCAACCCGACCGCGCCGCTGTCGACCGGCACCACGTACGTGGGCTCGGTCTCGGTCAGCGACGCGACCGGCCAGGCAATGGGCTCGCCGTACACCTGGTCGTTCTCGACCGTGCCGGGCAGCGGCATCAGCGGCCCGACCGCGGCGTCGGTCACGCCGCTCGACACCGCCACCAGCGTCGCGGTGACGGTCACCCCGCAGGCGGTGCTGACCGAGGACATCGTGGCCAGCAGCCTGAACTTCACGCTCAAGGACAGCACCGGCACCGCGGTCGCCGGCACCGCGAGCTACGACGCGGCCACCAAGACGGCGACCTTCACCCCGGCCGCCTCGCTGACCCGCGGGGTGAAGTACACCGCCGCGGTCTCGGCCACCGACGCCAGCGGGGTCACCTCCAGCGCGCCGTACACCTGGTCGTTCACCACCGCCAAGCCCAGCCCGACGCCGGGCGTCTGCCCGTGCAGCGTCTGGGACGACGCCGCGACGCCGGACTCGGTCACCATCAACGACCCGCACTCGGTCGAGCTCGGGGTGCAGTTCAGCGCCTCGGTCTCCGGCCAGATCACCGGCGTCCGGTTCTACAAGGGCCCGCAGAACACCGGCGTGCACACCGGCTCGCTGTGGTCGGCCACCGGCACCCTGCTGGCCACCGCCACCTTCGGCGGCGAGTCGGCGACCGGCTGGCAGTCGGTGCAGTTCGCCACCCCGGTGACGGTGACGGCCGGCACGACGTACCTGGTCAGCTACCACACCAACGTCGGCTACTACTCCGAGACCTATGGCGGGACCTTCGCCAGCCAGGGCGTCAGCAACCCGCCGCTGGCCGTCCCGGCGCACGGCTCGTTCTACCTGTACGGCTCGGGCTTCCCGACCGGGGCGTCCAATTCGAACTACTGGGTCGACCCGATCTTCACCACCACCGCGTCGCCGCCGCCGAACACCACCCCGCCGTCGGTGACCGGGACGAGCCCGCCGAACACCTCGACCAGCGTGGCGACCACCGTCGCGCCGACCGCCACCTTCAACGAGGCGATCGCCCCGGCCAGCCTCGCCATGACCCTGACCGGCCCGGGCGGCGCCGCGGTGACCGGCACCGCGAGCTACGACGCGCCGTCGCAGACGGCCACCTTCACCCCGGCCGCGGCGCTGGCCGCCGGCACCAAGTACACCGTCTCGGTCAGCGCCGCCGACACCGCCGGCAACGCGATGACCAGCCCGACGACGTGGTCGTTCACCACCATCGGCGGCAGCACCGGCAACTCGACCTGCCCGTGCAGCATGTGGAACGAGGCGGCCCTGCCCGACACCCAGTCGACGAACGACGGCCACTCGGTCGAGCTGGGCGTGCAGTTCAGCGCCGACCGCGCCGGCTACATCTCCGGCATCAGGTTCTTCAAGGGCGCCAAGAACACCGGCACCCACACCGGCTCGCTGTGGTCGGCCACCGGCACGCTGCTGGCCACCGCCACCTTCAGCGGCGAGTCGGCGAGCGGCTGGCAGGAGGTGGACTTCACCACCCCGGTGGCGGTCACCGCGAACACCACCTACATCGCCTCGTACTACGCCCCGGCCGGCGGCTACGCCGAGACCTACGGCGGCACCTTCGCCAGCACCGGCATCGACAACTCGCCGCTGCACATGCCGGCCCACCCGGCGCTCTACCTCTACGGCACCGGTGGTGCGGTGCCGAACGGCACGTCGAACTCGAACTACTGGGTCGACCCGGTGTTCACCGACACCACGACCGCGCCGCCGCCGGACACCACCCCGCCGGTCGTCTCGGGCGTCACCGCGACCGGCTCCGGCACCAGCGCCACGGTCAGCTGGACCACCGACGAGCCCGCCACCAGCACGGTGAAGTACGGCACCTCGGCCGGCGCGCTCACCTCGACCGCGACCAGCGCCGGCCTGAGCACCGCCCACTCGGTGGCGCTCACCGGCCTCGCGGCCAACACCCGGTACTACTACCAGGTGGTCACCGCCGACGCGGCCGGCAACAGCACGACCGCGCCGACCACGCCGGCCAGCTACGCCCCGGCGGTCGCCCCGATCACCGACAGCGCGTTCAGCAGCGGCAGCCAGTCCTCGACGTACCTGGCGTCCAACGGCTCCGGTGAGGAGATCCTCGCCCCGACGGCGGTGCAGGAGTTCACCGCGGCCGCCCAGCCGTCCGGCTGGACCGCGAGCGCGGTGGTGACCGGTGGCAAGGTGACCTACCCGGGCGGCAGCGCGGTGGTGTCGGGCGCGAACCTGACCACCAGCTCGACCTTCGGCAACGGCACGACCTGGCAGGCCCGGCTCACGATGGACAAGAACCAGAGCTTCGGGCTGGTCACCTCCTCGAACACCAGCGTGAAGATGTCGTTCTCGGTCAACGCCTCCGGCCAGCTGGTCGCGACCGTGTACGACGGCGGCACCAACAACGCCAGCTCGGTGCTGCAGTCCGGCTGGACCGCCGCGCCGCACGTGTTCCGGATCGACTTCAGCTCGACCGCGGCGACGTTCTACCTCGACGGCGTGCAGAAGTACACCCACGCCTTCAGCACCCGGTACGCCAGCACCTACCGGCCGAACTTCGGCAACACCGTGACCACCGGCACCGGGCTGGTGCTCGACTGGCTGCGGCTGGGCCCGTTCGCGGCCAGCGGCACGTTCACCTCGAAGGTGCTCGACGCCGGTGCCTCGGTGAACTGGGGCGCGCTGAGCTGGGACGCCGACGTGCCCACCGGCACCACGCTCACGGTCAAGGTGCGCACCGGCAACACCGCCACCCCGGACGCGAGCTGGACCGCCTTCGCGACCGTCGGCGCGTCCGGTGGCTCGGTCGGCACGTCCGGGCGCTACCTGCAGTACCAGGTGACGATGTCCAGCAGCGGCAGCAGGTTCGCCACGCCCACGTTGCGGTCGGTCACCGCCGCCTTCAGTATCTGAGTGACCGCCCGCCGCACCCGAGTGGCCGGAAGCGCCGCGAAGGGCGTTAGGTCAGCGTTATCATCGCCAGCAGGCGCCCACGCACGGACCGCCGTGCGCGCAGGACGACCGTAGGAGAATCTGGATGTCGCTCGGAGTTGTCGTCGTCGGTGCCGGGTACTGGGGACCCAACCTCATCCGCAACTTCATGAAGTCCGACGACTGGCACCTGCGCGCGGTCTGCGACGCCAACGTCGCCCGGGCTGAGGCGGTCGTCGGCCGCTACAGCACGGTGCGCGCGATCGCCTCGTTCGACGAGGTGCTGGCCGACGGCGCGGTCGATGCAGTCGCCATCGCGACGCCGGCCAGCACCCACTTCGACCTGGCCACCGCGGCCCTCGAGGCCGGCAAGCACGTGCTGATCGAGAAGCCGATCGCAGCCTCCGTGGGCGAGGCGGAGAAGCTGGTCGAGCTGGCCGCGGCCCGCGGCCTGACCCTGATGTGCGACCACACCTTCGTCTACACCCCGGCCGTGCAGAAGATCCGCGAGCTGGTGACCGGCGGTGAGCTGGGGGAGATCTCCTACGTCGACAGCGTCCGGATCAACCTCGGCCTGATCCAGCCGGACATCGACGTGGTCTGGGACCTGGCGCCGCACGACCTGTCGATCCTGGACGCCGTGCTGCCCGAGCACAACCGGCCGGCCGCGGTGTCGGCGTTCGGGGTGGATCCGGTGGGCGCCGGCCGGGCCTGCGTCGCCTACCTGACGCTGCCGCTGGCCGGCGGCGGCATCGCGCACACCCACGTGAACTGGCTGTCGCCGGTCAAGATCCGCACCATGGTCATCGGCGGCACCAAGAAGATGCTCGTCTGGGACGACATGTCCACCACCCAGCGGATCAGCCTGTACGACAAGGGCGTCGACCTCACCGCGACGATGGATCCGGCCAAGCGGTCGGCCGCGCTGATCTCGTACCGGCTCGGCGAGATGGTCGCGCCGGCGCTGACCGAGCGGGAGGCGCTGAGCACGATGGTGACCGAGTTCGCCGTATCGATCCGCGACCGGCGCGCTCCTCTCACCGACGGGCACGCCGGGCTGCGGGTGGTCCGGGCCCTGCACGCCGCGAGCCGTAGCTTGGAGAGCAACGGCTCGCTGATCCCTCTGGAAGGAAGCTCGTGAGCACACTGCACGGCGCCCGGGTCCTCGTGACCGGCGGGGCAGGCACCATCGGCTCGACGCTGGTCGACCAGTTGCTCGACGCGGGCGTGGCCCAGGTCGACGTGCTGGACAACCTGGTCCGCGGCCGGCGCGCCAACCTGGCCCAGGCACTGAGTTCCGGCCGGGTGAACCTCGTCGAGGGCGACCTGCGCGACCGCGACCTGGTCAACGACCTCACCGGCGGCAAGGACCTGGTGTTCCATCTCGCGGCGATCCGGATCACCCAGTGCGCTGAGGAGCCTCGGCTGGCGCTCGAGGTGCTGGTGGACGGCACCTTCAACGTGCTCGAAGCCGCGGTGAACGCGAAGGTCGACAAGATGGTGCTGTCCTCCAGCGCGTCGGTGTACGGCCTGGCCGAGGAGTTCCCGACCACCGAGCGGCACCACCACCACAACAACGACACCTTCTACGGTGCGGCGAAGTCGTTCAACGAAGGCATGCTGCGCAGTTTCAAGGCGATGTACGACCTGGACTACGTCGCGTTGCGGTACTTCAACGTCTACGGCCCGCGGATGGACGTGCACGGCATCTATACCGAGGTGCTGGTGCGCTGGATGGAGCGGATCGCGCACGGCAAGCCTCCGCTGATCTTCGGTGACGGCAAGCAGACGATGGACTTCGTCTTTACCGCCGACATCGCCCGGGCCAACGTGCTGGCCGCGGCGAGCGACATCGTCGACGGCCACTACAACATCGCCAGCGGTGCGGAGACCAGCCTGCTGGGGCTGGCCGAGGCGATGCTGCGGGCCACCGATTCCGATCTCTCGGTGGAGTTCGGCCCGGAGCGCGCGGTGAACGGGGTCACCCGGCGGCTGGCCGACACCAGTGCCGCGCAGCGCGACCTCGGCTTCAAGGCAGAGGTCGGGCTGGAGGAGGGCCTGCGCGAACTCGTCGACTGGTGGCGCGTCGAGCGTGCCGACATCCTCGCCACCGTCGACCCTGCCAAGGTCAGCTGATGAAGGTCACCGTCACCGAGGAGGACCTGCCCGGCGTCCGGACGATCGATCCGTCGATCTTCACCGACGACCGCGGTTTCTTCTACGAGAACTACAGCTCGCGGACGCTGGCCGAGCACGGCATCGACCTGGTCTTCGTGCAGGACAACCACTCGCGGTCGCGGGCGAACGTGATCCGCGGCCTGCACTACCAGGGCCCGGCCGGCGCGCAGTGGCGGCTGGTGCGCTGCACGGTGGGGGAGATCTTCGACGTGATCGTCGACCTCGACCTCGGCTCACCCACCTTCGGCCAGTGGCGCGGCTACCGGCTCTCGGCCGAGAACAAGCGGCAACTGCTGATCCCGCCGGCCTACGCGCACGGCTTCGCCGTGCTGTCCGAGGTTGCCGAGGTGCAGTACAAGTGCAGCAACTGGCACAACGCGCAGGCCGAGCGCGCCCTGGCCTTCGACGACCCGTACCTGGGCATCGAGTGGCCGCTCGCCGGGCCGCCGGTGACCTCGGCCAAGGACGCCGCGGCGCCGTCCTTCAAGGACTACCAGGCGAATCCCGACTTCCCTGCTGGCTGGGCTGACTCGCTGGAGGAGAACCGATGATCCCGATCACCCGACTCGCCCTGGGCGACGCCGAGGCGGAGGCGGCCGCGGCCGTGGTCCGCTCCGGCTGGCTGATGAACGGCCCGCGCACCGAGGAGTTCGAGCGCAAGGTCGCCGAGTACGTCGGCGCGAAGCACGCGATCGCGGTCAGCAGCGCCACCACCGGCCTGCACCTGGGGCTGCTCGGGGCCGGGGTCAAGGCCGGCGACGAGGTGATCTGCCCGTCGTACAGCTTCATCGCCACCGCCAACGCGATGCGCTACATCGGCGCCCGGCCGGTCTTCGTCGACATCGAGCCGCGGACGTACAACCTCGACGTCAGCCAGCTCGAGGCGGCGATCACCGAGCGCACCACGGCGATCATGCCGGTCAGCCAGATCGGCCTGCCCGCGGATCTGGAGCCGATCATGGCGATCGCCGCCCGGCACGGGCTGAAGGTGGTCGAGGACGCGGCGCCGGCGCTCGGCGCCGAGATCAACGGCCGGCTGCTGGGCAGCATCTCCGACTTCACGATCTTCTCCTTCGACGCCCGCAAGATCCTCACCACCGGTGAGGGCGGCATGATCACCACCGACGACACCGAGGCCGCCACCCGGATGCGGCTGCTGCGCGCGCACGCCGCGTCGGTGTCCACCGCGGATCGCGACCGGGCGAACCGGATCATCCTGGAGACGTATCCCGAGGTCGGCTTCAACTACAAGCTGACCGACATCCAGGGCGCCATCGGTTCCATCCAGATGGACAAGATCGAGCAGGTGATCGCCGAGCGGCGCCGGCTGGCGGCCCGCTACGCCGAGCTGCTGGCCGGTGAGGACCGGGTCGTCCTGCCGTACGAGCCCGAGGGGTTCCGGCACGTCTACCAGTCCTACTCGGTGCGGCTGCGCACCGAGCGCGGCCAGGAGGACGTGATGCGCTCGATGATGGAGCTCGGCGTGGCTACCCGCCGGATCTTCGACATCCACAAGCAGCAGGCGTTCGCCGACCTCGGCGAGGTGCCGTCGCTGCCGGTCACCGAGCGGGCAGCCGCCGAGGCGATCCTGCTGCCGATGTTCGTCGGGCTGACCGACGCCGAGCAGGACGACGTCGTCGCGGCGCTGGTCAAGTCCCTGTAGTTCATGAGTAATTCGGCGTTGCTGCTGGTCTCGGCCAGTGGCCTGGCCCGGGAGGCGGCGGTGGCCGCGGCCGCGGCCGGCTTCGAGGTGCGCGGCTTCCTCGACGACGACACCTCGCAGTGGGGCACCTCGCGCGAGGGGGTGCCGGTGCTGGGCGGCCTCGACCTGGTGGCCGAACACCCCGACGCCGGCGTGGTGATCTGCACCGGTCAGGGCCGGGTGCGGGCGGCCATCGCCGGGCGGCTGGCCGCCGACGGTCTCGACGCGGGCCGGTACGCCACCGTGATCCACCCGTCGGTGGCGGTCCCGGAGAGCTGCACGGTCGGCGCGGGCAGCATCCTGCTGGCGAACACGGTGCTGACCACGGCCGTGACGATCGGCCGGCACTGCGTGGTGATGCCGCAGGTGACGCTGACCCACGACAACGTGCTGGCCGACTTCGTGACGATCGCCGCCGGGGTGTCCCTCGGCGGCTGGACCCGGGTGGGCGAGCGCGGCTACCTGGGCATGAACGCCAGCGTCCGCGAGCGGGTCAGCCTGGCCGCGGACGTGACGATAGGAATGGGGGCGGTGGTCCTGACCGACGCGCCGCCCGGCAGCACCCTGGTGGGCAACCCGGCCCGCCCGCTGGTACGTGGTTGAACTGGTAGTGAAAGACAGGGGAATCTCGATGAGCGACACCATCCCGCTGGTCGATCTCGGCCTGCAGCACCGGCGCGTCGCCGAGGAGGTGCGGGCCGGTTTCGACCGGGTGCTCGCGAACACCTCGTTCATCCTGGGGCCGGAGGCGCAGGCGTTCGAGCGGGCCTACGCCGAGTTCTGCGGGGTCGCGCACTGCGTCGGCGTCGGCAACGGCACCGACGCGATCGAGCTTGCGCTGCGGGCGCTGCGGATCGGCCCGGGGGACGAGGTCATCGCGCCGGCCAACACCTTCGTCGCGACCGCGGGCGCGATCGCCCGGACCGGGGCGACGCTGCGCCTGGTCGACTGCGACGAGACCTTCCTGATCGACGCCGACCAGGTGCCGGCCGCGATCACCGAGCGGACGAAGGCGATCGTGCCGGTGCACCTCTACGGCCAGCTGGCGCCGATGACCGCGGTGCGGGCAGCGGCCGGCCAGGTGCCGGTGGTCGAGGACGCGGCGCAGTCGCAGGGTGCCCGGCAGGACGGTGCCCGCTCGGGTTCGCTCGGCGCGCTGGCCGCGACGAGCTTCTACCCGGGCAAGAACCTCGGCGCGTACGGCGACGCGGGGGCGGTGACCACCGACGACGACGAGCTGGCCGAGCGGCTGCGCCGGCTGCGCAACCACGGCGGCATCGCCAAGTACGAGCACCTGGAGGTCGGCGTCAACTCGCGCCTGGACGGGCTGCAGGCCGTGGTGCTCTCGGCCAAGCTGCGCCGGCTGGACGACTGGAACGCCGAGCGGCGCGCGGCCGCCGAGCTCTACGGACAGCTGCTGGGGACCGCGGTCCTGGACGTGCCGGGCGAGGTGACGCTGCCTCGCCCGGTGGCCGGCAACGAGCACGCCTGGCATCTCTACGTGGTGCGGGTGCCGCGCCGGGACGCGGTGCTCGCCGCGCTCAACGCCGCCGGCATCGGGGCCGGCATCCACTACCCGGCGCCGGTGCACCGGCTGCCGGCCTTCGAGCACCTCGGTTACGGGGACGGGAGCTTTCCGGTGGCCGAGTCGCTCGCGGCCGAGATCCTGTCGCTGCCGATCTACCCGGGCATCACCGAGCGGCAGCAGGAGCGGGTCGCCGACGAGTTGCTGGCCGCGCTGAAGACGACCCGCCAGGGGTGATCGACCAGGCAGCGGCAGCGGCGGCGGCCGGCGCGATCGCCGCGGCGGCGCTCGGTGCGGACCCCGGGCCGCTGCGGCCGGTCGGCAGCCGCTCCCACCAGGTCTTCGTCGGCGCGGCGGTCGTCGTCAAGCTCATCGAGGCCGCCGATCACTCTCGCCTCGACCGCGAGGTCGCGCTGGCGGTTGACCTGCCGGTGGGCCTGACCGCGCCCGTGCTGGCCAGCGGTCGCCACCAGACCGGGGCGGGCGAGGTGCGCTACGTCTGCCTCGCCCGGCTGCCCGGCGCGGCCCCCGGCATGGGACTGCCGGGGGTGGGCCGCACCACCGCGGTCCGGTGGGCGCGGCAGGCGGTGCGGCAGTTGCGGCGCCTGCACGCGTGGACGCCCGGAGCCGCCGCGGCGGAGACGCTGCGCGAGCAGCTCGACCACGGCGGCTTCGCCGGCCGGTCGCAGCTGCTGGCCACGATCGACCGGGTCCGCGACCTGGACGGCGGGGTGCCGCGGCAGCTTCTCGACAGGCTGGCCGAGATCGCCGACGGTGCTCCCGAGCGCGTCTCGGTCGACGTCCCGGTGCACGCCGACTGCCACTGGGACAACTGGCTGGTCCACGACCAGGACGTGACGGCGCTGCTGGACTTCGAGTGGGCTCGCTTCGGCGAGCCGGCCGACGACTGGATGTTCGTGGCGCGGTTCAGTGGCCCGTACCTGCAGGACGTGCTCGGGGTGATCGCCGAGGAGACCGCGACGCCGCTGGACGAGCTGCGGGCGGCGTGTGAGATCAGGGAGATCTCCCACCTCGCCGCGGACCTGGGTATCGCCCTGCGGAGCTCGTACGGCCGTCCGGCGGCCGTGATCCTCGGCGAACTGGCCGAACTCGTCTCCGATCGCTCCTGGTGGTACCCCGCGCCCGGGTGAGGGCCAGCCGCGGTCCTCGTGACGGGGAGCCTGCCCGTCGTGCGCCGTCGGGGGCGGGTGCGCTTCCCGGTGCACCCGCCCCGCGACGATCAGTGCACGTGCACGACGACGATCAGTGCACGTGCACGACCAGGTGCATGCCCATGAAGGCGTGCGGAATGCCGGTCGTGGCGTCATCGACGAAGCACTGCAGCAGGTACGTCCCGCGTGGCAGGTAGTACCGGAAGATGCTTGCGTGCCCGGGTGAAACCGCATCGCTGCCGGTCGTCACGGTCGGCGGCGAGAACAGCCCGGCGGGGTCGGAGGTCGGCGTGCCGCCCGCCATCACGATGTCGTACTCGGCCTGCACCTGGGCGTCGGTGACCCCGTCGGCGACCTTGCTGATCGCCAGCAGGTGCACGCTGTCGCCACTGTTGCGCACCCTCACCGTGCCGTGCGAGGGCATCCGGCCGCTCAACGTGATGGTGTCGGCGGTGCCGGTGCCGAGCGTGATTACGCCGGAGTAGCGCGGCGCGTCGGCGGTGTTGCCACGGCCGCCCGCATCGAGCCGGCCGACCACCGCGGGCCCGCTCTTGGCACCGGAGTTGATCAGGTAGTAGGTGCCGTGCCCGGACAGCTTGACGGTGTCGGAACGGAAGTACGGCTGGCCGTCCATCGTGTCGCCGCCGCCCAGCGCGACCGCGATCCGGTTGATGTCGCGGGTGGATGCCGCGCTCTGTGCCGGGGTGGAGTTCTGGTCGACCTGCACGGCGATGTCGGCGAGCAGCCGCGACACCGGGTAGTGGTCGCGCATCCGGGCGACGGTCAGCTGCACGCCGATCGTCGGGGAGGTCCGGTCGGCCAGGTGCAGAGTCACCCAGCCGGGGCGGACGTGGCTGCCGCTGACCCGGGCGTGCGAGCCGTCCCCGGTGACGGTGATCCAGACGTCCTGCCCGTGCTCGTGGCCGGTGCTGGCATTCGCCGGTGCGGTGGTGACCAGCAGACCTCCGATCAGCAGTGACAGCACTCCGACGGCCGCGCTCATGCGCCTGCGTGTCATGAGCTTCCCCCTCCGTGATGGCCGGGGCCCCGTCCGGACGGCCGAGGCCCTCCAGGAGCGGACGCTAGACCCGGCCGGGCCAAGGTCACAAGGACGCCCGGGCCGGTCGCGTCCGGTCTGGGGGCGTTGCACGAAAGAGGCAGCCGGCCGATCACCGCACCGCGCCGGCGGCGCCGAGGCCGCCGGCGACCAGCACGCCGAGCACCCCGGCCAGCAGCAGCGCGGTGGGCGGCCGTCCGGAGTCGTGCCGGTACGCCGCCCGCCCGGCAGTGGCGAAGCCTGCGCAGCACAGCCACAGGACGGCACCGCCGGCGATCTCGAGCGCGGAGTGGGCCCGGATGCCCAGCCGGAGGAAGAGCACTCCGAGCCCGGCCAGGCCCAGTGCGGTGCGTCCCCAGGCCACCGCGGTCCGCGCCCGGGCCGCGAACTCGTCGGGATCGCGCGTCATCGCCTGCCCGCCGCGACCAGGACGACGGTCAGCACGCCGGTCAGCGCGAGCGTGAACGACAGGATCGGCAGGCTGACCGGATAGGACAGCCGGCCGCCGGTCCGCATCGCCTTCTCGTTGGCCGCCCACCGCGTGTAGGCCAGGCACACCATCGCCAGGCCGAGCACCGCGAGCGCGATGCCGAGCGCCGTCCGGGCGCCGGAGAGCCGGAACGGCGGCACCAACTGCACCAGCGCGACCGCCCCCGCGAGCAGCGCCAGGCCGGTACGCAGCCAGGCGAGGAAGGTGCGCTCGTTGGCGAGCGAGAACCGGTAGTCCGGATCCTCGCCCTGCTGCTGCCAGCGCGGTGGCCAGCGCGGCCTCATCCGTCCGGCCCCTCGCCGCGCGCCGTCAGCCGGCGGCGGTGGCCGTCACGCGGCGATCCTGTCGCCGGCACCAGGCCATCACCCCGTCCGCGGGCCGTCCGGAGCGGAACGCGGCGGCCATCACGCGCATCGGCCGGTCCACGTGCCGGAAGAACAGCTGGTAACTCGGGCAGAGATAGTGCAGACCCGGTTCACCGTCCGGGGTGGTGGTGAACCGGTCCTTGGGGCAGCCGCCGTTGCAGGCGAAGCGCACGTCGCACCGCCGGCAGAAGGCGGGCAGCGAATCGCGCTTGGCGTTGCCGAACGCCTGCTGCCGAGGGGAGGCGACGAGGTCGAGCAGATGCCTGTCGGCGATGTTTCCGAGCAGGTGGGCGGGTTCGACGAAGTGGTCGCAGGAATAGACGTCGCCGGTGTGCTCGATCGCCAGCGCGGTGCCGCAGGTCTCGGCCTGAACGCACAGCGAGCCGGGCACGTCGAGGAACCGGGCCAGCGTCGAGTCGAAGATCTGGACGAACACCTGCCCGACGTCGTGGCGTACCCAGTCGTCGAAGACCTCGACGAGGAAGTGCCCGTAGCCGGCGGGGGAGACCGAGCGCCCGGTGACGGTCGTGCCGGCCGGGACTCCGCCCGGCGCCGGCCGTTCGACGATCGGGATGAACTGCACGTGCCGGGCGCCGAGCTCGTCCCGCAGGAAGCGGTAGACCGTGCCGCCGTGCTCCTCGTTCGCCCGGTTCACCGTGGTCAGCGCGTTCCAGCGCACGCCGTTCTGCTGCAGCCGCCGCAGCCCGCGCACGACCCGGTCGAAGGTGGGATGGCCGCCCTTGTCGAGCCGGTAGGCATCGTGGAACTGACGCGGCCCGTCGATGGAGACTCCGGCCAGGAAGTCGTGCTCGGCGAGGAAGGCCGCCCACTCGTCGTCGATCAGCGTGGCATTGGTCTGGATCGTGTGGACGACGCGCTGGCCCGGCCGGGCCAGCGCGGCGAGATGGGCCAGCACGCGCCGGTAGAAACCCAGCCCCATCATCGTGGGTTCGCCGCCCTGCCACGCCACGGTGACTTCCGGGCCGCGGTGCGCTTCGAGGAGTTGCCGCAGGTACTCCCGGAGCACCCGGTCGGTCATCCGGAACGTGCTGCCCGGGTAGAGCTCCTCCTTCGCGAGGAAGAAGCAGTACTCGCAGTTCAGGTTGCAGATGGCGCCCGTCGGTTTGGCCAGGAGGTGAAAGGCATCCGGCGCCGGCGGCCGCGGCTCGGGCAGGCGGGGCCCGGACGGCCCCGGCCCGTACGAGCTGGGTAGGCCGAGCGACGCCGTCATCGGCCCAGTGTCGCGCCCGCCGGCGGTGGCGTCCTCACCTGTCGGGGGTGAGCCGTGGTCGCGCCGCCACGTCGTCCGCCACGGGTGATGACGAGCGGTGGGCCGGCCGGAAATCTGGAGCCGACCCGGCCGGCCACGTCGAGAGGTGCCGTTATGAAACCCACATTCCGCGGTGTGGTGAACCCCGACATCCGAGACTCGGTCCCCGACTGGGCACCGTTCGAGCAGCCGGCCGCACGGCCGGGGACGCCGAACGTGGTCTACATCGTCCTGGACGACGTGGGCTTCGGCGCGATGAGCTGTTACGGCGGCCCGATCGAGACGCCGAACATCGACCGGATCGCCGCGCAGGGCCTGCGCTACACGCAGTGGCACACCACGGCGCTGTGCTCGCCGACCCGGTCGTGCCTGCTGACCGGGCGCAACCACACGACCAACGGGATGGCCTGCATCACCGAGGCGGCCGCGGGTTTCCCGAATGGCAATGGGCATATTCCACCGGAATGTGCCACGCTGGCCGAGGTGCTGGTCGAGCGTGGCTTCTCCACCGCGATGGTCGGCAAGTGGCATCTGTGCCCCGAGGACGAGATGAACCTGGCCTCGGTCAAGCGTGACTGGCCGCTCGGCCGTGGCTTCGAACGCTTCTACGGCTTCCTGGGCGCCGAGACGAACCAGTGGTACCCGGACCTGGTGCACGACAACCACCCGGTGGAGCCGCCGGCGACCCCGGAGCAGGGCTATCACCTCAGCGTGGATCTCACCGACCGGGCGATCGAGTTCGTCGACGACGTGAAGACGATCGCGCCGGATCGTCCGGTGTTCCTCTACTACGCCCTCGGCGCCGCGCACGCCCCGCACCAGGTGCCCAGGGAGTGGGCCGACCGGTACGCCGGAAAGTTCGACCAGGGCTATGAGAAGGTGCGCGAGCAGGTGCTGGCCCGGCAGCAGGAGCTGGGCATCGTCCCGCCGGGCACCGAGCTGCCGCCGATCAACCCGCTCGGCACGCCGGAAAGCCGGACCGGTCCGGACGGCAAGCCGTTCCCGGCACTGGACTACACCAAGCCCTGGGACAGCCTCGGCGCGGACGAGCGCCGGCTGTTCGCCCGGATGGCCGAGGTGTACGCCGGCTTCCTCTCGCACGCCGATCACGAGATCGGCCGACTGCTCGACTACCTCGACGAGATAGGGCAATTGCAGAACACCATCGTCGTCGTGGTCTCCGACAACGGGGCCAGCGGTGAGGGTGGCCCGAACGGGTCGGTGAACGAGAACAAGGTCGCCAACGGCATCCCGGACGAGCTGGCGCAGAACCTGCCGCTGCTCGACGAGCTGGGCAGCACGAAGACGTACAACCACTACCCGACCGGCTGGGCGATGGCGTTCAACACCCCGTTCAAGATGTGGAAGCGCTACAGCCACAACGGCGGGACGTGCGATCCCTGCATCATCTCGTGGCCGGCCGGCATCAAGGCCCGCGGCGAGGTCCGCGACCAGTACCACCATGCCGTCGACATCGTGCCGACCCTGCTGGACTGCCTCGGGGTGGCCGAGCCGGCCGAGGTGCGCGGCGCGACCCAGGTCCCGGTGCAGGGCACGAGCATGCGATACAGCTTCGATGCCGCGAGCATCCCCACCGCGAAGAAGGTGCAGTTCTACTCGATGCTGGGCACCCGCGGAATCTGGCACGACGGGTGGAAGGCAGTCACCAGCCACCCGGCGATCAGCGGTTGGAGCCACTACGAGCAGGACGTCTGGGAGCTCTACCACACCCAGACGGACCGGTCCGAGCTGCACGACCTGGCCGCCGAGCAGCCGGATCGGCTGGCCGAGCTGATCGGCCTGTGGTTCTACGAGGCCGGCGCCCACCAGGCCTTCCCGCTGGACGACCGGTCGGCGCTGGAGATCTTCCTGACGCCCCGGCCGCAACTGGCACCCGCCCGGAACCGCTACAGCTACCGGCCCGGTGGGGCCGAGGTGCCCGAGTCGGTCGCGGTGAACATCCGCAACCGCTCCTACACGATCGGCGCGCTCGTCGACCTGCCGGTGGCCGGTGCCGGATCCACAGGCGCCGAAGGGGTGATCTTCGCGCACGGCAGCCGGTTCGGCGGCCACGCGCTCTACCTCAAGCAGCACCGGCTGCACTACGTCTACAACTTCGTCGGCATCACCGAGCAGCACGTCACCGCGACGAAGGACCTGCCGACGGGTACGAACCTGATCCTCTCGGCGAGCTTCGACAAGGACGGCGAGGACCCGCCGGGCGTGGCGACCGGGACGCTCCGCCTCTACCACGGCGACGAGAAGGTCGGCGAGGCGCGGATCCGCACCCAACCCGGCAAGTTCTCGATCGCCGGCGAGGGGCTGAACGTGGGCTGCGACCGCGGTGAGCCGATCACCGACGACTACCCCGGCTCGGCGCCCTGGGCCTTCACCGGCGGCACCGTGCACCGGGTCGTGGTGGACGTCTCCGGCGAGCCGTACGTCGACCTGGAGCGGGAAGCGGTCGCGATGCTCTCGCGCGAGTGACGCCACCGGCGCGATGATGTGCCCGGCGCGATGATGCGCCCGACGGGATGATGTGAACCACGGCGCGCGGGGAGGTAGCCGGCGATGACACGCGCGGACGACCGATCGGCCCCGGTCCGGACCACGGATGAGGTGCCCCGGCCGGTGCTCGGTGTGATGGGCCACGACCTCGACGCGCTGCGCCACTTCACAGACCCGTCGCACGAGTGGCGCCGGATCATCGCCGAGCTGGTCGGCACGTTCTTCCTGGTGGTGGTCGCGGCCGGTGCCCCGACGGTGGACGGTTACGTCCCGGGCACTATCGGCCGGGCCGCGGCGGTGACCGCGCCGGGACTGATGGTGATGGCGATCATCCTGTTCATGGGGGCGGTGTCCGGGGCGCACCTGAACCCGGCGGTCACGGTGGCATTCTCGCTGCGCCGGGAGTTCCCGTGGCGGCGGGTGCCGGCCTACTTCGCCGCCCAGCTGCTGGGCGCCACCCTGGCCTGCCTGCTGCTCTGGGCATTGTTCGGCAAGGTCGGCCAGCTCGGCGCGACCGAGCCGCAGCACGGGGTGGGCCTGCTGGCGGCGACCACGGTGGAGGTGCTGCTCACCTTCGGCCTGGTCAGCACGATCCTGGGCACCGCGTCGGGCGCGCAGAACGTCGGCCCGATGTCGGCCATCGCGGTCGGCGGCTACATCGCGCTGGCGGGGCTGTGGTCCAGCCCGGTCACCGGCGCCTCGATGAACCCGGCGCGCTCGTTCGGCCCCGATCTGGTGCTGTGGAACTTCGACAACTACTGGGTGTACCTGATCGGGCCGCTCGTCGGCGCGCTGCTCGCGGCCGTGCTGGCCCGGCTGCTGCGCGGCCCGGGCGGCGACGTCACCGCGATCCGGGCCGCGCAGGGCACCCTGGGCGAGCCGGTGCTGCCGGTCGACCGCAGGCATGGCTGACCGGCTGGCAGGTGCCCTCAGCCGATGCCGAACCAGCCGAGCACGGTGCTGCCGAGCAGCAGCAGCGAGCGCGGCACGATCCCAGCGGGTCGCCGTACCGGCCGGCAATGGCCGCCCCGAGCCGGCTGCGCCCGCGCCAGCGACCGTCCGGCCGGCGCTCCCCGCTGTCCCCGCCGAGCGCGGCGGGCCGCCGGATCGCCTCGCCGACGCCGGGCGCGCCGAGCGCGCGCGGGGTGTTCGGCCACAGGCTCAGCGCCACGCCGGCGTCGTGGCCCGGTGGCCGGCGTTCCAGCACCAGCACCTCGGCGCCGCGCCAGTACAGCGCGACCGCGGCCGCCAGCCCGCCGATGCCGGCCCCGGTGACGTGCCGCACGATCTCCGGATTCGGGGAACCGGGACGCCCGGTGTCCCGACTGCCAGTACGGCAGGCCTCGCCGCAGGACCCCGGGCCGAGCCGGGTCGCGGCGAACGACAGGACGGGTGATGGCGTGCGCGCATTCCTCGCCGCCGCGAGCGGCCCGGCCGGGCTGTTGCCGGCCCGCGAGCAGATGGCGGTGTCGCTGGGCTGGCACATCGTGCTGGCGTGCTTCGGCGT
>DATJNU010000154.1:0-81423 GCA_035507775.1 Jatrophihabitans sp.
GCCAGCGACGCCGCGGCGGCGTGCGGGTTGGTCGCCTTGGAGTCGTCCACGTACCGGACCCCGGCCACCTCGGCGACCAGCTCGTTGCGGTGCGGGTCCGGCACGAACGCCCGCAGGCCGGCGGCGATCTCGGCCGGCCCGATGCCCGCCGCGGTGGCCAGCGCCGCCGCGGCCAGCGCGTTGGCGACGTTGTGCGGGCCGGCCGGGGCGACCTCGGCTACGGGCAGCAGCGCGACGCCGTCCGGGGTGCGCAGCATCCCGCCGGCAACCCCGAAGCGGCCCGGGCCCGGCGCCCCGAGGGTGAAGTCCAGCCGGGGGGCGCCGCTGGCCGCCTGCAGCTCGGCGACCAGCGGGTCGTCGGCGTTGCCGACCGCCCGGTCACCGGCCCAGACCTTCGTCTTCGCCCGGGCGTAGGCGGCCATCGAGCCGTGCCAGTCGAGGTGGTCCTCGGCCAGGTTGAGCAGCGCGCCGGCGCGCGGGCGCAGCGAGCTGCTGAAGTGCAGCTGGAAGCTGGACGCCTCGACCGCGAGCACGTCGTAGCCGGGCCTGGCCCGCACCGCGTCGATGACCGGCACCCCGACGTTGCCGACCGCCGCGGCCCGCAGCCCGGCCGCGCGCAGGATCGACTCCAGCATCCGCACGGTCGTGGTCTTGCCGTTCGTCCCGGTGACCAGCAGCCAGCGCGGGCCACGGCTGCCCTGGATCCGCCAGGCGAGCTCCAGCTCGCCGAGCACCGGTACCCCGGCCACCCCGGCCGCGGCCAGCACCGGGTGCGACGGCGGCAGGCCCGGGGACGCGAACACCGCCGTGACGCCGGCCGGCAGCCCGGTCAGCCGGCCGAGGAACTCGGCGGCGCCGGGCAGCGGGGCGGGCGTGCCGCCGTCGTCGGCGACCAGCACCCGGGCGCCGAGGTCGAGCAGCGCCGCGACCGCGGTGCGCCCGGCCAGGCCCGTCCCGCACACCAGCACCGTCGCACCGGCGAAGTCGGCCGGCCCGCTGAGCGCCGCGTCAGTCATGGCCCGGCTCAGCCATGGGAGATGAACTCGGCGTAGAACAGGCCCATCCCGAAGGCCACCGCCATGCCGCCGACGATCCAGAACCGGATGATCGTGGTGATCTCGTCCCAGCCGCCCAGCTCGAAGTGATGGTGGAACGGCGCCATCCGGAACACCCGCCGGCCGGTGCCGGTGCGGATCCGGGTGATCTTGAACCAGCCGGTCTGGATCACGCTCGACAGCGTCACCACCGCGAACAGCCCACCCAGCACCACCAGCAGCAGCTCGGTGCGGGACAGGATCGCCAGCCCCGCCATCAGGCCGCCGAGCGCCATCGAGCCGGTGTCGCCCATGAAGATCTGGGCCGGTTTGGCGTTCCACCAGAGGAAGCCGAAGCAGGCGCCCATCGCCGCGGCCGCGACCAGCGCGAGGTCCTGCGGGTCGCGCACGTGGTAGCAGCCGGCCAGCGCGGTGCCGTCGGAGCAGCTGCTGCGGAACTGGATGAACGTCACCAGCGTGTAGGCGCCCATCACCATCGCGGCGCTGCCGGCCACCAGCCCGTCCAGGCCGTCGGTCAGGTTCACCGCGTTGGTGGTGGCGGTGATGATCAGGTACGCCAGCAGCAGGAAGCCGACGAAGCCGATCGACAGGCCGCCGATGTCGCGGACGTAGGAGATGTGCTTGGACGCCGGGGTCAGGCCGGCGTGGTTCTTGAACATCATCGCGCCGAGGCCGAACACCAGCGCCACGACGAGCTGGCCGAGGAACTTCGCCCGGGCCCGCAGGCCGAGGCTGCGCCGGCGCCGGAGCTTGATCAGGTCGTCGAGGAACCCGACGGCACCGGAGCCCAGCATCAGGAACAGCAGCAGCAGCCCGGACGCGGTCGGGCCGGAGTCGTGCCGCAGCGAGCCGATCAGGTGCGCGACGGCGTAGCCGACGATGGTCGAGCCCATGATCGCGACGCCGCCCATGGTGGGCGTGCCCCGCTTGACCAGGTGGCTCTGCGGCCCGTCGTCCCGGATCTCCTGCCCGAAGCCCTGCTTGCGGAAGTAACGCACCACCAGCGGCGTGCAGAGGATCGAGGTGAGCAGGCCGAACAGGGCCGCGACGAGGATCGTCTTCATGCCTGGCCGCGGTCCTGCAGGCCGGCGCCATCCCGCAACCCGGCGATCAGGGCGTGCGCGATCCGCTGCATCTCGGCCGAGCGCGAGCCCTTGACCAGCACCAGGTCACCGGGCCGCAGCTCGGCCAGCAGCAGCTCGGCGGCCGCCTCGTTGCTCGGCACCCAGCGCGACTCGCCGTTCCACGAGCCCTCCAGCGACGCGCCGTGGGCGATCGGCCGGGCCGCCTGGCCCACCGCGAGCAGCAGGTTCACGTCCAACCGGACGGCCAGCCGGCCGACGGCGTCGTGCGCCTCGACCGATTCCGGCCCCAGCTCGGCCATCTGGCCCAGCACCGCGATGCTGCGCCGCCGGCCACCGGTGCGCTCGCTGCCGGCCATGATCGCCAGGCTCTTCAGAGCCGCCCGCACCGACTCCGGGTTGGCGTTGTAGGCGTCGTTCACCACGGTGACGCCGCCGACCTCGGTGACCTCCATCCGCCAGTGCGAGCGGGCCGCGGCCGCCGACAGCGCCTCGGCGACGGCCGGCAGGTCCATGCCCACCTGCAGGGCCACGGCCGCCGCGGCCAGCGCGTTGCCGACCTGGTGCTCGCCGAGCACCTGCAGCGCGACCGGCTCCCGCCGCTCGCCGCTGACCAGGGTGAAGGAGGCCCGGCCGGTTCCGTCGACCCGCACGTCGACCGCCCGGACGTCGGCGCCCGGCTGCTCGCCGACGCTGACCACCCGGGCCGCGGTGCGGGCGGCCATCGCCGAGACCAGCGGGTCGTCGGCGTTCAGCACCGCGACCCCGTCGGCCGGCAGCGCCTCGACCAGCTCGCCCTTGGCCTGCGCGATGGCGGCCACCGAGCCGAACTCGCCGAGGTGGGCGTGGCCGACGTTGAGCACCGCGGCGATCCGGGGCGGCGCGATGCCGGTCAACTGGGCGATGTGCCCGAGCCCGCGCGCGGAGGCCTCCAGCACCAGGTAGTCGGTGTCGGCGCCGGCCAGCAGCACCGTGTACGGAAAGCCCAGCTCGTTGTTGAACGACTCCGGCGGCGCGATCGTGCGGCCGTGCCGTTCGAGCACCTGGGCCAGCAGGTCCTTGGTCGAGGTCTTGCCCGACGAACCGGTCACCTCGATCACGGTGGCCGCCAGCCGGCGGGCGTTCTCGGCGGCCAGCGCGGTGATCGCGGCGATCGGGTCGGCCACCACGATCTGCGGCACTCCCCCGTCCGGCTCGCCAGCGCCCAGTTCCCGGGTGCACAGCACGGCCACCGCGCCGGCGGCCAGCGCGGTGCCGGCGAACTCGTGGCCGTCCGCGTGCTCGCCCTTGATCGCGAGGAACAGGTCGCCGGGCACCACCCGCCGGCTGTCGAACTCCACCTTGCCGGTGACCACCAGCTGCGGGTCGATCCGGTGCGACCGGCCGCCGACGACCCGGGCGATCTCGCCCACCGTCATGCCGATCATGCCGGCGTCACACCCGCCCCGGGCGCCGGGCGGGCACCGGCCGGCACGTCGGCGAAGCCGCGTTCGGACAGCGCCTCACGCACGACAGTGACATCATCGAAGGCCAGCATAGTGCCCGCAATCTCCTGGCCCGTCTCGTGCCCCTTGCCGGCGACAAGTACCGTATCGCCCGATTGCGCAAGGGAGATCGCGGTCAGGATGGCCTCCCGCCGATCCCCCACCTCGCGGATCTCGGCGGCCTGGCCGGCCGGCACCGACCGGGCGCCGGCCAGCATCGCCGCCCGGATCTCCGCCGGATCCTCCGAGCGCGGGTTGTCGTCGGTCACCACCAGCACGTCGGCCAGCTCGGCCGCCACCTCACCCATCAGCGGGCGCTTGCCGCGGTCCCGGTCGCCACCGCAGCCCAGCACCACGATCAGCCGGCCGGCGGTCAGCGGGCGCAGCGCGCGCAGCGCCCCGGCCACCCCGGCGGGCTTGTGGCTGTAGTCGACCACCGCCAGGAACGGCTGGTCGCCGTCCACCCGCTCCATCCGGCCGCGGACCTGGGCCCGGGCCAGGGCCGGGGCGACCGCCGCCACGTCCACCTCCAGCTGCGCCAGCACCGCGCAGGCCAGCACGGTGTTGGCGACGTTGTAGGCGCCCGGGATCCGGCAGCCGGCCGCGAAGCTCAGCCCGGGACCGTGCACCGTGAACCGGGTCGTCCCGTCCGGCTCGGTCACGACGTCCTCGGCCCGCCACTGCGCGTCCGCCCCGGCCGCGGTGACGGTCACCGAGCCGGGCTTGACCAGCCGGCGGCCCCACTCGTCGTCCACCATCACGACCTCGGTCCGCGACCGGCCGTCGAAGAGCAGCGCCTTGGCCGAGAAGTAGTCCTCCATGTCGGAGTGGAAGTCGAGGTGGTCCTGCGACAGGTTCGTGAACGCCCCCACCGCGAACTCGGTGCCGGCCACCCGGCCCATCCGCAGCGCGTGCGAGGAGACCTCCATCGTCGCCACCCGCATGCCGCGCTCGACCATCAGCGCGAGCAGGGCCTGCAGCTGCGGCGCCTCGGGCGTGGTGAACGGCAGCTTCAGGTGCTCGGCACCGGCGAAGACGCCCACCGTGCCGATCATGCCGGTCTCGATGCCCGCCGCGGCCAGGCCGGCCCGCAGCAGGAAGGTGGTGGTGGTCTTGCCGCTGGTGCCGGTCACGCCGAGCACCGGCAGCCGCCGGGACGGGTTGCCGTAGACCTCGGCGGCCAGCGGCCCGAGCACCGCGCGCGGATCCGGCACCACCAGCGCGGGCAGCCGGCCGGCCAGTGCCGCGGCGCCGGCCGGATCGGTCAGCACCGCCACCGCGCCCCGGTCCAGCGCGGCGGGCAGGTACTCGATGCCGTGCACGCTCGCCCCGGGCAGCGCGGCGAACAGGTCACCCGGCTGGACGTCGGCGGAACTCGCGGTCACGCCGGTGACCGCGGCCGGCCGGGCGCCGGGCGCGGGGGCACCGGCCAGCGCCGCCAGCTCGGCGAGGGCGCGGGGAGTGGTGCCGGCCGGGCGGAGGACCGTCCCGGACGAGCTCGGGGAGGCGGGGACCACGGATGACCACGGTACCGACAGCCCCGTCACCACGACCCCCTCCCCATTGCGCGCACCTGCCGTCCCCCGCTGCTATGCGCGCCGCTAGTTCAGGGTCAGCGGCACCAGCTTGGCCTGCGCCCCGGACGGCGGGATCTTGGCCGCGGACAGCTCATAGCTGGCGATGTGGTGGAACAGCGGCGCGGCCACGTCGCCACCCTCCACGCCGTGCGCCGGGTTGTCGATCATGATCGACACCACGAACCGGGGATTGTCGGCCGGTGCCATGCCGGCGAACGTGTCCCAGTACATCGAGTTGGAGTAGGCGCCAGTCGCCGGATCCGGCTGCTGCGCGGTGCCGGTCTTGCCGGCGACCAGGTACCCCGGGACGGCCGCCCGCACGCCGGTGCCGCCCTTGAGCGTCACCGACTCCAGCATGGTGCGCAGGGTGGCCGCGGTCTGCGGCGACATCACCGGGACGCCGGCCGGCTGCGCGGTCGGGTGCACGGCGCCGTCGGCCGCGGTGGTGGAGCCGACGATGCGCGGCGGGACCCGCACGCCGCCGTTGGCCACCGTCTGGTACATCGAGGCCAGCTGCAGCGAGGTCATCGCCACGCCCTGGCCGATCGGCAGGTTGGCGAACGTCGCGTCCGACCAGCTCGACAGCGGCGGCAGCAGACCGGCGCTCTCCCCCGGCAGCTCGACCCCGGTCTTCTGGCCGAGCCCGAACCGGTGCAGGTAGTCGTTGAAGGTCTGCTTGCCGACCCGTTGCGCGATCTCCAGGGTGCCCACGTTCGAGGACTCGGCCAGCACGCCGGTGGCGGTGAACTTCTGCACCGGGTGCCACCACGCGTCGTGCACCGAGATGCCGCCGGACTCTATGGTGTCGGGCACCGACAGCACCGTGGTCGGGGTGATCAGGTGCTTCTCCAGCGCCGCGGCCATGGTGACGATCTTGTTCGCCGAGCCCGGTTCGAACACCTGCTGGATGTTGGGGTCCATCGACTGGTTCGAGCTGATCGTCGACGGGTCCTGCGGGTTGAACGAGCCGCTGGAGGCCATCGCCAGCACCTGGCCGGTCTGCGCGTCGAGCACCGTCACCTGGCCGTCCTTGGCCTGGGACTGGGCGACGGCCTGGTCCAGGTAGCTCTGCACGACGTACTGCAGGTCCTCGTCCAGGGTCAGCCGCACGGTGCCGCCGTCGAGCGCCGCCTTGCGCTTGATCGGTCCAGCCGGGTTGACGTTGCCCAGGGCGTCCTTCTCGTAGCTCACCGACCCGTCGGTGCCGTGCAGCAGCGAGTCGTAGCTGTACTCGATGCCGGCCGCGCCGGTCCCGTCGGACTGCACCAGCCCGACCACGTTCGAGCCGGTGGTCTGGGCCGGGTACATCCGCTGCATGGTCGCCTGGCTGAACAGCCCCGCCAGCGGCTTGCCGTCCAGGGTGAGGTTCTCGATCTGGGACGCCACGGCGGGTGAGATCGCGGTGCCGAGCAGGGCGTAGTGCGAGGTCGAGTCCAGCTGCTTCTCCACGTCGAACTCGCCCCGGCCCAGCAGCGGGGCGAGCATCGCGGCGTAGCTCATCCGGTCCGCCGGCTTGATCATCGTCGGGTCGGCGACGATGTCCTTGGCGTCGGCGGTGTAGGCCAGTGCCTGACCGGTCCGGTCCACGATCGAGCCGCGGGCGGCGTGCAGCGTGACGAACTCGCGCTTCTCGTCCGAGGCGGCCAGCGCGTACCCCTTGGCGTCCATCCCCTGCAGCCAGAACAGCCTGATCAGCACGACGGCGAGCAGCAGCCCGACGAAGAACGCGCTGCTCCAGAGCCGGCGCACGGTGCGGCCGAGCCGGAGCTGCCGCGGCCGGCGCTTCGGCCGGGGCCGCGGGGCGGTCGGCCGCCGGTCCGCCGGGCGCCGGTTTGCGGGACTCTGCCGACTTGCGGGGCTCTGCCCGTTCGGGCTCGGGCGGCTCGGGCGCTGCCCGTTCGGGCTCTGCGGGCTCGGCCGGCTGGCGTCCTGACCTGCCGGACGCTGCTGTCGCTGGGCCCCGGGGCGGCCCGCGGGGGCCGGGCCCGGCTGCCGCGGCCGGCCGGCGGCCGGCTGCGCGATGCGCTGCTGGCCCGGTCCCGGCGGGCGGCCCGGTTGTGGCTGGCCGCCGCGCGGGTGACCGGCACCCGGCCCGGCCGGACCCACCTGCCGGGCACCGGGCTGCTGGCGGGGCCCGCCCGGCTGCCGGGCACCGGCCTGGCGGGGGGCGCCGGGCCCGGTGGCCGGCCGGCGGGGCTGCCGGTTCGGCGGCTGCTCGGGCGGACGGTTCATCGGTGGCCTCCAGGACTGGCGGTCGTGCGGGCGGTCGGTGTGGCGGGCGGGGCGGCCCGGGTGACGGTCACCGTCACCACCGGCGCCCGGGACCGGGTCGCCGCGGCCACCGCAGACGGCGCACCGCTCTTGGACGCCGCCGGCTTCGACGCCGCCGGTCTGGATGCCGCCGGCTTCGACGCGGTGGGCGAGGCGGTGGGGTGCGCGGCGACCGGGGGCGGCGGCGCGCTGGCCGGGGCCGGCGAGCCGAGCACCGTCACCGAACCGTCGGCGTTGATCCGCAGGAAGGCCGGGTTCGGGTTCGGCACCAGCCCCTGGGCGGCGGCCGCGGCCGCCAGCGCCGCCGGTGCCTGCTTGGCCGCCAGGTCGCGGACCAGCTGCTGCTCGTGATCCGAGGCGGTGGCGTTGCTGTCGGTGAGCGCCCGCTGCCGCAGCTCCTGCGCCGCCGAGGCGGTGTTGAGCGTCAGCAGCAGGCACAGCCCGGCGACCAGCATGCCGCCGAGCAGCACCGGCAACGGCACCGTGCGCAGCCGCGCCCGCAGCCCGCCCGCACCGGCACTCGCAGTGGGCCGAGCGGCACCGAACCGGGCCGCTCCGGGCCGGGCCGGTCGCTCGCGCCCGGCGGTCACGCCGCCTCCCGGATCCGCTCGGCGGCCCGCAGCCGCACCGAGGCGGCCCGCGGGTTCGCGGCGATCTCGGCGTCACTGGCCGGCTCCGAGCCGCGGCTCAGCAGCCGGATCTGCGGGCCGGCCGCGGCCAGCGGGACCGGCAGCCCCGGAGGCGTCCGGTCGGTCGCCAGCGCGGCGAGGCTGCGCTTGACGATCCGGTCCTCCAGCGAGTGATAGGCCAACACCACGATCCGTCCCCCCACGTCCAGTGCCCGCAACGCCGCCGGAATGGCCGCCTCGACCGCAGCCAGCTCGCCGTTGACCTCGATCCGCAGCGCCTGGAAGGTGCGCTTGGCCGGGTGGCCGCCGGTGCGCCGGGTGGCCGCCGGAATGGCGTCGCGCACCAGCTCGGCTAGCTCGGCGCTCGAGGTGATCGGGCCGCGCTCCCGGCGCCGGGCGATCGCCTGCGCGATCCGCAGCGCGAACCGCTCCTCGCCGTACTCCCGCAGCACCCGGGCCAGCTGCGGCACCGGGTACTCGTTCACCACCGCCTCGGCGGTCAGCGGATCGTTCGGGTCCATCCGCATGTCCAGCGGCGCGTCGTGGGCGTAGGAGAAGCCGCGCTCGGCCAGGTCGAGCTGCATCGAGGAGACGCCCAGGTCGAAGAGCGCCCCGGAGATCCGCTCGATGCCCAGGTCGGCGAGCACCGCCGGAAGCTCGTCGTAGACGGCGTGCACCAGCTCGATCCGGTCCGAATACGGGGCCAGCCGGCGGGTGCTGCGGGCCAGCGCCTCGGGGTCGCGGTCCAGGCCGACCAGCCGCAGCCCGGGGTGGGCTGCCAGCATCGCCTCGCTGTGCCCGCCCAGGCCGAGGGTGGCGTCGACGACCACCGCACCCGGCCGGTCCAGCGCCGGGGCGAGCAGGTCCAGCACCCGTTCGAGCAGCACCGGCACGTGCGCGGCGGAGCCTGCGGACGGCTCGGCCGGTTCCGGCCGCGGCGCCTGCGGTGCATCCATGCAGTGGCTCCTCGACGATGTCGAACGGACGGTGTCCAGCGGTGCTCGGCGGTACGGGGTGTCGGTGGCTCGCGGGTCGTGCCGACAGGTCCCCACCCGCCGGCCGGTGCGCGGCCCGCCTGGCGCCGGGGAAGTGCGTCAGGATGGCCGTGCACCGCTGGCGGGAGGAGGCCGACCGGCGCGTGCCGCGCGGCCGCTCTCGTGCGGTCCCTCGTCGTGGTTGCTGCGGGTTCTCGTGCCCTGCCGTGCCGGGCCGCCGGGCGGCCGGGATCACAGCAGCCCGGGCAGCACCTCCTCGGCGTCGGCGAACGACTGCTCGGTGCCGTCCAGGTAGCTCTGCCAGGCGGCGGAGTCCCACACCTCGACCCGGGTGTTGGCGCCGATCACCACGCAGTCCTTGGTCAGGCCGGCGTACTCCCGCAGCGGCGCCGGCACCGTGATCCGGCCCTGGCCGTCCGGCACCTCGTGCGAGGCGCTGGCGAAGAAGACGCGGCTGTAGTCGCGGACGCTGCGCTGGGTGACGGGGGCGTTGCGCAGCAGGTCGGTGATCCGGGTGAACTCCGGCATCGGGAACACGAACAGGCAGCGTTCCTGGCCCTTGGTGATCACTAGCCCTCCCTCCAGATCGCTGCGGAACTTGGCCGGCAGCGCGAGCCGGCCCTTGTCGTCGAGGCGGGGCGTGTGGGTGCCGAGGAACATCCCGCCACCTCCGCAGCCCCGAACTTCACGCTATCCCCACCGCGCCCCACGATACCCCACTGCTACCCACGGTCAATCCAACCCGGCCACGAAATTCCGCTGAATTCTCAGCCGCAACCCCCGAAAACCGGGGCGGCTGCGCGGTGGGGAACGGTGGGGAGGCCGAGGCCGCCGCCATCCGATGCAGGCGTTTCTTGCGAAGTGCCCGGCGGGAGGAGGTGGCGAACCACTACGCTCAGACCGCTTCACGGCCGGGCGGGTCCGCCCGGTCCGGTGCCGGGACCGCGGGGCTCGACTTATCAGCGGTTCTCGACAACTCTGGTGGTGGCCGTTCCCGGCGCGGGAGCGCCCGGCGCGCGGCCACGCGATGACAGGACGGATTGCACTGACGTGACACATGCAGCGCAGGCGGACGCCGAGTTCAACGCCGACACCCCGGCGGGCGCCCCGGCGAGCCGGAACGGTCACCCAGCGCCGCTGCCGGTCGAGCAGATCGAGCCGGCCGCCCGGCGGATCGTCGAGAACATCGAGCGGGTGATCGCCGGCAAGCGCGAGGTGATCCAGCTCGGGGTCACCGTGCTGCTGGCGGAGGGGCACCTGCTCATCGAGGACGTCCCCGGCGTCGGCAAGACCACCTTCGCCAAGGCCCTGGCGCGTTCCATCGACTGCTCGGTCCGCCGGCTGCAGTTCACCCCGGACCTGCTCCCCAGCGACGTCACCGGGGTGAGCATCTACAACGCCGAGTCGACCGACTTCGAGTTCAAGCCGGGGCCGGTGTTCGCCAACATCGTGCTGGGCGACGAGATCAACCGCGCCTCCCCCAAGACCCAGGCCGCGCTGCTGGAATGCATGGCCGAGCGCCAGGTCACCGTGGACGGCACCCGGTACGGGCTGCAGTCGCCGTTCCTGGTGCTCGCCACCCAGAACCCGGTCGAGATGGAGGGCACCTACGCCCTGCCCGAGGCCCAGCGGGACCGGTTCACCGCCAAGATCTCGCTCGGTTACCCCGACCGCCGGGCCGAGCTGGCGATGCTGTCGGACCAGACGACCGCCGACCCGTTGGAGGCGCTGCGCCCGGTCTCGGACGCCGCCCAGATCCGGACGCTGATCGAGTCCGTCCGGCGGGTGCACGTGGTGGACGCGGTCAAGCACTACGTGGTGGCGCTGGCCGAGGCCACCCGCAACCACCCGGAACTGCGGCTGGGCGCCTCGCCGCGCGCGTCCCTGCACCTGCTGCGCACCGCGAAGGCCGCCGCCGCGATGGCCGGCCGTGACTTCGTGCTGCCGGACGACGTGCAGCAGCTGGCGGTGCCGGTGCTGGCCCACCGGCTCATCCCGACCGCGGCGGCCACCGTGGCCGGCCGGACGCCCGAGGAGCTGACCACCGAGGTGGTCGCCAAGGTGCCGATCCCGGCCGCCGGCCAGCGGGCCTGATCCGATGGCTGCCCCGGCGACCCGCTGGCGCGGCCGGCAGCCCGGCCGCGGGGCCGGCGACGGCGTCCGGCTCGGTGGCTCGGCGATCGGGACGCGCCGGGTGGCGCTGTCGAGCCGCGGCCGGATCTTCATCGCGGTCGGCGTGCTGGCGCTGCTGGCCGGGCTGCTGCTCGGCGTGGTCGACCTGCAGCGGGTCGGCGTGCTGCTGCTGGTGCTGCCGGTGCCCGCGTGGCTGGCCGTCCGGCAGGCCAGGTCCGGCCTGCGGATCGGGCACGCGGTGACCCCGCCGCGGGTGGTGGTCGGCGAGGCGGCCGAGGTCCGGCTGGTGCTCGGCAACCCGCAGGCCTTCGGCACCGGGCCGCTGCGGATCACCGAGACGGTGCCGGGCGGGCGTCCGCTGCGGTTCAGCGTGGCGGGCGTGCGCGGCCGGCAGCGCCGCACCGTGGCCTACCCGCTGCCCCGGCTGCGCCGCGGCCGCTACACCGTCGGGCCGACCACCGTGGTGGCCAGCGACCCGTTCGGCCTGGTCACCGCCGACACCCGCTCCACCGACACCGCGCAGCTGGTGGTGCAACCGGCGACCACGCCGCTGGCACCGCTGACGCTGCCGGTCGCCTGGCGGGACGGCGCCGCCGCGCTCAGCCACTCGGTCGGCTCGGGCGGCTCGGACGACGCGTCGGTGCGGGAGTTCCGGCACGGCGACGACCTGCGCAAGATCCACTGGCGCAGCTCGGCCAAGACCGGCTCGCTGATGGTGCGGCAGGAGGAGCGGCCCTGGCACGGCGAGTCGCTGGTGCTGCTGGACACCCGCAGCCTGGCCTACCCGGCCGCCCCGCACGCCGAGGAGTCCCCCGCCTTCGAGTGGGCGGTCGCGACCGCCGCCAGCATCGGCTGCCACCTGGCCGAGCGCGGCCGGCGGGTGACCGTCGTGACCGGCAGCGGCCACGTCGCGCACGACGAGGTGACGCCGATCCTCGACCTGCTGGCCGATGCCCAGCACGCGCTGCGCAGCGACGTGCAGCCGCTGGCGACCGCGCTGAGCAACCTGGGCCGCGACGCCTCGGTGTTCGCCGTCCTGGGGGTCGCGCCGCACGCGCCGCTGGCCGAGCTGCTGGGCCGGCCCCGGCTGCCCGGCAGCTCGGTGGCGCTGCTGCTGCGATCCTGGACGTGGGCCGGCATCGGACGCGACCAGCTGCGCGAGGAGGGCTGGCAGGCCAGCGCGGACGCGCTGCGGGCCGCCGGCTGGCGGGTGGTGCCGGCCGAGGCGGGCAGCGACCTGGCCGAGCTGTGGCCCCGGCTGCTCGCCACCCGGGCGGGGGCCGGCCGATGACCGCCACCCAGCAACGCGGGGCCCAGCAACGTCCGGCCCAGCAACGTCCGGCCCAGCAGCCTCCCGGCGGCCGTTCGGCGCCAGCGCTGGTCGCGGCCACCGGCACCGTCGCGGCCGGCATGTTCCTGACCGCGCTGCCGCTGTCGTCCATCTTCACCGACTGGCACTGGCTGACGGTCAGCATCGGCTGCTCGCTGCCCTACCTGGTCATCGTGAGCGGGCTGCGCTACCGCGGCACGACCCGGTGGTGGCACAGCCTGGTCGGCCTGGCCGCCTCGGTGCTCATGCTGCTGTGGGTGTTCGTGCCGCAGCACCTCTACTTCGGGGTGCTGCCGACCCGGGCCACCGGTGGCGACCTCGGCGACCTCGTCGACCAGGCGCGCCAGATCATGCAGTCCGAGCACGCCCCGCTCGCCTCGACCACGCCGACCCGGCTGCTGGTCGCCACCGCGCTCGTCGCGCTGCTCTGCCTGACCGACGTGCTCGGGGTGCTGCTGCGCCAGCCACTGCTCGCCGCGGCCCCGCTGCTGGAGGTGCTGGCGGTGGCCTCGGCGACCTCGTCCCGGTCGGCCAATCCGTTCTGGTTCGCCGCGGCGGCCGCCGGGTTCCTGCTCATCCTGCTGGCCGGCACCCGGCTGCAGGATCTGGCCTGGGGACCCTCGGTGGACGGTTCCGCCGGCCGGCTGGGCGGCGGGCGGCGGATGGCGATCACCGGGATCCTGGCCGCCCTGATCGTCCCGCTGCTGCTGCCCGCCGTGCCGACCAACCTGCTGGCCCGCGCCGCCCATCACAACGGCAACGGCAGCGGTCCGGGCAACGGCTCCGGGCAGGTGGTGCTCAACGACCTGGCCTCGCTGCGCGGCTCGCTGCAGCGGCCGACCCCGACGACCCTGTTCCAGGTGCACGTGGCCACCGGCGACGAGCCGTTCTACATCCGGCAGGTGGTGGACGACAGGTTCACCAACGACGGCTGGCAGCCCACCGACGGTGACACCGCGCCCGGCATCCCGCTCAGCCAGGCCCGCTACCCCGCCGAGCCCGAGTCGGGCCCGGCCACCGACGTCCGGTCGTTCCCGATGGACGCGACCTTCACCATCCAGGCCCTGGGCGGGCACACGCTGCCGTTCCTGGCCGACCCGCAGTTGCTCCGGGTCGGCGGCGGCAACTGGGACAGCCGCACCGCGACGGTCACCGGTGTCACCCTCAAGCGCGCCATGACCTACACCGAGTCGGTGCGTCAGCCCGCGCCCACCGTCGATCAGCTGCGCGCCGCGCCGGCCTTCAGCGGCACCGGCGACCCGCAGCTGGACGAGCGCTACCTGCAGCTGCCCGTCCAACCGGCCGTGGTGACCGACCTGGCGGCCCGGCTGGTCACCGGACAGGCGACGCCGTACGACAAGGCCAGGGCGATCTCGGACTACTTCACCAATGGCAAGAACGGCTTCGTCTACTCGCTCAGCGCTCCGCCCACCGACGGCAACAGCGCGCTGGTGACCTTCCTGACCAAGAAGGAGGGCTTCTGCCAGCAGTACGCCGCGGCGGCCGCGGTGCTGATGCGGGCGGTCGGGCTGCCGAGCCGGGTCGTGCTCGGCTACACGCACCGGCCGCCGGACGGCAACGGGCTGTTCACCGTCACCACCGCGGACGCGCACGCCTGGGTCGAGGTCTACTTCGCGGGCATCGGCTGGATCCCGTTCGACCCGACGCCGCTGACCGGGCCAGACGTGACCCGCGAGGTGGCACTGCCCTGGGCCGCACACCCCGACCAGTCGGCGAGCAACACCGCCGAGCCGACCGCCCACCCGACGGTCAGCACGGCCTCGGCCGGTGCCAGCACCTCGACCGCGGCGCCGGCGGCAACCGCGTCCGGTCCGGCGGTGCCGCCGCTGGTCTGGGAGGTGGGAATCCCGGTGCTCGCGGTGCTGCTTCTGCTGGCCGGGGTCGCCCTCGGGCCCCGGGGGGTCCGGCACCGGCAGCGCCGCCGGCGGCTGGACCGCGCCCGCGCCACCGGCAATCCCGAGCTGCTCTGGCTGGAACTGGCCGCGACCGCGGCGGACCGGAATGCCCTCTGGCCGCGCACCATGACGGTCGGCCAGGTCCCGCTCTGGCTCGGCCGGCACGGCGTGGACGAGCGCGGCCAGGCAGCGGTCGGGGTGATCGCCGGCAGCGTTGAGCGGGACCGGTTCAGCCCGAACCTGGTGACCGACCTGCCGGCCGACAGCGTGCGCGCCCTGGACCAGGCGCTCGGCCGCTGGGCGCGCCGGACCGATCGGCGGCTCTCGCTGCTGCACCGCTGGCTGCCGCGTTCGCTGCTGCGCCGGTCCGCCCACTGGCAGCGGTAGGGCCCGCTCGCGCGGCGATAGGACCCGCTCACGCGGCTATAGGGCCCGCCCGCGCGGCGAGGCGTAAGGGCACGCGCGCGGCGCGGCGAGGCGTAAGGGCACGCGCGGCGGCTATAGGGCCCGCCCGCGCGGCGATGGGTTACACCCACCCGCCGGGCGAGAGGCCCGAGTGCGTGGTCGGCCGCATGCGGCTGCGCCACACTGTGGTCAGCGTGGCGCGGTGATGGTCGGGTGCGGAGGAGCCGTTCGGGTGCGGCTTTCCGGGGAGTGCCGAGCGGCCGGGCCGGTCAGTTCTCCTCGAACCGGCGCCGCATCCGGTCCTCCATCTTGGTGCGCAGGTTGTTCTGCCGGGCCGCCGTGCTGGATGGCTGGGTGGTGATGGCTGCGGCGGCGGACCGGCGCGGCCCGCGCAGCGCCGTCGCGGCGACGACGCAGCAGCCCACGATGAGCACGAAGCCGAGCACGCCGACCGCGATCAGGTTGGTGGCCAGGCCCACGATGACGACGGCCAGGCCGACCAGCACGCCGACCGCTGACGCGGCGAGCATCATCCGAACACGACTGCGAGGCCGGGCGGACCGCACGGACGAAGCGAACTTCGGATCCTCGGCGTACAGCGCCTGCTCGATCTCGTCGAGCAGCCTCTGCTCATGCTCGGAGAGCGGCATGATGCCCTCCTATCCCAGTCGTGTTCCAGCAATGTCACCACGTCGCGCGGGCCGGCCGCACAGCCCGAATTTCCCGGCTCCGGCCCGGTCCGACGTTCGTATCGAGCATACGAGCCCGCCTACGAGTTCGAAAGTTAACTGCCCGGATTCACCGGCGGATTGCCGAGATTCGTTACCTCGCCGCGTCCCGGCCGCTGCCGGGCCCGGGTCAGGCCGCCGACGGTGGGCGCCGAGCCCGGCGTAAGCAGCGAGGCGGGCCGGACGACCGACTCGCCGAACCGGGCGACCAGGGCGTCGATCGCGTGATCGGTGGCAGGGGCCGGCCGCTTGGCGGCGCCGGTGAGGTCGAGAGCCAGCTGGGTCGCCTCGTCCGCCGGGCGCAGGTTCTCCACCTTCACCCCGACCAGCCGGATCCGGGGCTGATCCAGTCGCAGCGCCCGGTAGAGCTGCAGCGCCTCGGCATAGACGACGGCGGCGGCATCGGTGGGTTCGGCCAGGGTGCGCACCCGGGTGACCGTGGTGAAGTCGGCGAACCTGATCTTGATGCCGACCGTGCGCGCCACCTTGTGGACGTGCCGGAGCCGCTCGGTCACCTCACCGGCGCCCCGCAGCAATTCCCGGGCGACCTCGGCCTCGGCCAGCAGGTCACGCGCGAGGGTCCGGTCGGTGGAGATCGATTTCTCCTCCGCGCCGGTGGTGACTGCACGATTGTCGACACCTCGGGCCAGGTTGTGCAGATGAGTCGCCACCGCCGTGCCGACGGCCCGGCGGAGGGTGTCGACCGGGGTCGCCGCGAGATCGCCGACCGTCCGGATGCCCAGCCGGCGCAGTGACTCGGCGGTGCGCGCGCCGACCCCCCAGAGCGCGGTGACCGGCAGCGGGTGCAGGAAGTCGAGGAGTCCGGCCTGGCTGACGACGCGCAGCCCGTTCGGCTTGCAGCTGCCGGAGGCGAGCTTGGCCACCGACTTGATCGGCGCCACCCCCACCGAGCAGGTCAGCTGCTGCTCCTCGAAGACCCGCCGCCGGATCTGGCGGGCGATCTCGGCCGGCCGGCCGAAGATCCCGACCGCACCGGAGACGTCGAGGAAGGCCTCGTCCAGCGACAGCGGCTCGACGAGCGGGGTGAAATCGGCAAAGATCCGCATGATCTGCGCCGACGTCTCGGAGTACACCCCGCGCTGCGGCTGGATCACGATCAGGCTCGGGCACAGCCGGAGCGCCTGGGCCATCGACATGGCGCTGCGGATGCCGTAGACCCGGGCCGCGTACGAGGCCGCCGCGACCACGCCCCGGCCCTCGGTGCCGCCCACCACCACGGGCAGGCCACGCAGTTCAGGCCTGGCGCGGATCTCGACGCTGGCGAAGAACGCGTCCATGTCCACGTGCAGGACATGGCAACCACGGTCGTCCCCGTCGATCTCGCCGGACGACCGTGGCAGGTCCGCACTGCGCCCCATCGCCGATCAGCCCCACTGACCCGGCCGGGCGCGGGTCGGCGAACCGTCGGGGACGCAGGGTCGCGATCCGGTTGCGCTCAACTGGCGACCCCCAGGGACAGCACCCCGGCCATCCGCTCGACGATCGCGATGAACTCCCCCGCGGCCCGGAGCAGGTCGTCGGCGTCCCGCTCGCTCACCACGCTGACCGAACCGGCCTCGATGGCCGCCCGGCGCTGGGCACTGTCGGAGAAGTAGGCGGACCACTCCGAGAGCTCCGGGGCGAGGCGGTCGAGCAGCACCCAGGCGCTCGTCGGGCGCCGGGAGCCCACCGACGCCGGCCTGGCCTTGAGCGCCAGCACAGCCGCTGCCGCGCGCAGGGCGGCGATGTGGGCGGAGCGGTACTTCTCCGCCGGCTGCGGCTCGAGCACCGCACCGGCCCAGATGTGACGGGCCTGGGTCAACACGTTGGCGACGCTGCCTGGCACCGGACCAGTCATGGCGCACCTCCCCGTTCGCACGGATCCTGTCGAACACCGCAACAGTATTCGAAACTCTGTTCGAAGAGTAGCACGCCACGGCCGGAACGGAAGCGATCACGTGCGACTCGGTTCGAACAGTAGGCGGGCCCCCTGACAATCCTGCCGATCGCCGGCCGGCTCAGGCGCCGAGCGCAGCGACCGCGCCGATCACCACCACCGCCGGCGCGGTGAAGCCACCCGCCTCGGCGGCGGCGGCCAGGCCCGCCAGCGGCGCCCGGAGCACCCGCTGCTCGGGCAGGGTCGCGTTCTGCACCACCGCGGCCGGCGTGTCGGCTGCACGGCCGTGCCGGATCAGCTCCGCCGAGATCTCGGCCAGCCGCCCCATCGCCATCAGCAGCACCAGGGTGCCCGGCCCGACCGCCAGCTCGGCCCAGTTCCAGCCGGACTCGGGCTGCGCGCCGCCCGGCACGCCCGGGTCGCGGTGGCCGGACACGACCGCGAAGTCGGCGCTCAGGCCGCGGTGGGTGACCGGGATGCCCGCCGCGGCCGGGGCGGCGACCGAGGAGGTGATGCCCGGCACCACCTGGACCGGCACCCCGGCCGCCAGGCAGGCCGCCACCTCCTCGCCACCGCGGCCGAAGACGAACGGGTCACCGCCCTTGAGCCGGACCACCCGCTGGCCGGCCAGCGCCCGCCGCACGATCACCTCGTTGATCTCGTCCTGGCTGAGGTTGTGCCGGTGCGCCGACTTGCCGCAGTCGATGACCTCGGTGCCGGCGGCCAGGTCGGCCAGCAGCGCCCGCGGCGCCAGCCGGTCGGCGACCACCACGTCGGCCTCGAACAGCAGTCGCCGGCCCCGCACCGTGATGAGCTCCGGGTCGCCCGGCCCACCCCCGACCAGGGCCACCGAGCCGGCACCGGCCCGGGTGGGCGGCGGCAGCACCGCCTGGGTGTCGAGGACCGCCGCGAGCAGGTTGCGCAGCTCGACGGCCCGGGCCGGGTCGCCGGCGTTCACCGCGACCGTGATCGGGCCGCGCCGGGCCACCGCCGGCATCCGGGCCGTTCCCCCGGCGGCCTGGTCGGCCCGGATGCAGAAGATCCGCGCTGCCTCGGCCTCGGCCGCCACCGCGGCGTTCACGGCGGCGTCGCCGGTGGCCGCCACCGCGAACCAGGCGCCGGCCAGATCCCCCGGCCGGTAGGGCCGCCGCTGCACCTCGACCTGCAGGCCGGTGAGTTCCGGCACCGGGGCCGGCGCGATCACCCGCACCCGGGCATCGGCCTCGTGCAGCGTCCGGGCCCGGCGCAGCCCGACCGGGCCACCGCCCACCACGACCGCCAGCCGGCCGGCGAGGTCGAGCAGCAGGGGCAGGCCGGTCACCGGGCCAGGCTCGCGCTGGTCAACGCACCATCCCGGCCGCCACGGTGGCCCCGGTGGCCGGCTCGACCAGCAGGAAGGCGCCGGTCGAGCGGTTCAGCTCGTACGGATCGGTCACGACCGGCTCGGCCAGCCGCAGCCGCACCGCGCCGATGTCGTTCAGCGCCAGCTCCGGGGCCGGTGCCGGCTCCAGGGTGGCGATGTCGAGCCGGGACTCGACCGCGTCGACGACGGCGAGCACGTCCCGGGTGGTGTGGCGCAGCTGGTAGCGGCTGCCGGCCCGCAGCGGGACGTCGGTCAGCCAGCACACGGTCGCCGCCAGCTCCCGGCTCGGCACCGGCAGCGGCTCCGCGTCGACCGCGATCAGGTCGCCCCGGGCGATATCGAGGTCGTCGGCCAGCCGCACCGTCACCGAGCGGCCGGCCGGCGCCTCGGCGAGCTCGCCGGCCGGCGTGTCGATGCCGGCCACCTGCGACACCCGGCCGGACGGCAGCACCCGCACCTTGTCGCCGGGCCGCAGCACGCCGGCCTCGACCCTGCCGGCGTAGCCGCGGTAGTCGGGGTGCTGCGCGGTGCGCGGCCGGATCACCAGCTGCACCGGCACCCTGGCCGGCAGCCGGCGTGCCTGGGCGGGCTCCAGCTCCTCCAGGAACGACAGCAGCGGCGCCCCGCCGAACCAGGGCATCCGGGCCGACGGGATCACGACGTTGTCGCCGGCCAGCGCCGCGATCGGGATCGGGGTGAAGTGCTCGACCCCCAGCTTCTCGGCCGCGGCAGAGAAGTCGGCGACGATCGCGTCGAAGACGGGCTCGGCGAAGTCGACCAGATCCATCTTGTTCACCGCGAGCACGACCTCGGCCACCCGCAGCAGCGAGGCCACCGCGAGGTGCCGCCGGGTCTGCTCGATCACGCCGGCCCGGGCGTCCACCAGGAGCACCGCCACGTCGGCGGTCGAGGCGCCGGTGACGGTGTTGCGGGTGTACTGCACGTGCCCGGGCGTGTCGGCCAGGATGAACGAGCGGCGCTTGGTCGCGAAGTACCGGTAGGCCACGTCGATGGTGATGCCCTGTTCCCGTTCGGCGCGCAGCCCGTCCACCAGCAGCGCCAGGTCGGCGCCGGCGTACCCGCGCCGCTCCGAGGCCAGCTCCACCGCGGCCAGCTGGTCGGTGAGCACCGCCTTCGCGTCGTGCAGCAACCGCCCGACCAGGGTGGATTTGCCGTCGTCGACCGAACCCGCGGTCACCACCCGCAGCAGTTCACCCGGCATCAGAAGTACCCCTGCCGCTTACGGTCCTCCATCGCCGCCTCGCTGGCCCGGTCGTCGGCTCGGGTCGCGCCCCGCTCCGAGATCGTGCTGGCGGCGGTCTCGGCGACGATCTCGGCGACCGTCCGGGCCTGCGAGAGCACCGCTCCGGTGCAGGTTGCGTCGCCCACCGTCCGGTAGCGAACCCACTCGCGCCGGGGAGTTTCCCCTTTCTTCGGCGTGGTGAACTCGGTCACCGCCAGCAGCATGCCGTCGCGGGCGAACACCTCGCGCTGGTGTGCGTAGTAGATGCTCGGCACCTCGATCTCCTCGCGCTCGATGTAGGACCAGATGTCGAGCTCGGTCCAGTTCGACAGCGGGAACACCCGGACGTGCTCGCCGGCACGGTGCCTGCCGTTGTAGAGATCCCACAGCTCCGGACGCTGATTGCGCGGATCCCACTGGCCGAAGTCGTCGCGGACGCTGAAGACGCGCTCCTTGGCCCGCGCCTTCTCCTCGTCCCGGCGGGCGCCGCCGAGCACCGCGTCGAACCGGTGCTCGGCGATGGCGTCGAGCAGTGGCACGGTCTGCAGCGGGTTGCGGGTGCCACCGGGCGTCTCGACCACCCGGCCCGCGTCGATCGCTGCCTGCACGCTGGCGACCACGAGCCGGGCGCCGGACGCCGCCACCAGCCGGTCGCGGTAGTCGATCACCTCGGCGAAGTTGTGGCCGGTGTCGACGTGCATCAGCGGGAAGGGCAGCCGGGACGGCCAGAACGCCTTGCGTGCCAGGTGGGTCATCACGATGGAGTCCTTGCCACCGGAGAAGAGCAGCACCGGGCGTTCGAACTGGCCGGCCACCTCGCGGATGATGTGGATCGCCTCGTCCTCGAGATCGGTCAGCCAGGCGCGCTGCGCGGAATCCGCCGAGAGCACTGCGGTCATACGAGATTCTCCTTGTCCAGCAAGCCGATCAGCTCGGCGACCGTCTCCTCGACGGTGCGGTTGTGCGTGTCCAGGCGCAGTTCCGGCCGCCGGGGCGCCTCGTACTCACCGTCGATGCCGGTGAGGTTGCGCAGGCCACCGGTGCGCTGCCGGGCGTAGAGGCCCTTGACGTCCCGCTCGGCGCACACCCCCACGGGCGTCGCGACGTGCACTTCGAGGAACCTCGTGCCGTCCTGCTCGTGCGCGGCCCGGACCCCGTCCCGGGCCGCCGCGTACGGCGACACCACGCAGGCGAGTACCAGCACGCCGTGCCGGGCCAGCCGCGAGGCCACCCAGCCGATCCGCGCGACGTTGGCATCCCGGTCGGACCGGGTGTAGCCCAGCTCGGGCGAGAGGATCGGCCGGACCGCGTCCCCGTCGAGGATCTCGACGGCCCGGCCGCCGGCGCGCAACCGCTCGGCCAGCGCTTCGGCGAGGGTGGTCTTGCCGGCCGAGGGCAGCCCGGTCAGCCACACGGTGGCGCCGGCCGCGCGGACTTCGGTGGTGATGGTCATGGCGAAGCGGTTCCTGGTCGGGGTGTCGTGTCCTGCTCGGACGGGCAGCGGGCATGCCACGGGCCGGGGCCGGGTGGCGGGAATCAGGAACGAGGCCGGCGGGCCTCGGCGGGCCGGGGAACGGCCGGCGAATCAGGACCGACGACAGGCCGCGCTGACGACACGCTGCAGGTCGACGTGCAGTCGAGCGACCAGCGGGACGGCGGACATGCGGCCCAGTGTGGCACAGCGACCCGAGCGGGGGCCACGCCCGCTTCTCGCATGCCGGGATTTCGCACCGGAGACTGGGATTCGACAGTGGCGGTGCGCGCTCGCGCCCGACCCGGCAGGATCACCGGCATGGCAACGTCAGCGAAGTTCGCCCCCGGCGGCCGGCGGCCGGCCGCTCCGGGCCTGATCGCCGGGCTGCTGCTCGCGGTGCTCACCCTGACCGGGTGCGTCACCGTGCAGCTCAAGGCGACCGTTCACCCCGACGGGACGCTGTCGGGCACCACCCGGATCGGCGTGGCCAAGGCGATCGCCTCGATGACCGGTGGGGCGGCCGCGGTGCGACAGCAGCTCATCGGCGCCTCGCCCTGTGACTTCGGCAGTCATCAGGGCCGGGTCTCCGACTTCGACGACGGCACCTACGTGGGCATCGACTGCAGCTTCGACCACGTGACGACGGCCGAGTTCGACAGTGGCGAGCAGGGGCCGAAGCTGGCCCGGGTGGGTGCGGACTTCCGGCTGAGCGGGACGCTCGACGTCGGGCAGGTGATCGCCAGCAGCGGCAGCCTGCTCGGTTCGCTGGGCGCACCCGGCGCGGCGGTGCCCTCCGGGCTGCCCTCCGACCTGTCCGGGCTGCTGCCCTCCGGGCTGCCCTCCGACCTGTCCGGGCTGCTGCCCTCCGGCTTGCCCTCCGACCTGTCCGGGCTGCTGCCCTCCGGCTTGCCCTCCGACCTGTCCGGGCTGCTGCCCTCCGGGCTGCCCTCGAACCTGTCCGGGCTGCTGCCCTCCGGCGCACCGTCGGGGTTGCCGACCGGCCCGCTCGACCCGTCCACCCTGCTCAGTACGGCCAAGATCTCGTTCGCGTTCACCTTTCCCGGCAAGGTGAAATCCTCCGCGGGCAAGGTGCATGGCCGGACGGTCACCTTCACCCCGGACGGGCGAGGGGCCATCGACTTCACCACCACCGCCGCGGCCACCGGCACGGGCGGTGACGGCACCGGGCGACGGTTGCTGGCCGGCGTCGTGATCCTGGCACTGCTGGCCGGCGGCGGGCTGCTGCTCGCCCGCGACCGCCGCAACGCCCGTCCCGCCGCCTATCCGGGTCCGCCGTACGGCGCTGGCCAGCACGGCACGGGCACACACGGCGCAGGCCCGTACGGCACGCACCCGCCCCAGCCGCCGGCGGAACCGTGGGCATCGCAGGGGCCGAGCCCGTGGGCGCCGCCACCGGGCAGCACCGGCCCGTGGGGTCCGCGACCGGGCCCCGACGAGCACGAGCAGGGCTAGCCCGGCGGGGCCGGAACGACCGTCCCGGTCGAGGCGGGGCGGCACCCTCGACCGGGAGCAGCGGAAATTCCGGCGAGAATGTGGAACGATGGCCGGGTGCGCATCGACCTGCCGACCTCGCGTCCGTTGACGCCGTGTCTGCTGGCGTCACCGTGTCTGCTGGCGTCACCGTGTCTGCTGACGTCGCGTCGCCACATCGACCTGCTGCGGGTGGCCGGCGCCTGCTGTTGAGTTGCCGTCTTTTCCGGTACTCCAGCACGTGCTCGACGCACCACGCGAAGGGATCTTCACTGCCCATGGCAGCGCACAAGGGACAGGGCCAGTGGGCCCTCGGCTACCGCGAGCCGCTCAACCCGAACGAACGCAGCAAGCGTGACAACGACGGCCTGCTGGTGAAGCAGCGCATCATCGACGTCTACTCCCGCGGCGGTTTCGACAGCATCGACCCCGGCGACCTGCGCGGCAGGTTCCGCTGGTTCGGCCTGTACACCCAGCGCGCGCAAGGGATCCCGGGCGGCAAGACCGCGATCCTGGAACCCGAGGAGCTGGACGACCGGTACTTCATGCTCCGGGTCCGCATCGACGGCGGCAGCCTCACCACCGACCAGCTGCGGGTGATCGGCGAGATCGCCTCGACCTACGGCCGGGACTTCGCCGACATCACCGACCGGCAGAACGTCCAGCTGCACTGGATCCGCATCGAGGATGTCCCGACGATCTGGGAGAAGCTCGAGGCGGTGGGGCTCTCCACCACCGAGGCGTGCGGGGACACGCCGCGGGTCATGCTCGGCTGCCCGCTGGAAGGGGTCGCGGCGGATTCGGTGCTCGACGCGGGGCCGGCGCTGGCCGAGACCGTGGAGCGCTACCTGGGTGACCCGGCGTTCTCCAACCTGCCCCGCAAGTTCAAGACCTCGATCTCCGGCTGCGCGCAGCACTGCGTCAACCACGAGATCAACGATGTCGCCTTCGTCGGCGTGCCCGGTCCCGACGGGGAACCCGGCTTCGATCTCTGGGTCGGGGGCGGCCTGTCCACCAATCCGATGTTCGCCCAGCGGGTCGGGGTGTTCGTCCGGCCCGACGAGGCGGCCGAGGTGTGGGCCGGTGTCTGCGGCATCTTCCGTGACTACGGCTACCGGCGCTCGCGCAACCACGCACGGCTGAAGTTCCTGATCGCCGACTGGGGCACCGAGAGGTTTCGCCAGGTGCTGCAGGACGAATACCTGCACCGGGCGCTGCCGAACGGCCCGACGCCCGGACCGTCCCCGGCCCACCGCGACCACATCGGGGTGATCGCGCAGGCCGACGGCCGGGTCGCCGTCGGTGCCACCACCAGGTCGGGCCGGACCAGTGGCTCGGTGCTAGGCAAGCTCGCCAAGCTCGCCGAGGCCTACGGCAGCGGCCGGGTCCGGACGACCGCCCAGCAGGGGGTGGTGATCCTCGACCTGCCGCCGGATTCGGCCGAGGAGGTCGCCGACGAGCTGGAGCAGCTGGGCCTGTCCGCCCGGCCGAGCGCCTTCCATCGCGGCACCATCGCCTGCACCGGCATCGAGTTCTGCAAGCTGGCGCTGGTGGAGACCAAGGCCCGGGCCGAGACCGTCCGGACCGAGCTGGAACGCCGATTGCCCGATTTCGACACGCCGATCACGATCAACGTGAACGGCTGCCCGAACTCCTGCGCCAGGTTCCAGGTTGCCGACATCGGCTTCAAAGGCATCGTCGCCAAGGTGCGGCAGGACGACGGGACCTTCGTCGACCAGGACGCGTTCCAGGTGCATCTCGGCGGTCAGCTCGGCACCGAGGCCGCCTTCGGCCGGAAGTTCCGCGGCCTGAAGGTGACCGCCGAGCAGGCACCCGAGTACGCCGAGCGGATCCTCCGCGGCTACCTGGAGCGGCGTACCGCCGGCGAGTCGTTCGCCGGCTACGTCAGCCGGGCCGACGAGGACTGGCTGCTGTGACCGCGGATGGCTGAGCGCGCCGCCCCGTTCCACTGCCCGTACTGCGCGGACGAGAATCTGCGCCCGTTCGGCGAGACCCACGGGCAGTGGCGCTGCGGGGCCTGCCAACGGGTTTTTGCCTTGAAGTATTTGGGTATCGCCGCTGACTGGAACGCCGCTCCGGTCAGTCCAGCGACCGCCGATCCGGAGTGACGATGACTACCTCGATCACCATGCGACAGCTGGCCGAGCAGGCCGGCCGGGACCTGGAGGAGGCCACCGCCCTGGAGATCCTGGGCTGGGCCGCCGAGCAGTTCGGCGACGAGTGGTGCGTCGCCTCGTCGATGGCCGACGCGGTGCTGCCGCACCTGGCCAGCCGGGTTCGGCCCGGTGTGGACGTGCTCTTCTCCGACACCGGCTATCACTTCGCCGAGACCATCGGGATGCGGGACGCGGTCGCGGCCACCCTGCCGGTCACGGTCCGGACGCTGCTGCCGCGCCGCACCGTCGCCGAGCAGGACGCCGAACGCGGGCCGCGGCTGCACGCGCGCAACCCGAACCTGTGCTGTGCGCTGCGCAAGGTCGAACCGCTCGACCGGGCCCTGGAGCGGTACCGGGCCTGGGCGACGGGGCTGCGCCGCGCCGACTCCGCCACCCGGGCAGGGACCCGGGTGGTGGAGTGGGACGCCAAGCGCGGCGTGATCAAGCTCAACCCGATCGCCACCTGGACCGACGCGCAGGTCGACGACTACATCGCCGAGCACGGCATCCTGGTCAACCCGCTGCTCTCCGACGGCTACGGCTCGATCGGCTGCGCCCCGTGCACCCGCCGGTTGCGGTCCGGCGAGGACACCAGGGACGGGCGCTGGGCCGGCACCGGCAAGTCCGAGTGCGGCCTGCACGTCTGACCGCCGGTTGCGGGTTCAGCGCGCGCGGCGCCGCCGGCGCCCGAGGGCGAGGGCACCGGCCAGCAGCACCACGCCCGCCCCGCCGGCCAGCAGCGCCACGCCGTTCGTCCGGCCGGCCGGACGCTGCGCGGAGTTCTCGGCGGTGACGACCGGGGTCCGGCTCACCGGTGGGGGCGCCGAGGCACCCGGCCGGCGCAGGCTGGGCAGCGGCACCCGGTACACCGCGCTGCCCAGCCCCTCGCTGTCGATCAGCAGCGCGTCCCCGGCGACCGCGATCCCCTCGCCCTGCGGCTGGGCCGGCAGCGGCACCCGGGTCGGCGTGGCCCGCAGCGCGCCCGCAACGTCACCCCCGGACACCGGCCACAGGTAGGCGTCGGTGTAGGTGCGCACCGCGAGCACCGATCCGTCGGCCGAGACGCCCGCCCCGGTGGCGGTGAGCTGGCCGACCACGTTCGGGCCGCCGGGCGTGCCGGTGAAGCCGAAGCGCACCGTGCCCACCCGGGTCATCGCCTGCACCCGGCCGGCGGCCGGCGCCGCGGGCACCGCGAACACCTCGCTCCGGCCGAGCAGTGCCTTGGTGATCACGTAGAGCCGGTGCCGCACCGGGTCGGCCACCAGCGACTCGGCGTCGTGCGGGCCGTCCGGGTAGCGCAGCCGCCAGACGTCCGGCGGCCCGGTGGTGACCGCCGCCGCGGAGCCGATCGCCGGCTCGTCCACCCGATAGATCCGGACCTCGGCCCGGGTCCCGCCGTTGTCGCCCAGGTCGGCCAGCCAGACCGACGGGACGCCGGCCGCGTCCGGGCCGGTGGCCAGGTCCTCCCAGTCGACGTTCGTCGCGCCCGGCACCGTGCACACCGCCCGGACCGCCCCGGTGGCGCGATCCAGCGCGAAGAAGCGGGCGCTGTCGCCGCTGTCGTTCTGGGCGTAGAGCACCGACGGCGACCGGTGCCCGACGGCCAGGCCGCTCAGCTCGGTGAGCCGGGAGTCGGCGAGCCGGAAGAGCAGCGAGGCCGGCTCGCCCGCCGGAGCCGGGGCGGACGGCGCCGAGACAACCGCGGCGGCCAGCAGCGCGCCGCGGATCCGCATGTCGACCAACCTAGGCCACCACGACCGGCGGTGACGGCCTAGTGTGCACTCTCATGGACGGAATGACCGGGCTGCCCGCGACCGCGGTCATGGTCGTCGACCTGCCTGCCGACCGGATCGGGGAGCGGCTGGCCGAGACGATGCGGATCTACGTCGAGGCGATGGGCTATCCCGCGATCAGCGGCAGCCAGCGCGGCACCCACATGCTCAAGCACGCCCGGCTGGCCGAGTTCCGGTGCCGGGCCGCACTGGACCGCACCGGGGCGATGGTCGGTTTCGGCTACGGCTACACCAGCCTGCCCGGCCAGTGGTGGCACGACCTGGTCCAGCGGGCCGTCATCCAGGACGCCGACTACTGGCTGGCCGAGGCGTTCGAGCTGTCCGAGTTGCACGTGCTGCCCGCCGCGCAGGGGCAGGGCATCGGCGAGCGGCTGCTGCGCTCGCTGGCCGACGGGCTGCCGCACCGGACGATGCTGCTCTCCACCCCGGAGGGCGACAACCGCGCCTGGCGGCTCTACCGCCGGCTGGGGTTCGAGGACCTGGCCCGCAACCACCTCTTCCCCGGCGACCACCGGCCGTTCGGGGTGCTCGGCGCACCGCTGCCGTTCCCGGAGTCGCTGGTCCGGCGCTGAACCTCAGCGCGCCGCGCTGCCCAGCGCGAGGTTGTGCCAGATCTCCCGGGTCGCCCTGGACCGGTTGAGCGTGTAGAAGTGGATGCCCGGCGCGCCCTCGGCCAGCAGCCGCTGGGCGAGCTTCGAGGTCTCCTCGATGCCCAGTGCCCGGACCGCCTTCGGATCCCCGGCGATCTCGGCGAACCGGGCCTCCAGCGCGGCCGGGAACGGCGCGCCGCTGAACTTCTCCGACCGGCTGATGATGCCCATGTTGGTGACCGGCATCAGGCCCGCGATGATCGGCGCGGTGCAGCCGGCGGCGACGATCCGGTCCCGCATCCGCAGGTAGGCGTCGGCGTCGAAGAACATCTGGGTGACCGCGTACTCCGCGCCCCGGCGCATCTTGGCCACGAAGAACTCGGTGTCCTCCTCGATGGTGCGCGACCGGGGGTGCTTGTACGGGAATGCCGCCACCCCGACGGTGAAATCGCCGTGCGCGCGGACCAGCTCCACCAGGTCGCCGGCGTACTCCAGGCCGTCGGGGTGCCGGAGCCACTCCCCCAGCGGATCACCCGGCGGGTCGCCGCGCAGCGCCATCACGTTGGCGATGCCGGCGTCGGCCAGCCGGCCGACGATCGAGCGCAGCTCGGCGACCGAGTGCCCGACCGCGGTCAGGTGCGCGACCGGCAGCAGCGTGGTGTCGCTGGCCATCCGCTCGGTGATCTCGATGGTGTGCTCGCGGGTCGAGCCGCCGGCACCGTAGGTGACCGAGACGAAGTCCGGCCGCAGCGGCTCCAGCTCACGGATGGTGGTCCAGAGCAGCCGCTCGTCCTCGGCCGACTTCGGCGGGAAGAACTCGAACGAGAAGGTAGGTTTGCCCGTCTGCAAACAGTCCCTGACCAAGCGCGCCATGCCCGTCAGCGTAGTGTCCGGACCCGTGGCCGCTCGGAATCACCCTCGCGACACCGAGCCGGCCGGTGCCGGGCCCGTGCCGCTGACCGAGCGGATCTCGGCCGAACTGGCCGATTTCCTGGACCGGCAGCTGGCCTACCTGCACTCGATGAGCCCCGACCTGGCCGCACTCGGCGGCGCCGCCCGGGTGGCGGTGATGGACGGCGGCAAGCGGCTGCGGCCGACTTTCGCCTACTGGGGCTGGCGATCGGTGCGCCCGGCCGGCGCCGACGGCGAGCCGGCGCTGCTGCGCGCGGCAGCCAGCCTGGAACTGCTGCAGGCCTGCGCCCTGGTGCACGACGACCTGATCGACGACTCCGGCACCCGGCGCGGGCAGTCCGCCGCGCACGTCCGGTTCGCCGAGCTGGCCGCGGCCGAGGGCTGGCCGAGCGCGCCGGACTCGTTCGGCCGGGCCGGCGCGGTGCTGCTCGGCGACCTGCTGCTGTCCTGGTCCGAGCAGCTGTTCGCCGAGGCGTCCGGGCCGCTGGCCCCGGGTGCCCGCGAGCAGTTCGACCTGATGCACACCGAGGTGGTGGCCGGGCAGTACCTGGACGTGCTGGCCCAGCACCGCGGCGGCTTCGAACCGGCCGAGGCGCTGCGGGTGATCCGGTTCAAGACCAGCAAGTACACCGTGGTGCGGCCGCTCCAGCTGGGCGCCGGAGCGGCCGGGGCGGGACCCGCGCTGCTGGCCGAGCTGGCCGACTACGGCTACGCCCTCGGCGAGGCGTTCCAGTTGCGCGACGACCTGCTCGGGGTCTTCGGCGACCCGTCGCAGACCGGCAAGCCGGCCGGCGACGACCTGCGCGAGGGCAAGCGGACGCTGCTGGTGGCGCTGGCGATGCGGGCGGCGGGACCGGCCGAGCGGCAGTTGCTGCGGGCCGGCGTCGGCGACCGGGAGCTGAGCGAGACGAGCGTGAACGAACTGCGCGAGCTGCTGGTGCGCACCGGCGCCCGGGACGCGGTCGAGCGGCGGATCGCCGACCGGGCGGCAGCGGCGGTCGCCGGCCTGTCCGGGGCGGTCCGCCCGGACGCGCGGGACGCGCTGCACCGGCTCGCCGACGCCGCCGCGCACCGGAGCTTCTGACCGCGCCGATGGGCAGCGACCGGGTCGTCGTGATCGGGGCCGGGCTCGCCGGCCTGTCCGCGGCGCTGCGGCTGGCCGGTGCCGGCCGCGAGGTGCTGGTGCTGGAGGCGAGCGGCGGGCCCGGCGGCGTGATGGGGCGCTGGCAGGCCGGCGGCTACACCTTCGACACCGGGCCGACCGTGCTGACGATGCCCGAGCTGATCGACGATGCCCTGGCCGCGGTGGGCGAATCGCGATCGGACTGGCTGCAGCTGGAACGCCTGGAGCCGGCCTACACCGCGCACTACCCGGACGGCACGACGCTGCGCTCGTACGCCGACGAGGAGGCGATGGCGGCCGAGCTGGCACGGGTCTGCGGGCCGGCCGAGGCGGCGGGCTACCGCCGGCTGGCGGCCTACCTGCGCCGGCTGTACGAGCTGGAGTTCGACCGGTTCATGGACCGCAACCTCGACTCGGTGGCCGACCTGGCGGGGCTGGACGCCCTGCGGCTGCTCCGGCTCGGCGGGCTGCGCGGGCTGGACCGGGTGATCGGCGGCTACCTGGCCGACGACCGCGCCCGGCGGCTGTTCACCTTCCAGGCCCTCTACGCCGGGGTGTCGCCGGTGCGGGCCCGGGCGCTCTACGCGGTGATCAGCTACCTGGACTCGGTGGCCGGGGTCTGGTTCCCGCGCGGCGGCATGCACCAGGTGGCGCTGGCCCTGGCCGGGGCGGCCGCCCGGCACGGCGTGACCTTCGGCTACCGGCGCCGGGCCGACCGGGTCGAGGTGTCCGCCGGCCGGGTGCGGGCCGTGATCACCGCCGACGGCGAGCGGCTCCCGGCCGGTGCGGTGATCGTGACCGCCGACCTGGCGGCCAGCTGGGCGGGCCTGCTGCCGGCCGAGCTGCGCCCGCGCCGGCTGGCGCGCTGGCAGCACGCGCCGTCCGCGCTGGTCTGGCTGGTGGGCTCGCGGGGCCGGCTGCCGGAGCCCGCGCACCACACGATCAGCTTCGGTGGCGAGTGGGCGGCCAGCTTCGACCGGATCATCCGGCGGGGCGAGCTGATGGCCGACCCGTCGGTGCTGGTCACCGAGGCCACCGCGACCGATCCGGCGCTGGCCCCGGCCGGCCGGCACGCCTACTACGTGCTGGTGCCCTGCCCGAACCTGCGGCGCGGCCGGCAGGACTGGGACGCGATCGGCGAGCCGTACCGGGCCGAGATCGCCGCCGAGCTGGCCCGCCGCGGCCTCGACGCCGACGGCGCGTTCTCCTCCGGCGTCGAGGTGTCGCGGCTGACCACGCCGGCCGACTGGCAGCGGCAGGGGCTGACCGCCGGCAGCCCGTTCGGGCTGGCCCACACGCTGCGCCAGACCGGGCCGCTGCGGCCGGCCACCCGGCACCGGTCGGTGCCGAACCTGCTCTTCGCCGGGGCCGCCTGCCAGCCCGGCGTCGGGGTGCCGACCGTGCTGCTCTCCGGCCGGCTGGCCGCGTCCCGGCTCACCGGCTGAGGCGCGGCCGGCTGTCGGTGCCATCTGCGACGATGGTCGCATGGTGGTCAGCGAGCGGGCGGGCACCGGCGCGGCGCCGGCGGTGCGCTGGCTGGCCCGGCTGGACGAGGTCGTCCAGGGCTGGCGGCTGGCCACCCTCGGCTGGCTGGGGCTGGCCGGCACCGTGCTGATCACCGTGGGCAGCTTCGGGGCCGGTGCGCTGCCGGCCAACGACCCGAGCCGGACGTTCCCGGGCATCGGCCTGCTGCGGCACGGCGCCGCCGGGCTGCACACCGCGCTGGCGCTGTACTACCTGGGCCTGGTGCTGCTGATCGTGGCCTGGCTGGTGCTGGGCCGGCTGGTGCTGACCGGCGCCACCGACGGCCACCTGCCGATCGGCCGGACGGTGGTCAGCCCGGCCCGGCTGCGGCGGCTGCTGATCGGCTGGATGACGCCGCTGCTGGTGAGCATGCCGCTGGCCAGCAGCGACCTCTACAGCTACGCCGCGCAGGCGCAGCTGGCCCGGCACGGGCTCGACCCCTACACCACCACCCCGGCCGACCTGCCGGCGGTGGACCTGGGCAAGTTCCTCGACAACGTCGCCTGGAAGTGGGTCGACACGCCCTCGCCGTACGGCCCGCTCTGGGTGGCGGTGACGAAGTGGGTGGCCGTCGGCGTCGGCAACCACGCCCTGATCAGCGTGCTGCTGCTGCGGCTGCTGCCGTTCGCGGCGGTGCTGGCGCTGACCTGGCTGCTGCCGATGCTCGCCGAGCGCTACGGCCGGCGGCCCGACCTCGCCCTGTGGCTGGCGGTGGCGAACCCGCTGATCCTGGTGCACGCGGTCGGCGGCGGCCACAACGACGCGGTCATGGTGGCGCTGCTGGTGGCCGGGCTGGTGGTGGCCAGCCGGCCGGCGGCGAACTGGCGGCACCTGCTCGGTGCGCTGGCGCTGACCACGCTGGCGGCCGCGGTGAAGTCACCCGGGTTGGTGGCGGTGGCGTTCGTGGTGCCGATCTACCTCAGCGGCCGGGCCGGGTTGCGGCCGCGGGACTGGCTGCGCTGGTGCGCGGTCGCGGTGGGCATCACGGTCGCGGTGTTCGCGGTGGTGTCGCTGATCGCCGGGGTCGGGCTCGGCTGGACGAGGCAGGTCAGCTCCGGCGTGCCGGTGATCAACTTCATGTCGCTGCCCACCCTGCTGGCGGTGCTCTACCGGGCGGTGCTCGGGGCCGCGCACGCCGGCACCCTGGTGGACGGCACGGTGCGCGGCTTCCGCACGGTCGGCACGGTGGCCAGCGGCCTGCTGCTGATCTATCTCTGGCTGCGAGCGGCCCGCGGTCACCGGGACCGGCGGCTGGTGCTGCGGCTGCTGGCCCTGGCCCTGTTCGGCATCGTGGTGCTGGGGCCGGCGGTGCAGCCGTGGTACTTCAGCTGGGCGCTCACCGTGCTGGCGGTGCTGGCGCTGTCGCCACGCACGATCTTCCTGGTCGCGGCCGGCTCGATCAGCCTGACCCTGCTCACCCGCCCGATGGGCTCCAGCCTGGAGGCGGTGGCCTACCTGTCGGGCGTGGTGGTGGCGGTCATCGCCAGCCGGGCGCTGCTCGGCCCGGTCGTCCGGTCCCGCGCGTGCTGACCACCGCCGCCGGGCCGAGCGAGCTGGAATCTGCTTACGCGTACTGCCGAAGAGTGAACGCCCGGCACGGCAAGACGTTCTACCTGGCCACCGCGCTGCTGCCGCCGCCGGTGCGCCCGCACGTGCACGCCCTGTACGGCTTCGCCCGGTACGCCGACGACCTGGTAGACCGGCCGGAACCCGGCACCTCGGCTACCGACCGGCTGGCGGCGCTGGGGGCCGAGCTCGCGCGCGGCCTTGCCGGCGGTGCCGCCCCCAGCCCGGTGGTGCGGGCGGTCAGCGCCACGGCCCGGCGGTACGCGGTGCCGTCCCGGCTCTTCACCGACTTCCTGGCCTCGATGACCGCGGATCTCACCGTCACCGGCTATCCGGACTTCGCCGCGCTGCGCGGTTACATGTGGGGCAGCGCCTCGGTGATCGGCCTGCAGCTGCTGCCGGTGCTCGGCGTGGTCGGCGACCGGGCCGCCGCCGAGCGGTCCGCTGCCGAGCTGGGCATCGCCTTCCAGCTCACCAACTTCCTGCGGGACGTCGGCGAGGACCATCGCCGCGGCCGGGTGTACCTGCCGCGGGACACCCTGGACCGGCACGGGGTCACCGAGCCGATGCTGGCCGCGGCCCGTACCGCGCCGGAGCTGAAGGCGGCGCTGGCCGAGGAGATCGAGCGCGCCCGGGGCTTCTACCGCTCCGCCCGGCCCGGCATCGCGCTGCTGGCCCCGGACGCGCGTGACTGCGTCCGGACGGCGGCCACCCTGTACGCCGAGATCCTGGACGAGATCGAGCGGGCCGGCTACGAGGTGCTGGCCCGGCGGGCGGCGGTCGGCCGGCGCCGGCGCCTCACCGTCGGCCTGGCCGGGTACCGGCACGCCCGGCGCGCCCGGCGCGCACCCAGCACGACAGGGTGAGCAGGATCAGCGCGAAGCCGAAGCCCAGGTCCTCGACCGGCGCGCAGGCGATCCGGAGGCCGATGATGGCCGCCGGGTCGTAGCGGACCACCCGCAGCCCGGTGAGCAGGCCGTTGACCAGCAACTGGAACGCCGCCAGGATGCCGTACGCGGTCCAGAACGCCTTGCGTCGCACCAGCGCCGTGCGGCAGGCGACCAGGTCGACCGCCAGCGCTCCGGCGACCGCGAGCAGCACCAGCGTGGTGTAGCTCACGCGGGGTCCCCGTCGTCGGTCGGCGCGGGCGCGGGGCCGGTTCCGGGCGCGGGATCGGTCGGCAGGGTCTCGGGCCCGGTTCCGGGCGCGGGCCCGGTCGGCAAGGTCTCGGGCGCGGGCCCGGTTTCGGGCTCGTCGCCGATCGTCCAGCCCGGCCGGCGGCGGCGCACCGCCTCCAGGGTGAGCACCGCGCAGACCGGGATCACCACGAAGAACAGCGCCTCTTCCACCGGCAGCCCGTCGAACCGGAGCCCGGTCAGGTACCGCCGGTCGAAGGACCACTGGCCGTGATGGATGGCGTACAGGTCCCAGCCGACTCCGATCACCAGGCCGGGGGCCAGCGCGACCAGCAGCCGGCGCCAGCGGGCATACACCCGGGTCCGCAGCACCACCTCCAGCGGCGCGGTGCCGAGCAGGCAGGCCGCCAGCACGGCGAGGTAGGTCAGGTGGCGCATCGGCGGCCGGCCGGGGTCAGAACGCCGCGGCCTGCGCCCGCCGCTTCACCTCGGTGCCACGGTTCTCGGCCAGCGCCTGCGCCGGCGTGCCCGGCAGCGAGTCGTCCGCCCGCAGCAGCCACTCGACGATCTCGGCGTCGGAGAAGCCGCCGTCGCGCAGCAGCGTGATCACCGATGACAGGCCCTTGAGCGGGGCGCCCTGGACCACGAAGATCCGCGGCAGCACCCGGCGCCCCTCGGCGTCCCGGGTGACGACGAGCTGGCCGTCCTTGAGCAGCTGGTGCACCTTCGTGATCGGCAGCGCCAGCAGCTCGGCGGCATCGGGCAGCGTGATCAGGTCGGGGTCGGCGGCAGCGGGGTCGATCGGTGAGGGCGCGCTAGACATGGCCCTAAGCCTGCCATCACCGTCCGGCCCCGGGCACTGGGCTCAGCGGATCCGCCAGCCCCGCACCGGCTCCGGCGACTCGGCCGGATCGTCGTCGGTGTACGGCTCGGCCGAGCCGTACACCGCGGCGAGCGCCGTCCCGGTGCGCACTCCGACCGGGAACGGCTGCCGGGCCAGCCGCCGGCGCAGCTCGTCGATGTCGAGCGGGCGGCGGGACGCGGCCACCACCACGTTGCCGAACCGGCGGCCGCGCAGCACGTCGGTCGAGCTCACCAGTGCCAGCTCCCGCAGCGACGGTGCCAGCCCGGCCAGCACCCGGCGCAGGTAGCCGAACCCGGGGTCGTCGACCAGGTTGGCCAGCAGCAGCCCGTCCGGACGCAGCACCCGGGCCACCTCAGCGAAGAACTCGGCAGTGGCCAGGGGCGCCGGCACCCGCCCATCGGCGTAGGCGTCGAGGATCACCAGGTCGGCGCTGGCGTCGCCGAGGGCGGCCAGGCCGGCGCGGCCGTCCACCGGCCGGATCCGGATTCGGTGGTGGCGCGGCAGTGGCAGCTCGCGCCGGATCAGCTCGGTCAGCTCGGTGTCCGGCTCCAGCACGATCTGGCTCGAACCGGGCCGCACCTCGTGCAGGTAGCGCGGCAGGGTCAGGCCGCCCCCGCCGATGTGGGTGACCGCGAGCGGGCCGCCCCGCCACGATTCCAGCACGCTGGCCAGGTACTGCACGTACTCGAAGTCCAGGTAGGTCGGGTCGGCCAGGTCGACGTAGGACTGGCGGACATCGTCCATCAGCAGCAGGTAACCGCCCGGACGGTCGGTGTCGGCGACCAGCTCGATCCGGGGACGGGACGCCATGGCCTCACCCTAACCACCGGCGATCGAGGCGGCCCGATTCGCGGTCCCGGCGGTGCGGCGGATGGCCGGGCGGGCCGGCCGACCTAGAATCTGAGGCGTGCAGACGGCTCAGGGCGATCGTCGCGACCGGCTCGTCGGCCGGGTACTCGAGGGTCGCTACCGGGTGCTCGACCGGCTGGCTAGGGGCGGCATGTCGACGGTTTACAGCGCCCTCGACGAGCGGCTGGACCGCCCGGTCGCGGTCAAGGTGATGTCGTCGGCGCTGTCCGACGACCCGGCCTTTGCCGACCGGTTCGCCCGCGAGGCGCGGGTCGCGGCCCGGCTGGCGCACCTGAACGCCGTCTCGGTCTACGACCAGGGCATCGACGGCGAGCACGTCTTCCTGGTCATGGAGCTGGTCACCGGGCGCACCCTGCGCGACCTGCTGCGCGAGCGCGGCGCCCTCACCCCGGCCCAGGCGGTCTCGATCATGGAGCCGGTGCTGGCCGCGCTGGCCGCCGCCCACCGGGCCGGGCTGGTGCACCGGGACGTCAAGCCCGAGAACATCCTGCTCTCCGACGACGGGGTGGTGAAGGTCGCCGACTTCGGCCTGGCCCGGGCCGTCGAGGCGGACGCGAGCAGCACCCGGACCGGCCTGATGATGGGCACCGTCGCGTACTGCCCGCCCGAGCAGATCGCCCGGGGCTCGGCCGACGCCCGGTCGGACGTCTACTCCGCCGGCGTGCTGCTGTTCGAGCTGCTCACCGGCTCGCCGCCCTACACCGGCGACAGCGCGATGGCGGTGGCCTACCAGCACGTGAACTCCGACGTGCCGCCGCCGTCCAGCCGCCGCGCCGGCATCCCGCACCAGCTGGACGAGCTGGTGCAGCGGGCCACCGATCGCGAACCCGCCGGGCGCCCGCTCGACGCCGGCGCGATGCTGGCCGAGCTGCACGACACCCGGGTGGACCTCGGGCTGCCGGTGGTCGGGGTGCCGGCCCGCCGGGCACCGCGGGCGGAGCTGGACGACACCCAGCGGATCGCCCGGGTCGGCGAGCACCCGTCGATGCCGCCCTACCCGTTCGACGCCCGGACCGCCGACGCGACCACCGCCCCCACCCAGGGCGACGGCTACCGGGGCCAGCGGACCCAGCACACCACCGTGCAGCAGGCCGGTGACCGGCCGCGGCGCCCGGCCTCGCCCCGCCGCCGGCGGGTCCGGCGCCGGGCGGCGTTCTGGCTGGTGGTGGTGCTGCTGCTCGGCCTGCTCACCGGTTGGGGGGCCTGGTACCTGACGGTCGGCCGCTACCACTCGGTGCCGGACGTGGCCGGCCAGCGCCAGTCCGCGGCGGTCTCGATGCTGCGCCGGGACGGCTTCGCGGTGAGCTCGAACTTCGCCCAGGACTTCTCCGAGACAGTCCCGGCCGGCCTGGTGGTCGGCTCCCGGCCGTCCGCCGGCACCCACCTGCTCAGCGGCAAGCCGGTGCAGCTGGTGGTCTCCCGCGGCGCCGAGCGGTTCACCGTGCCAGCGGTGGCCGGCAAGCCCTACGCCGCCGCCCAGCAGTCGCTCGGCACCATCCCGGTGCGGCTGGCCCGCAAGGACGTCGCGGACGACACGGGCAAGATCGCGCCGGGCTCGGTGATCCGCACCGACCCGACGGCCGGCGCCCAGGTGAAGCGGAACCAGGCCATCACGGTCTACGTCTCGACCGGGCCGCCGCTGGTCGCCGTGCCCGGCGTCACCAACCAGAAGCAGGACGCGGCCAGCGGCGCGCTCGGCCAGGCCGGTTTCAAGGTCAGCACCAGCCAGGCCTACTCCGACTCGGTGCCGGCCGGTTCGGTGATCAGCCAGTCGCCCGCCGGCGGCAGCCAGGCCCGCAAGTTCAGCACGGTGAACCTGGTCGTCTCCCAGGGGCCGCCGCTGGTCACCGTGCCGGGCATCCCGAACGGCACCTCGACCTCCGACGCTCGCCGCACCCTGGAGTCGCTCGGGCTGAAGGTGAAGATCAAGAAGGCGTTCGGCGGCTTCCTCGACCGGGTGGTCGGCATGGACCCCAAGGCCGGCAGCCAGGTGCCGCGCGGCACCCAGATCACACTGACGGTGGTCTGAGCGAGACCGTCCGGCCGCCGTAGGCTTGGCAGCCGTGGTCATCGTGATGAGCCAGGCAGCCACCGACGCCGACCTCGCGGAGGTGGTCGCGCAGATCGAGCTGCACGGCGGGCAGGCCTTCGTCAGCCGGGGTGTCACCCGCACCATCGTCGGCGTGGTCGGCACCGAGGCGGTGCTGGAGACCATCGACGTCTCGGGGATGCCCGGCGTCGCCGACACCAAGCGGATCACCGCACCGTACAAGCTGGTCTCGGCCGAGAACCACGCCCGGCGCAGCACGGTGCGGGTCGGCGGGGTGCCGATCGGCCCCGATACCTTCACCCTGATCGCCGGCCCGTGCGCGGTCGAGTCGCCGGAGCAGACCGTCGAGGCCGCAGGGCTGGCCAAGCGAGCGGGGGCGACGCTGCTGCGCGGTGGCGCGTACAAGCCGCGCAGCTCGCCGTACGCGTTCCAGGGACTGGCGCTGGACGGCCTGCGGATCCTCAGCGAGGTGCGGGACGAGGTCGGGCTGCCGGTGGTCACCGAGGTGCTCGACGTCAAGGACGTCGACGACGTCGCCGAGCACGCCGACATGCTGCAGATCGGCACCCGGAACATGCAGAACTTCGGGCTGCTGCAGGCGGTCGGCGCGGTCGGCAAGCCGGTGCTGCTCAAGCGCGGGCTGTCCGCAACGTACGAGGAGTGGCTGATGGCCGCCGAGTACATCGCCCAGCGCGGCAACCTCGACATCGTGCTGTGCGAGCGGGGCATCCGCAGCTACGAGCCGGCCATCCGCAACCTGTTCGACGTCTCGGCGGTCCCGATGATGCAGCAGCTGTCGCACCTGCCGGTGATCGTCGACCCGTCGCACGCGGCCGGCCGGCGCGACCTGGTGGTGCCGCTGGCCCGGGCCGGCATCGCCGCCGGGGCGGACGGGGTGATGGTCGACGTGCACCCGCACCCGGAACAGGCCCTGGTGGACGGCGCCCAGGCGCTCTCCGGCGCCGCGCTGGACGAGCTGGCCCAGGTGGTGATCACGCTGCCGGCCATGCTCGGCCGGACCTCGGCCGCGCACCTGGCCGGCTGACCGGCCCGCAGCTGGCCGGCTCAGCCGGTCGGGCTGGTGGCGCGGTGTCTGCGGCCGGTCCTGCAGGGCTGCCGTCTCCCAGCACCGCTGCCGCGAGCGGGGACATCCGTGTCGAGAAATCCGATCAGACGTGTCCGGCGCGCGATTCGCTGCAACATCCCGGCGAGCTACGCGTCTTACCTCCGAGTCCGATAAGGGACGTACCGAGCAACGGAGGTGGGGCTGACGATGACGGCCCTGGGGATGAGGCGCAGCGTGGTGGGTGGGCAGGCGCCGCCCGGCAGCTTCGACGAGCTGTACCAGGCACAGTGGTGGCCGATGCTGCGGCTGGCCACCGGCCTGGTGGATCAGGTGACGGTCGCCGAGGACGTGGTGCAGGACGCCTTCGCCGCCGTCTACCGCAAGTGGTCGGCGATCCGGGAACCGGCCGCCGCGATCGGTTACCTGCGCACCGCGGTGGTCAACGGCAGCCGCACCGCGCTGCGCCGGCGGATCGTCGCCCGCAGACACCTGCGCTCGGTCGGCGAGGAGACGGTCGAGGGCGCCGACGCCAGCACGGTGCTGTCGGCCGAGCACGAACTCGTGCGCGCCGCACTCGCCGGCCTGCCCGACCGCCAGCGCGAGGTGCTCACGCTGCGCTATCTCGCCGAACTGTCCGATCCCGAGATCGCCGCGGCGACCGGCCTGTCGCTCGGCGGCGTCCGATCCGCGTCCAGCCGCGGCCTGGCCGCGCTGCGCACCAGCCTGGGAGGCCGGCTGTGAACGACATCTTCGAACCCGACAGCGACGCCTTCGAGCGTGACCTGAAGCGGCTGCTCAACCAGGGCGTGGACGCCCGCGCCGGCGGCCAGCGGTCGGCTCCGCCGTTCCAGGCTCCCGTCTCGGAACCGATCCGCCCGGCCCGGGCCTGGCTGGCACCGCTCGCGGCAGCGGCCTGCGTGGTCGCCCTCGCCGGCGGGACGGTCGGCGCGGCCCGGCTGCTCTCCTCGCACCGGTCCCTGGCACCCGCCGCGACGAACGAGCACCCCGCGCCGACCAGCGCGGTGCCCACCCCGGCACCCTCGACCGGCGCCTCGGGGTCGACCAGCGCGTCGGGGTCGACCAACGATTCGGCCTCCGGCTCGGCCACCGCCTCGGGATCGGCCTCGCCCGCCGGCAGCGCGGCCTCCAGCGGGAGCACGGTGCAGCTGCGCGATGCCAGCATCTGGCTGCCGGCCGGCTGGAGCGCCGTCGATTCGGGGCAGCCGTCGAACCCCACGGCGGCGGAGGACACCAAGTGGTGCGTCGGACCGTCCAGCCAGCACGGCAGCGGCACCACGTGCGTGGCCTGGCTGGAACGCTCGGTGCAGCAGGCCAACGCCGGCGGCGGCTACGACTCCGACGTGCCGGGCGTGTCGCCGACTGCCTACCCGTCCATCTGTGGCAGCTCGGTGCAGCCGACGTTCTCGGTGCTCGACTCCGGCGACCGGGACTTCGGCGGCCGGACCGCCGACTACCGGCTGTTCCGGTGGAGCTGTTCGGGTGGCCCGGCGCGCACCTTCGTGAAGTACCTGGTGCCGGCCGGCCCGGCGTTCGAGCTGTCTGCCGCGTCGGCGGACAGCGAGCTGCAGGCGACCCTCGCCGACATCGTGGCCCGGTCCAGCCTGCCGGCCCAGGCCAGCGCGGTGCGCTACTACGACTACGGCTACGTCCGCAGCCTGGCCACCGTGCCGGGCGGTTACCGGCTCACCATCGACCGGGTGACCCCCGGGCCGCACGGCCTGGTGAACGACAACCCGCAGACCTATGAGTACTTCGTCAGCTCCGGTGACTGGCAGGTCAGCGTCGACCATCCGGCGCAGGGCGACCTGGCCGTGGTCGAGACGGACGGCACGAACGTCATCGTCACCTACAAGGTCTCCCCATAGGGCATCGGGCTTCCGGATGACCGGATGGGCGTGGCCGGCAGTGTGATCGTCGCTGCCGGCCCGCCCGTTCCGGCAGCCGGCCGCCAGCCGGGCGGCCCGAACGCGTAACCGAGTTTCGCTCTGAGGCCACGGGCTGATCTAACATCGTGACCGAGGGCGGCGAACTCCCCGAAGGCGACCCTGAACGGGTTGTAGGTGTCGATGTTGTGCACCAGCCCGTACGTCGCCCGGTGGGTCTCGGGGACGAACGTGCCGAAGAACCGGTCCCAGACGATGAGGATGCCCGCGTAGTTGACGTCCAGGTAGTCGGCGTCGCTGCCGTGGTGCACCCGGTGGTGGGACGGGGTGTTGAACACCGCCTCGAACCAGCCGGGCAGCCGGCCGATCTTCTCGGTGTGCAGGAAGAACTGGTAGAACAGGCTCCACGCCATCGCGGTGAAGATCACCCACGGCGGGATGCCGATCAGCGCCAGCGGCATCCAGAACGGCAGCGTCAGCATCGGCGTCCACTTCTGCCGCAGGGCGGTGGAGAAGTTGTACGCCTGGGACGAGTGGTGCACCACGTGGCCGGCCCAGAAGAAGCGCACCCGGTGCGAGACCCGGTGGAAGCAGTAGTAGGCCAGGTCGTCGGCGAAGAACACGATCACCCAGGTCCACCAGTCGTACGGGCTCAGCCGCAGCGGGGTCAGCTCCCACAGCGCGGCGTAGACCACCAGCACCACCAGCCGCCAGAACAGGTTGACGATCGAGTATCCGGTGCCCATCAGCAGGCTGGTCCGGGTGTCGGCCGGCGCGTAGCCGATCGCGTTTCCCGTTGTGTCGCCGAGCTGGAACTGGTCGTGGTGCAGCACGTGGATCGCGACGATCTCGAGCACCACGAAGACGACGAAGACCGGGACGGCGTACATCACCGGGTCGTGGACCTGGAACATTCCGAAAGCTCCTTACCGATCGGTAAGTTTACCGAAGGGTAAGGTGTGGTCCATGGCTTCCGCAAGGCTCAGCCGCGCCGAGCGCGAGGCGCAGATGCTCGAGGTCGCGACCGAGGTGTTCTGCGAGCGCGGCTATGCCGGGGCGTCGATGAACGAGATCGCCGCGCGCTGTGAGATCAGCAAGCCGATGCTCTACCTGTACTTCGAGTCCAAGGAGAAGCTCTACCTGGCCTGCCTGACCTTCGTCGGGGACGGCCTGATCGCGGCCATCGAGAAGTCGGTGGCCGGCGCGCACTCCCCCACCGAGCAGGTGCTGGCCACCGCCGCCGGGCTGTTCTCCTTCGCCGAGCAGCGCGACCGGGCCTGGTGGGGCGTGATCTACGCCGAGACGATGCCGGCCGACACCGCGGTGGCCGAGGCGACCATCGGCTACCGGGACCGGATCTACGCGGTGGTGGCGCGGGCCATGAGCGGGGTGCTCGACGATCCGCTGGACGTCGAACTTGCCGCGCATGCCCTGATCGGTGCCGGTGAGTCGCTGCTGCGCTGGTGGGTGGACCGGCCCGAGGTCACCGCCGCCGAGCTGCAGCAGCGGCTGGTCGGGATCCTCGCGCCGTTCCTCGGCAGGCTCTAGGTGGCCTGAGCCAGCGGCCGGAAGTCCCGGGTGCCCAGCACGTGGCCGTGCAGCCTTCGGTAGTGCCCGGCCAGCTCCCGGTCGATCTGCGTGGAGGCGTTCTCACCGAGGACCAGGGCTGCCTCGCGCCGCGGGCGCAGTTCGAGCACCCGGGCGCGCAGGCCGCCCTGCGGGTGCGAGTCCCACATGCTGGTGCGCCGGCGCGACAGCTGGCGGCGCGGCAGCAGCTCAGCCGCGCGACTGGTGACCGTCTCGGCCACCAGCGCCGGCCACCGGTCGGGCGCGGCCGTCTCCGCCGAGTGGGTGATCACCCGGAGATACACCGGGGCGAGCAGCATCGCATCGAACAGTGACACCGCGGCCTCGGTGCCGGCGGTCTCGGCCGACAGCTCGTCGGCGAGGTACTCGGCGCGCTGGTGATCGCGCGCGAGGCTCAGCAGGGCCAGGTGCGCCACCCGGAACGTCCGGCTGGCCAGCCAGAGCGGCAGGCCGATCCCAGCGTGGTGCGTTGCCGCACCCCGGTCTGGGCGACCGAGGCGTCGAACTCGTTGTCGAGCACCACGAAGTCCGGCACCGGCGCGCCGACCTTCTGCGCGACCCGCTCGATCAGGGCGAGCAGCGTTGGCGCCTGCTCGCGGTCGATGCGGTGCCGCTTGCGCGGTGGCAGGCCCAGCGGCGGGTGCAGGGCGACCGCCAGCGCGACCAGGACTGTGCCGAGCACGATCCGCCAGGGGCCGCGATGCATCGCCAGCAGCGCGCAGCCGGCCACGAACGAACCCAGGATCGCGAGCAGCAGCGTCACCGAGACCACGAGCAGCACGCAGCGGGCGACCGTGAGACCCGCCGGCTGCGGCTGCGCCGCAGTCCGGGCACCAGGGCCACACGGTCCCGACCCAGACCGTCCGGCTGCTGCATTCCGGGCAGTTCCGAACGGTGTCGACTTCTCCGGTGAACTTCTGACGCACCGCGACCTCCTTGCGGCCACCGGCGCGCACCTCAGGTAAACGGAACGTCCGGTTACCGACCTGTGACCTGGCTGTTCACTAGGCTGCCAGGAATGGCGGAACCCCAACGGCTGGACGGCGGCAACATGGGCGAGGTGTGGCGCGTCGACGACGCGGTTCGTCGCCCGGCCGGGGACTGGACACCGGCCATCCATCGGCTGCTGTCGTGCCTGGCCGCGGCGGGCGTGCCCGGCGTCCCGGCGCCACTGTCCATCGAAGCGGACGGCACGGAGCTGGTCGGCTACGTCGAGGGCGTGGTGCCGGCGTACCCGATGCCCACCTGGGTCTGGGACGAGGCCGCGCTGGTCTCGGCCGCCCGGCTGCTGCGCGCGGTGCACGACGCGACCGCCGGGCTCGACCTGCCCGGACCGTGGCGTTCGCCGGTGCGCGAGCCGGCCGAGGTGATCTGCCACAACGACTTCGCACCGTACAACCTGGTCTTCGAGCGGGGGGACGTGGTCGGCGCCATCGACTGGGACTATGCCTCCCCCGGGCCGCGGCTGTGGGACCTGGCCTACCTGGCCTACCGCATCGTGCCGCTGTCGGACCACGACCGGGCGGACGCCTTCCTCGACGGCGAGCGCCGCCAGCGGCTCGACCTGCTGCTGGCGACGTACGGAAGTTCCGCCGAGCCGGACGAGCTGCTGGCGGTGGTGCGCGAGCGGCTGGTTGAGCTGGCCGCGTTCAGCGACCGAATGGCGGTGGAGCTGGGACGTCCCGAGCTGCACGAGCATGCCGCCGGCTACCGGCACGACGCCGAAACACCCTTCTGGTGAGGGAAATCTCGGCCGCGCTCACCCGGGGCCGGCTTGCCGGAGCAGCCGTCGGCGCCGCGCTCGGCACGGTGGTCGGCGTGCTCGTGCACCTGCTTTCCTGGACGTTGCCGAGCACGTACTACGTCGGCACCTACCAGAGCGACGGAAGCGACACCGCGAGCAGCTCGACCTGGCCGGCGGGGGTGCACCCGTCCTGGTGGCCGTCGCTGCCGGTCCTGGTCCTGGCCGGCGCGGTGCTCGGCTACCTGGCCGTGACGCTGCTGACCCGGTCCGGCTGGCGCCTCACCCGGGAACGCTAGGCCGGCCGCGCCAGCGGCGTCAGCACCTCGATGGTCCGTTCGATGCCGTCGTCGTCCACATCCAGGTGGGTGACCAGGCGCAGCGAGGTGGGCGTCAACGCCGACACCAGCACGCCCCGCGCGGCCGCACCGGCCACCGCGGCCGCCGCGTCCGGGGCCGGCACCACGACGATGTTGGTCTCACACAGTGCCGGATCCACGCCCAGCGCCGCAGCCAGCCGGCGCGCCCGGTCGTGGTCGTCGGCAAGCCGTTTGACGTTGTTCTGCAAGGCGAAAAGCCCGGCCGCGGCCAGGATGCCGGCCTGCCGCAGGCCGCCGCCGTACCGCTTGCGCCAGACCCGCGCCTCGGCGATCCGCTCCGCCGAGCTGACCAGCACCGAGCCGACCGGGGCGCCCAGGCCCTTCGACAGGCACACCGACGCCGTGTCGAAGCCGTCGCACAGCTCGGCCAGCGACACCCCGGAGGCGACGTGGGCGTTCCACAGCCGGGCCCCGTCGAGGTGGAGGTGCAGCCCGTGCTGCCGGGCCAGTTCCTGCACCTGGCGCACCACCGGCTGCGGCTGCACGCTGCCGCCGCCGAAGTTGTGGGTGTTCTCGATGGCGATCGCCGTCGTCGAGACCATGTACGGGCCGGCGTTCGGGGTGATCGAGCGCGCCACCGCGTCCAGCTCAACCACGCCCCGGGCGGACTGCCAGGTGCGGGTAGTGATGCCGGAGAACACCGCCGCCGCACCCAGCTCGGCCCGCACCACGTGCGCCTCGTGATCGGCGACCAGCTCCTCGCCCGGTTTCACCAGCAACCGCAGGCCGAGCTGGTTGGCCAGGCTGCCGGTCGGCGCGAAAAGTCCCGCCTCGAAGCCCAACAGCCCGGCAACGACCCGCTCCAGCTCGTTGACGGTCGGGTCCTCGGCGTAGACGTCGTCGCCGACCTCGGCCTCGACCATCGCCTGCCGCATCGCCGCCGACGGCCGGGTGACGGTGTCGCTGCGCAGGTCGACGACCGCGCTCACCGGCCCAGCCGCCCGCGCCGCTGCCGGTCGGCCACCAGCCGCTCAGCCACCCGGAACGCGAGCTCCAGCGACTGCTCGATGTTCAGCCGCGGGTCGCAAGCCGTCTCGTACCGCCGGCTCAGGTCGGCCGGGGTCAGCTCCGCGGTGCCGCCGATGCATTCGGTCACGTCGTCACCGGTCAGCTCGACGTGCAGGCCGCCCGGATGGGTGCCCAGCTCGGCGTGCACGTCGAAGAACCCGTCGACCTCGTCGAGGATCCGGTCCAGGTGCCGGGTCTTCACCCCGGTCGCGGTCTCCTCGGTGTTGCCGTGCATCGGGTCGCACTGCCAGACCACCAGGTGCCCGGTCGCGCGCACCTTCTCCACCAGGGCCGGCAGCACATCGCGGACCTGCCCGTTGCCCATCCGGCTGATCAGGGTAAGCCGGCCCGGCACCCCGTCCGGATCCAGCCGCTCGACCAGGTCGGCGGCGAACTGCGGCGACGTGGTCGGGCCGAGCTTGACCCCGATCGGGTTGGCGATCCGGGAGACGAAGTCCAGGTGCGCGCCGTCCATCTGCCGGGTGCGCTCCCCCACCCAGACGAAGTGCCCGGACAGGTCGTAGGCCCTGCCGTGCTCGGTGCGGGTCAGCGCCCGCTCGTACTCCAGGATCAGCGCCTCGTGGCTGGCGTAGAGCTCCACCACGTCCAGCGCCGAGTCGTGCACCCCGCAGGCCCGCATGAACTGCACCGCCCGGTCGATCTCCGCGGCCAGCCGCTCGTACCGGCTGCCGGTCTCGGTGCTGCGGGCGAACTCGGTGTTCCAGGAGTGCACCCGCTCCAGCGAGGCCAGGCCGCCCCCGGCATAGGCCCGCATCAGGTTGAGCGTGCTGGCCGCCGTGGAGTACGCGCGCAGCAGCCGCTGCGGATCCGGCTGGCGGGCCTCGGCGTCGGCGACCAGCGCGTTGACCATGTCGCCGCGGTAGGTCGGCAGCCCGAGCGCGTCGAGCGCGGTGGAGCGCGGCTTGGCGTACTGGCCCGCCATCCGGCCCAGCTTGACCACCGGCACCGCCGCGCCGTAGGTGAGCACCACCGCCATCTGCAGCAGCGTCCGCACCTTGCCCGCCACGTCGGCCTGCGAGGAGGTCGCGAACGTCTCGGCGCAGTCGCCACCCTGCAGCAGGAACGCCTCGCCGCGGGCGACCTGGGCCAGCCGGGCGGTCAGCGCGTCGACCTCGCTGGCCACCACCAGCGGCGGGCGCTGGCTCAGCTGCTCGGCCACCGCGCGCAGCACCGCCGGGTCGGGCCAGTCCGGCTGCTGGGCGGCGGGCAGCTCCCGCCAGCGGTCCAGCTCCGGAGCCGGGGCGGCGGGGGTGGGGTCGATGCGCACGTTCACTGGTCCAGCCTAGGTGGTGTGCCGCAGCGGGGAGGCCACTCCGGCGAATTCGGACGACACCGCTCGATAAGCGACAGAACCGGCCTCAGCCGAAGAACACCTCGGCCTCGGCGTAGAACTCCTCCGGCACCGTCTTCAGCGTGGTGGTGGCGTCGGCCAGCGGCACCCGGACGATGCCGGTGCCGCGCAGCGCGACCATCTTGCCCCAGTCGCCGTCGTGCACCGCGTCGATGGCCTGCAGACCGAACCGGGTGGCCAGCACCCGGTCGAACGCGGTCGGCGTGCCACCGCGCTGGATGTGGCCGAGCACCGTGGTGCGGGCCTCCTTGCCGGTGCGCTTCTCGATCTCGCCGGCGAGCCACTCGCCGATGCCACCCAGCCGGACGTGCCCGAACGCGTCAAGCCCCTTGTCGACCGTGGCATTCTCGCCCCCGTCGGGCGTGGCACCTTCGGCGACCACGATGATCGGAGCGTAGTGCGACTGGAATCGGCTTTCCACGTAGGCACAAACCCGTTCCAGCGAGAACGGCTGCTCCGGGATGAGGATGACGTTGGCGCCACCGGCCAGCCCGGCGTGCAGCGCGATCCAGCCGGCGTGCCGGCCCATCACCTCGACGATCAGCGCCCGGTGGTGCGATTCGGCGGTGGTGTGCAGCCGGTCGATCGCCTCCATCGCGATGTTCACGGCGGTGTCGAAGCCGAAGGTGTAGTCGGTGGCGTTCAGGTCGTTGTCGATGGTCTTCGGCACGCCGACCACGTTCACGCCCAGCTCGTGCAGCCTGGTCGCCACGCCGAGGGTGTCCTCGCCGCCGATCGCGATCAGCGCGTCGACCCCGGTCTCGTGCAGGTTCTGCTGGATCCGGTCGACCCCGCCGTCGATCGTGAACGGGTTGGTGCGCGAGGAGCCGAGGACGGTGCCGCCGCGCGGCAGGATGCCCCGCACCTCGGGGATGCCCAGCGGCTGCGTCAGGCCCTCCAGCGGGCCGCGCCAGCCGTCCCGGAAGCCTACGAACTCGTGGCCGTACACACCGACACCCTTGCGGACGACGGCGCGGATGACCGCGTTCAGCCCCGGGCAGTCGCCTCCCCCGGTGAGCACACCGATACGCATCTGAGCAGTCCCTTCGCAGTCGAACCAGTTGGCTTCAGTGGAGCTTCGCGACGGCGCTGTCGAGTGGGCAGCATAGCGAGGTGGTGATCGTCAGCGGGCAGCCAGCAGGCCGTCGATGACCTTCCACCGGGCCAGGTTGTGCCGGGCGTCGGCCAGCGCGTCGTGCGCGTCCGGGCCGGCGGCCGGCAGCGGCGGGCTGCCGGCGTGCTCCCACAGCTGGCGCAGCTCGTGGGTGAACCGCGGGATCTGCCGGGGCAGGGCGCGCATGTCACCCCACAGCTGGGCCAGCGCCACGTGGTCGTAGCTGGCCATCCAGGCCCACAGTTCGATCGGCTCGCCCGGCTCGAGCAAAAAGGCCAGCAGGTCGTCGCGGATCCGGGACCGCGGCCGCCAGGCCGGCGACGACGGCGAGGGCAGCTGGTTGAGCACGTTGCGGCGCACCCAGTCGATCGCCCGGGACGGGTCGAACTCGGTGGAGACGGCGTAGAACTCCCGGCCGTCCTCGGCCACCACGCCGATCGAGACGAGCGAGATGGTGGTGCCGTCCTCGATGAACTCGCAGTCGTAGAAGAAGCGCACCGGCTCAGCTCGCGCGCTCGACCGGCACCCGGTCGTCGTGGGTGCTGCCGACCGCGTCGGCGTGCCCGAGCCCGCGCCGCGCGCCGAAGCCGAGGTCGGCCCCGGTCTGCTTCTTCACCTTGGCCGCGTAGGTGTCGACGTACTCCTGGCCGGAGAGCTGCATCAGCTCGTACATGATCTCGTCGGTCATCGACCGTTCCACGAACCGGTCGCCGGACAGGCCCTCGTACCGGGAGAAGTCCAGCGGCTTGCCGAACCGGACGCCGGGCCGCGGCCGCAGGTGCGGCAGGGTGCGGCCGGTCGGCATCGTCTTCTCCGTGTCGATCATCGCCACCGGGATCACCGGGACGCCGGCCTCCAGGGCCATCCGCGCCACGCCGGTCTTGCCCTTGTAGAGCCGGCCGTCGGGCGAGCGGGTGCCCTCGGGATAGATGCCGAGCAGGTCGCCGCGCCTGAGGATCCGGACGCCGGCGGTCAGCGCCCCGCGGGCGGCGTCGGCGTCGTCCCGGTCGATCGGCACCTGGCCGATGCCGGAGAAGAACATCCGGGAGAACCAGCCCTTGACCCCGCCGGTGGTGAAGTACTCGGCCTTGGCCAGGAAGGTCACCCGGCGGCGCACCAGCAGCGGCATGAAGAAAGAGTCGCAGAACGACAGGTGGTTGCTGGCCAGGATCGCCCCGCCGTGCTCGGGGATGTTCTCCAGGCCCTCGGCGTACGGCCGCCAGACGGCCTTCAACCACGGGCCGAGCCCGACGAACTTCAGGAACCAGTACAGCAAGGCAGCGGCCTCCTGAGCGACGTGGGTTGTACCAGAACGATAGTCGCGGCGGCCGGACGGCGACAATTCGCGCGGCCGGGGCGGCGCGAAACCGGTTACAGCCCCGGCCCGCCCGTAGCCAGGACCGCACCCGAGACGGCATGATGGACCGACCGAGGGCAGAGGGGGAAGGTGTGTCCGCTCAGGTGGCCGGCGCCGAGCCGTTCGCTGCCGACGGCCGGGGCGAGAACGCCCGGGTCGGGGTGCTCGTCAGCCACGGCTTCACCGGCAGCCCGGTCAGCATGCGGCCGTGGGCCGACCGGCTGGCCGCGGCCGGCTACACCGTGCGGCTGCCGCTGCTGCCCGGCCACGGCACCCGCTGGCAGGACCTCAACGCCACCACCTGGCAGGACTGGTACGCCGAGATCCGCCGGGCCTACGCCGAACTCGACCGGCGCTGCGAGGTGATCTTCGCCTGCGGGCTGTCGATGGGCGGCACCCAGGCGCTGAAGCTGGCCGAGGATGCCGGCCCGGACAGCAAGCTGGCCGGCCTGCTGCTGGTCAACCCGGCGCTCGGCACGCTGCGCAAGGACGCCTGGCTGGCCAGGTACCTGGCCCCGGTCGTCCCGTCCCGTCCCGGGCTGGGCAACGACATCAAGAAGCCCGGCATGGACGAGCACTGCTACGACCGGACGCCGCTGAAGGCGCTGGTCTCGATGATGCGGATGTGGCAGGTCGTCACGGCCGACCTGGCCAAGATCACCGTGCCGATCGTGCACTACCGCTCCGCCGAGGACCACGTGGTGGACGACGCCTCCGGCCGGCTGCTGCACGCCGGGGCGACGTCCACCACGATCGCCGAGGTGCCGCTGCCGAACAGCTATCACGTGGCCACCCTGGACAACGACGCCGAGCTGATCTTCACCGACAGCCTGCGCTTCATCGCCGAGCGGTCCGCGATGGCCGCCTCATGACCAGCCCCGCCTCGCACCGCGGCCGGCGGGACAACGGCCTGGACTCCGACACCTACGCGCCGGTGGCCGACATCGACCCGAGGCTGTCCGACCACCTGCTCGACGTGCTCGGCCTGCGCGACATCCCGGCCTACGTCGAGCCGACGAACGCGCCGGTGACCGCGGACCGGCTGTTCGTCGCCGCCGACCAGACCGCGCCCGCCCGCCAGGTGCTGGCCGAGCTGGCCGCCGAGCTGGGCATCGAGGTGTCGGCCAGCCGCCACCGGGAGCCGGCGCCGCGGCCGGACCCGCTGGCCGGCATCGACACCGACTCCGAGTTCGCCGCGATCGTGGCCGGCATGCCCGACCTCGGCCGGCCGCTGCTGGACTGGACGGCCCGCACCACCCCGGCAGCCGACGAGGACGCCACCACGCTCGACGAGGTGGAGCACTTCGTGCCGCCCGCGCCGCCCCCGGTGCCCCGGCCGGCGCTCGGCACCGTGATCGCGGTGCTGGTCACCCTGTTCGGCATCGCGGTGATCGCCTTCGGCTACCCCCTCGGGCTGCCCGCCGACCTGCCGCTGCCGCTCGGCGCGGTGCTGGTGCTCTCCGGCGCGGCGCTGCTCGCCCTGCGGCTGCGGCCGGAGCCGCGCGACGACTCCGACGACGACGGCGCGGTCGTCTGACGCCAGCCGTTCGCCCGACCTTCACGTCGTGGTGGGCCGGCTGCCACCTGTGCCGCCGATGGTGGAGGCAGGAGGTGCAGCCCGATGATCTCTGCCCAGGAAACCGTCTTCACCCTCTGGTGCCGGCTGACCGGCCAGGACCCGGCCGAGTTCGGCGCCGACGAGCGCGAGGCCTTCCTGGCCCGCCCCCAGGTCCGGGAGCTGGCCGGCACGCCGTACCCGATCCTGCTCGACGCCGGCGTCAGCACCGCCCGGCGCGGCTCGCTGCCGCTGGAGCACTGGCTGCGCGCGGCACAGGCGGCCCGGCCGGTCGGAGCCTGACCGCCGTACGGTGGGCGGCGTCATGGAGGAGCTGCTGCGGGCCGTCGAGGGCACCGCGCCCCGGTGCGGCGCGGTCCGGGTGATCGCCGTCGACGGCGGCGCCGCGTCCGGCAAGACCACGCTGGCCGGCCGGCTCGCCGCGGCGCTGCCGGACTGCGCGGTGGTGCACCTGGACGACCTGCTCGACGGCTGGGCGGGCCAGTTCGGCTACCGCGACCGGCTGCACGCCGAGCTGCTGGCACCGCTGGCGGACGGCCGGGCCGGCAGCTACCTGCGCTACGACTGGGCCGCCGGCCGGTTCGGTGACCGGGTGGCGGTCGCGCCGCCGCGGCACCTCGTGGTCGAGGGCGTGTCGGCGATCTGGGGCTGCGCGCCGTACTGGTCGGCGGCGGCCCACCTGGCCGTCGGCCGGGCCGAACGGGAACGCCGCTGGGCCGAGCGGGACGGCCCGCCGCAGCCGGAATGGCGGGCCTGGCTGGACGCCGAGGACCGGTTCTTCGCCGAGCATCCGGTGCCCGCCGGGGCCACGATCCTGAGAAGTCGCACATAGCGGACGGGCGGTAGCCTCACTGCGTGTCACGCATCGAGAGCGCAACGCCGCCCACCGCCGCCCGCAAGCCCGTCCAGCGCACCTTCCACGGTGACGTCTTCGTCGACGACTACGAGTGGTTGCGGGACAAGTCCGACCCCGAGGTGATCGGCTACCTGGAGGCGGAGAACGCCTACACCGAGGCCAGCACCGCCGGCCTGGCGCCGCTGCAGGAGCGGATCTTCGGCGAGATCGTCGAGCGGACCAAGCAGACCGACCTGACCGTCCCGGTACGGCACGGCGCCTTCTGGTACTACGTCCGCACGGTCGAGGGCCAGCAGTACCGGGTGTACTGCCGGGTGCCGGCCACCGGCGACACCCCGCCCGACCTGGAGTCCGGCGCCGGCCTGGCCGAGGAGCAGGTGCTGCTGGACGGCAACGCGGTGGCGGCCGGGTCGGAGTTCTTCAGCATGGGCGCCTACGACGTCTCCCCCGACGGCAACCTGCTCGCGTACTCGATCGACCTGACCGGCGACGAGCGGTTCACCCTGCACCTGAAGGACCTGCGCACCGGCGAGGACCTCGCCGACGAGATCGCCGACACCCACTACGGCACCGCGTGGTCGGCCGACTGCCGGTTCGTCTTCTACGTGACGGTGGACGAGAGCTGGCGGCCGTACCGGGTCTGGCGGCACGCGGTCGGCACCCCGGCGGCCGACGACGTGCTGGTGCACACCGAGCAAGACGACCGGTTCTGGCTGGGCGTCGAGCTGAGCCGCAACGAGCGGGCCGTGCAGATCACGATCGGCAGCAAGCTCACCTCCGAGGTCTGGCTGGTCGACGCGCACTCCCCCGAGTCCGCCCCGGTGGTGGTGGCGCCGCGCCGGGAGGGCGTCGAGTACAGCGTCGAGCACGCCGGCGACCGGCTGCTGATCCTGCACAACGCCCACCACCCGAACTTCGAGCTGAGCAGCGCCGGGCTCGACCGGACCGGGCCCGAGCACTGGCAGGGCGTGCTGGCCGGTTCCGACGAGCGCCGGCTGCTGAGCGTCGACGCCTTCGCCGAGCACGCCGTGCTGCACGAGCGGCGCGACGGCCTGGCCAACCTGTCGGTGCTGCTGCGCACCGGCGACGGCTTCGGCGCCCCCGAGCCGATCGAGTTCGGCGAGCCGATCTACCGGGCGGTGCCGGGCGCCAACCCCGAGTGGACCGCGCGCACCTACCGGTTCACCTTCGGCTCGCTGGTCACCCCGGACACCATCTACGACTACGACGTGGCCGGCAAGGAGCTGCTGCTGCGCAAGCAGTCGCCGGTGCTGGGCGGGGTCGACCTAGGCGCCTACCGGCAGTGGCGGGACTGGGCGGTCGCGCCGGACGGCACCCGGGTGCCGCTGTCGCTGGTCGGCCGGGCCGACGTCGCCCAGGACGGCAACGCGCCGGTGGTGCTCTACGGCTACGGCTCGTACGAGCACTCGCTGGACCCCACCTTCTCCATCCCGCGGCTGTCGCTGCTCGACCGCGGCGTGGTCTACGCGATCGCGCACATCCGCGGCGGCGGCGAGCTGGGCCGGCGCTGGTACGACGACGGCAAGATGCTGGCCAAGCGCAACACCTTCACCGACTTCGTGGCCGCGGCCGAGCACCTGGTCGCCACCGGCTGGACCACCCCGGAGCGGATCGTCGCCCAGGGCGGCAGCGCGGGCGGCCTGCTGATGGGCGCGGTGGCCAACCTGGCCCCGCAGGCGTTCGGCGCGATCGTGGCACACGTGCCCTTCGTCGACGCGCTGACCTCGATCCTCGACCCGTCGCTGCCGCTCACCGTCACCGAGTGGGAGGAGTGGGGCAACCCGCTGGCCGACCCGGAGGTGTACGCGTACATGAAGTCCTACACCCCGTACGAGAACGTCGCGGCCGCCGACTACCCGGCGATCCTGGCCATCACCAGCCTGAACGACACCCGGGTGCTCTACGTGGAGCCGGCCAAGTGGGTCGCCAAGCTGCGCGCTACCGTGACCGGCGACCGGCCGATCCTGCTGCGCACCGAGATGGAGGCCGGCCACGCCGGGCGCTCCGGCCGGTACGACGCCTGGCGGGAGACCGCGTTCTACCTGGCCTGGGAGCTGGACCGGCTGGGCCTGGCCTGACCGGACGCGGCGGGGTCAGAGCTCGAAGCGGACCAGCAGCGGCCGGTGGTCGGAACCGGCCCGGACGTCCGGTGAGTCGAGGACCTCGGCGTGCACCGGCCGCAGTCGGGCGTCGGCGAACACCGCGTCGATCCGGCGCACCGGGCGGGCGGCCGAGTAGGTGAAGCCGTCCCCGGCGCCGGCCGCGGCGAAGGCGTCGGGGCCGAACCGCGCGCAGCGCTGCCAGGTCGCCGAGCCGGGGGCGGCGTTCAGGTCGCCGCCGACGACCAGCGGCACCCCGCCCAGCCGGGACTCGGCGAATGCCGCCAGCTCGTCCAGGTGTGCCAGCCGCGGTGCCTCGATCAGGTCCAGGTGCGTCCCGGCGACCGCGAACCGGCACCCGGCCAGCTCCAGCACCGCCACCGCCGCGCCGCGATGGTGCAGCCGGGGCCGGTCGGCGAACGGCACCTCGTAACGGGCGAGGCTGCGCACCGCCAGCGTGGTCAGGATCAGGTTCGCGCCGGCCACCCGGCCACCGGCCTCCCAGAGCAGGCCGGACCGGCGGGCGAGCGCGGCGCAGGTCGAGCGCCAGCGCAGGAACCGCGGCGCCTCCTGCACGATCGCCACGTCCGGCCGGGCGTCCCGGATCACCCGGGCGACCGCGTCCCGGTCGTCGCGCAGCGAGCGCACGTTGTACGACAGCACTGTCAGCGTCGGCATGTCCGGCCTCCCGTTCCCGCTAGCTCCGCCGCCGGGCCAGGTCGGCCGACCCGACCAGGCCGGCGTCCGGGCCGAGTTCGGCCAGCCGCACCTCGGGCACCGGCCGGAAGCCCCGGCCGGTGAGCGTCTCGGCGAGCATCTGCTGGGCCGGGCCGAGCAGCAGCTCGCCGGCCTCGGACACCCCGCCGCCGATCACGAACACGGTCGGGTCGATCACCGCGGCCAGGTTCGCCAGCCCCCGCCCCAGCCAGCGCCCCATCGCTGTGTAGATCTCCAGCGCGGCCGGGTCGCCCTCCCGCGCGGCCTGGGTGACCAGCGGCCCGGTTAGGTTGGCCGGGTCGCCGGCGGCCAGCTCCATCAGCCGGTGCGCGGCCACCGGCGCCACCGCCGCCAGCTCCCGGGCATCGACGGCGAGCGCGGTGCCCGAGGCATACATCTCCCAGCAGCCGCGGTTGCCGCAGGCGCACCTGCGGCCGTCCGGGACGATGCTCAGGTGGCCGTACTCGCAGCCCACGCCGTGCGCGCCACGGTAGAGCATGCCGCTGACCACCAGGCCACCGCCGATGCCGGTGCCCAGCGTGACCATCACCGCCACCCGGGCGCCCCGGGCGGCGCCGAACCGGTATTCGGCCCAGGCGGCGGCGTTGGCGTCGTTCTCCACCACCACCGGCATGCCGGTCGCCGCGACCAGCGCGTCGCGCAGCGGCTCGTTGCGCCAGGCCAGGTGCGGGGAGAAGAGCACCGTCGCCCGGTCGTTGGCGATCCAGCCGGCCGCGCCGATGCCGACCGCCGAGATCTCGTGCCGGCCGGCGAGCTCGGCGACCACCTCGGCGATGGTGGCCTCGGTGGCGGCGACGTCGGTGCCCGGCGTGGAGCGGCGGGTCCGGTCGATCACCCGGCCGGCGTCGTCGACCACCCCGCCGGCGACCTTGGTGCCGCCGATGTCCACCCCGATCGCCAGCGGCACCTCAGGCCTCCGTCCCGGCGGCCTCGCCGCTCAGATCGATCCGGTGCACGGTGCGCGGCGCGGGGCCGTCCGGCCGGGCCGTCGCGGGGGCGGCCGGCTCCCCGGCGGCTCGCCCTCCGGCGGCCGGTTCCCCGGTGGCCGCACGCGCCAGCCCGGCGAGCGCGGACCGCAGCTCGGCGACGGCCGGGGCCAGGCTCTCCAGCACCGGCGGCAGGGCACCGAGCACCGGCGCCAGCGCCTCGGTGAGCTGGTGCGCCAGGTCGGGATGGGCATCGCGCACCGCCGCGATCAGCTGGCACAGCGGGCACCAGCAGCACTCCGGATCGCCGGTCGCGATCCGGGCGGTGGCCGGGTCGGTCACGGTCCGGTGCAGCCAGTCCTGGGCGGCGCCGAGCAGCCGCGCTGCCTCCTCCGCCAGCGGGCCGGGTTCGGTCATCGGGCCGCCCTCTCGCTCGCCGGGTGCCGGGTCAGGCCGGCCACAGCGCCGGTTCCGGCTCGAACGACAGCAGCAGCCGGCCGCCGGCCACCGTGCCGCCGGTCACCCGGCAGCGGCGCAGCACGCTCGGCAGCGCCAGGATCCGCCGGTGGCCGGCCACCGTCACGATCAGCTCGTCACCGGCTCGGCTTGCCGACACCGCGGACCGGTCGGCCAGCGGCAATGCCAGCTCCAGCTCGAACCGGGGCTCCGGCCCGGGCACCGACCGGGCGGCCAGCGGCTGGCCGGCCACCCCGGGCGGGGCCGGGTCCTCGCCCGGCAGCGGGCCGTACAGCTCGTCGGCCACCGCCCGCAGCGCCGGCGCACCGATCGGCTCGTCGGGCCGGTAGCCCAGCGTGCGCACCGGCAACCCCGCGAAGGACTCTGCCAGCGCGGCCAGCTGCTCGGCCTGCGCGCGCACCCAACCCCGCTGCCAGTCCGAGTCGGCGCCGGCCGGGAACACCCGGTTGGCGACCACCTCGTCCACCCGGTAGCCGTAGAGGGCCAGCGCGGTGAAGGTCCGCCGGGCCTCGGCGGTGACCACCGCCTCCGGGGTGAGCACCAGCCGGACCGAGGTCGTCACCGGGTCGGCCAGCAGCGACCGGATCTCGGCCAGCTCGCCGGCCAGCCGCAGCACCGCGTCGAAGACGGCATCGGGCGGGACGCTGCCGGCCCGGCCGAGCAGCGCGCTCACCGGCCGCATGCCCCGGGCCAGCAGTCGGTGCACCGGGAACGCCCGGTTCAGATACCAGCCGAGCGCCTCGGGCAGCGCCAGCAGCCGCAACGTCTCCGCGGTCGGCGCGCAGTCCACCACCAGCGCGTCCCAGCGGCCGGCCGCGGCCAGCTCGCGGACGGCCAGCAGCGACAGCACCTCCTCGATGCCGGGCAGCACGGTCAGCTCGTCCGCGGCGATCGGGTCGACCCCACCCTGGCTGAACAGCCGGCGCAGGTAGCCCTCGATCTCGGTCCAGGCTGCCTCGAACCGGCGCTGGCCGTCCAGCTGCACCGCGTCCAGCCCGGGCAGCACGCTCACCGGCTCGCCGCCGAGCGGCTGGCCGAGCGCGTCGGCCAGCGAGTGGGCGGAGTCGGTGGAGAGCAGCAGCGTCTTGACGCCGCGCTCGGCCAGCCGGACCGCGGTGGCGGCCGAGGTGGTGGTCTTGCCGACGCCGCCCTTGCCGGTGACGAGAATTATCCGCACGGCGCTGCGGTCACCGGGCGCTCTCGACCCGCTTCTTCAGCTCCTTGAGCGCAGTGTCCATGATCATCTTCTCGGCCTTGCGCTTGAGCATGCCGAGCATCGGGATGGCCAGGTCCACCGAGAGGTTGTAGGTCACCTCGGTGCCGGCCTGGCCGGCGGCCAGCGTGTACGAGCCACGCTGCGCCTTCTGCATCTGGCCCTTCACCAGGTTCCAGCTGACCCTGGTGTCGCCGTCCCAGTCGTAGGCCAGCTCGTACTCGTCCTTGATGCCGCCGGCGTCGATCTTGAACGCGACCTGCTTGGCCCGGCCGCCATCGCCGGGCACCGTCACCTGGCAGGACTTCACCGACGCGGCCCACTCGGGGTAGGCGGCGAAGTCGGCGATCACCGCCATCACGTCGGCCGGATCGGCGTTGATGCTGATGGACTGGGTGGACTCGTCGGCCATGCGCGTCAGGCTACCGTCCCGCCTCCAACCGGTCCTTCACGCGCCAGAACTGCCGCTTGGCGTGCCGGGCGAAGTCGTGGGTGGCCCGCTCGGCGGCCCGCCGGGGCAGGGTGCCGGTGGCCGGATCCAGCCGCAGGTAGTGGTGCAGCAGGACGCCGCCGCGCATCGGCTCCAGCCAGAGCTCCACCGTGCCGGTCAGCGGCCGGGCCGGCCGGAGCCGGCGCGGCGGCGCGTGCCCGGTCGCCACCCACTGCAACCCCTTCACACCGCGATCACGCGTTACCGTCAAGGCCAGAGTGGGCCACCACACTCGCCACATCCCGGGCTCGGCGACCTCGTTTGCCACTGCGTCGGGCGGCGCGTCGATCCAGGTTTCATCGATCAGGTGGATCCTCGGCTGCATTACGGCAATATGACAGAAGGCTGCGCGGTGTTCGCCGGGCACCGACAAGCGAAGGGCGTGAGAGCGGTGCGTGAGTTGACCATCCCGAGCAACGGGATCCCGAAGCAGAACAGCGCCGCCCGGTACGTCTTCGACAACGCCGCCAGCGCGCCGGACAACGTCGCGCTCAAGGTGCGCGCGGGGGCCGGCTGGGACGACGTCACGGCCGCGCGGTTCGCCGACCAGGTGCGGGCGGTCGCCAGGGGGCTGATCGCGAGCGGGGTCGAGGTCGGTGACCGGGTCGCGCTGATGTCGAAGACCCGGTACGAGTGGACCCTGTTCGACTTCGCCATCCTCGCCGTCGGCGCGGTGGTCGTGCCGATCTACGAGACGTCCTCGGCCGAGCAGGTCGAGTGGATCCTCAGCGACTCCGAGGCCGTCGGCGTGGTCATCGAGTCGGCCGAGCACAGCGCGCTGGTGGCCGAGGTCCGCGACCAGACGCCGAAGCTGCGCCACGTATGGCAGATCGAGGACGGCGCGGTCGCCGAGCTGACCGCGGCCGGGCAGGACGTGGCCGACAGCGACGTCACCGGCCGGATGGACGCCACCGACCACGACGACCTCGCCTCGCTGATCTACACCTCGGGCACCACCGGCCGCCCGAAGGGCTGCGAGCTGACCCACCGCAACTTCCTGTCCGAGGTCTCCGAGGTGGCCGCCGGCCTGGAGGACCTGTTCCGGGAGGGCCAGTCGACGCTGCTCTTCCTGCCGATCGCGCACGTCTTCGGCCGGGCGATCCAGTTCGGCGCCATCGCCACCGGCTGCACGCTGGGGCACACCGCCGACATCAAGAACCTGCTCGCCGACCTGGCGCAGTTCCAGCCGACCTTCGTGCTGAGCGTGCCGCGGGTGTTCGAGAAGGTCTACAACACCGCCAAGCAGAAGGCGCACGCCGACGGCAAGGGCCCGATCTTCGACCGGGCCGAGGCGGTGGCCATCCGCTACTCCGAGGCCCTGGACGCGCGCGGCCCGGGCGTGCTGCTCAAGGCCCAGCACGCGCTCTTCGACCGGCTGGTCTACTCCAAGCTGCGCGCGGCGCTCGGCGGCCAGTGCACCGCGGCCATCTCCGGCGGCGCGCCGCTCGGCGCCCGGCTGGGCCACTTCTTCCGGGGCATCGGGGTCACCATCTACGAGGGGTACGGCCTCACCGAGACCACCGCCGGCGCCTGCCTCAACATGGAGAACCGGATCAAGATCGGCACCGTCGGCCGGCCGATCCCCGGCATGAGCGTCTCCATCGCCGACGACGGCGAGGTGCTGCTGGCCGGCCCGATCGTCTTCAACGGCTACTGGCGCAACGACCAGGCCAGCGCCGACGCGCTCGACCATGTCGGCGACAAGCGCTGGTTCCACACCGGTGACATCGGCGAGATCGACAACGACGGCTTCCTCAAGATCACCGGCCGCAAGAAGGAGCTGATCGTCACGGCGGGCGGCAAGAACGTCGCGCCGGCGGTGCTGGAGGACCGGGTGCGCGCGCACTGGCTGGTCAGCCAGTGCCTGGTGGTCGGCGACCAGCAGCCGTTCATCGCCGCGCTGATCACCATCGACCCGGACGCGCTGCCGGCCTGGGCCGAGAAGACCGGCAAGTCCGGCGTCTCGATGGCCGAGCTGGTGGACGACGAGGAGCTGCGCACCGAGGTGCAGCACGCGATCGACGACGCCAACAAGGCGGTCTCCAAGGCCGAGGCGATCAAGAAGTTCACCATCCTGCCCTCGGACTGGACCGAGGCGACCGGGCAGCTGACGCCCTCCCTGAAGCTCAAGCGCAACGTCGTGATGACCGAGTGCGCCCAGGAGATCGACGCGCTCTACGCCGGGCGGTAGGGCAGGTCAGTCCAGTTCGAGCAGCCCCGCCAGCCGGGCGGCGATCGCGTCCCACTGCCAGTCCTGCTCGACCCACGCCCGGCCGGCCTTGCCCAGCCGGGCGGCCCGGTCCCGGTCGGTGAGCAGGCCGGCCACCGCGTCGGCGATCTGGCGCTGCGCGCGGCCGTCCACCAGTTCTCCGGTGACCCCGGGCCGCACCGCGTCGGGCGCGCCGCCGCTGTCACCGGCCACCACCGGCAACCCGGTCGCGGACGCCTCCAGGAAGACCATGCCCAGCCCCTCGACGTCCATCCCCAGTCGCCGGGTCCGGCACGGCATGGCGAAGACGTCACCGGCGGCGAAGTGCCGTGCCAGCTCCGCGAACGGCACCGATCCGGTCAGCACCACGTGCTCGCGGACGCCCGCCCGGTCGGCGAGCGCGGTGAGCCGGCCGGCGTACCGGCCACCGCCGACCAGCAGCAACGCCGCGCCGGGCACCCGGTCCCGGATCGCGGGCAGCGCCCGGATCAGCGCGTCCTGCCCCTTGCGCGGCACCAACCGGGAGACGCAGACGATCACCGGACGCCCGGTGAGGCCATGCCGGGCACGCACCTCGGCCCCGGAGATGCCGGGGTGGAAGGTGTCGGTGTCGACGCCCGGGGTGAGCTGGGCCAGTTCGGTGCCGGCCGGCACCAGCCCGGCCAGCCGGTGCCGGGTGTACTCCCCCAGGTAGGTCAGCACGTCGACCTGCCCCGCGATCCGGCGCAGCGCCTGGCGGGCCCCGGGCAGCATCGCCCAGCCGACCTCGTGGCCGTGCGTGGTCGCCACCAGCCGCCGCGCTCCGGCCTGCCGCAACGGGCCGGCCAGCAGCCCGAGCGGGGCCGCCGCACCGAACCAGACCGAGGTCGCGCCGAACTCCGCGCGCAGCCGCAGCACCCGGCGGCGGGCGGCCGGGGTCGGCACCAGCAGCCCGGTCGGGTGCCGCCGCACCGGGAAGGGCAGGTCGCGGTCGAACTCGGCCGCGCCGGGGTAGCGCGAGGCGTAGACGGCCACCTGCTCCGGCGGCAGCCGCCGCACCAGCTCCCACAGGAAGGTCTGGATGCCGCCCTGCCGCGGCGGGAAGTCGTTGGTAACGACCAGCAGCCTGCGGTAGCCGGTCACCCCGCGGGCCCGGCGAGCTGGCGGCTGAGGTAACCGCGCCAGGCCGCGGTGAACGCGGCCGGGGTCAGGTGCAGGTCGGCGCGCAGGCCGTCCGCGAGCGCGGTGCCCGGATCCTGGCGGGCGTCCGCGGCGACCGTCCGGTAGAAGTCCACCAGGCCATGCTGCCCGATCCGCTCGGCGACCAGCCGGCAGGCCAGCCACGACTCCTCGTACACCTGGGCCAGCCGGGCGTCGCCGCCGTCGAAGTCGGCCGCGGTCGGCAGCGCGGCGGGCAACCGGCCGCCCCGCACCTCGCCGGCCAGCTCCGGCGCGATTGCCGGCACGCTCCGGCCGGAGTCGAGGTTGCCGACGTAGTCGGCGAAACCCTCGATCAGCCAGGTCGGCATCTGGTCGTCGGTGACCGCCCGGGTAGCCAGGTGGGTGAGCTCGTGCTGCACCACCAGCCGTCGACCGGCGGCATCCAGCCGGCCCAGGTTCATCGGGTTGAGCACGATCCGCGCCCCGAGCACGGCATCCCGGCCGGCCGCGTCCGGCGCCGGCGCGACCGAGTCCGCGATGGCCAGCGCCGCCAGGTCGTGGCTGTCGGCCTGGTCACCGGTGACCGCCTGGAACTCGGCGGTGTCGGAGGGCAGCAGCACCGCCACCTGCTCGTTCCAGGCGGTGCCCCAGACCCCGGCCACCACCGGGATCGACTGCTCGACCAGCGCCGCGAAGGTCGCCAGCTCGGCCTGCTGCGCCGGGTGGGCCAGCACCAGGGTGTGTGGCCCGCTGCGGGTCACCAACGGGCCGAAAGCCCACGGCCCGCGCCAGGAGGCCCCGCCGTCCTGCTGGGCATCGCCGTCACCGGCCAGCCGCCAGCCGGTCGCGCGCCGGACCAGGGTCAGCCACTCGTCCTTGGCGGTGGGCAGCGGGTCGACCCGGGCCAGCGCGTACCGCAACTGCACGTGCAGCACCGCCACCCGGGCACCGAGCCGGGCGGCCACCGGGGTCAGCACCGCCGGGTCGGTGACCGGCGCCACCAGCACGTAGCTCCAGGTCGTCAGCGGGACGCCGGCCAGGTTGTCGAAGGTGGCCCGCTCGACGCCGGCGTACCCGGCGTCCGCACCGGCGGAGTCGATCCCGGCGGCCCAGCCGGCCCGGTCACGCCCGAGCAGCGCCGAGGCATGCCGGTCCAGCAGCTGCATCGCGTCGGCGACCTCGCCGGACGTCGGCGGGGCGCTCTCGGCCGCCCCCGCCGTGTGCCGGGGACCGGACGGACGGGTGACCAGCCAGCCGGCCGTGGCGGCGACGAGCACCGCCAGACCCAGCGCGAGGGCGCGCGGCGCCGGCCGGGTCACCCGACCCGAGTCGCTCCGGAGTAGTCCGGCATGCTGGCGAGCGAGCTGATCTTGACGACGTCGCCGCTGGTCGGGGCCTGGATGATCATGCCGTTGCCGATGTAGATGGCGACGTGGTAAGCGGGCGAGCCGAAGAACACCAGGTCACCCGGCGCCAGGTTGCCCCGCGATACCGAGGTGCCCATGCCCTGCTGGGAGGCGGCGTTGTGCGGCAGGCTGACCCCGGCCTGGCCCCACGCGTACATGGTGAGACCGGAGCAGTCGAAGGAGTCCGGCCCGCTGGCGCCGTAGACGTAGGGCTTGCCGAGCTGGGCCCGGGCGGCGTTGATCGCGGTCTGCGCCGCGGACGAGCCCGCGGCGGAGCCGAACGCCACCGTGACCTGGGTCTGGCTGGGTGGGCTCGGGTTGAGGTAGGCGGCCCGCTGGGCGGCGGTCAGCGTGGCGAGCAGGGTCTTGTACTTGGTGACCTCGGCGTTCAGCGCACTCTGCCGCCTGGCCAGGTCGGCCTGCTTCTGGGTGGCCGCGGCGACGGCTGCCTTCGCCTGGGAGGCGGCGGCGGCGGCGGCGTTCGTCGCGTTCGCGGCGATGGTCGCGACCTCACCCTGGTGCTGGGTCAGCAAGTTCAGTGACTGAACGGTCTGCAGGTAGTTCTCGCTGGAGTTGCTCGACAGCAGCGCGACGGTCCGGCTGAACGAGGCGGATTTGTACTGCGACGCGAGCGAGATCGCCAGCTGCCGCTGCGCGGTGTGCAGCCGCTGCTGGGCCTGCTCGGCGGCACGGGTGGCCGCGACCACCTTCTTGCGCGCAGTCGCGATGTCGATCTTGGCCTGGTTCATCTGCTCGGCCAGCTGTTCGCTGGACTTGGCCAGGCTCTGCAGTTTCGCGGTGACCTGCTGTGCGGTCATCGGCTTGGCCACCACCGGAGTCGCCGGATGCGGCAGCGCGTGGGCTGCCAACGGCGCGGCGAAGACCGAGCTCAGAACGACTGCGGAACCGATCAGGGTGCGGGCCGACCGCCCGGTACGAGTTGACGCCACTTCCGGCGGAACTCCTCTTCCACTCGACCGCCTACCGAGTTAGCTGTCGGGTTCGGGCTTGGAAGATGCCCTACGGTGCCTGCGCACGAGTCGGCCGCGATCCTGCTGCGGCGTACCCCGTACCTGCTCCGATTCACCCCAGGAACCTGGGTCCCCGGCTCGACGGGCTCCCCGGCAGGCTCTGTAGCGAACCCAGCGGTGAACCGTGGTGTCGACTCGGCGGTGACCACCGGAGCCCTCCGGTTAGAGAGCTACGTGCCGGTAGGTCTCGGAAAGATTACGTGACGTCAGCGCCCAGATCAATCGAGGACACGTGTGTCGCAGCACATCACTTTTGCGCCCGTCCGGTTTGGGGTACAAAGCCAGGTCAGGCGATTGCGCTATGCCCGGTCCCCTCGTCCGGGACGTCCGCCTCCTCCGGTGGCGGGTAGCTCGGCACCAGTCGCAGCGGCGGCAACAGCCCACCACTGGCGAAGGCGTCCAGCGCGTGTTGCTCGGCACTGTCCAGCTCCAGCCCCTGGGTGCGCGGGCCGAGCAGGACGGCCACCACGCAGTCGCCACAGGCGAGGTCGCGGGCCGCGCAGGTGTCGCAGTCGATCAGCATCGAAATCGTCCCTTCGAACGGGCACCGGGCCGACTCGCCCGGACGCCCATCACCGTAGGAACACCCTCTGACAATTTCTCCGCCGAGCACCGCCGGCCCCACGATTTCTCCGCCGAGCACCGCCGGCCCCACGAAAGCAGGCCGGGACCGGTTACCGCTCCAGCCGGGATAGCAGCACAGCCGCGGGCACCGGCCAGGCGCCGGCGGCGCGGGCGCTCGCGGCGACCTCCTGGTCCGAGCTGGCCACCGCGACCAGCCGGCCGGCCGGCTCGGCCCGCAGCAGCTCCCGGATCAGGTCGTCCGCCAGCTGCCCGTTGGCGCTGAAGAGCACCCGCACCCCGCGCGGGGCGGGCACCGCGGTCGCGACCCCCACCGGGGCCGCCGTCCCGTCGAAGGCGACCGTCACCTCCGCCCCGGTGCGCGCCGCCAGCGGGCCGAGCGAGCCGATCAGCCGGCTGCGCTGCTCGGCCAGCGCGAGCGTGCCATAACCGGTCTTGGTCAGGTTGTAGCCGTCCACGATCAGGTGCAGCGAGCCCGCCTCCAGCAGCCGGTCCAGCAGGGGGCCGTCGGCCGTCGACGGCCGGCCCGCCGCGACCACGTCGCCGGAGCTGACCAGGTCGGCCGGCCGGACGTCGGGGGCCGAGACCGCCAGCTCGCGGCGCAGGCCCGAGACGGCCGAGCCGATCGTCTCCAGCAGCAGCCAGAGCCGGGCGCTGTCGTGGTCGCGGTCCGACCGGGCCACCCGCCGCGCCGTCTCCAGCTCCGCCTCCAGGTCGGCCACCCGGTTCCGGGCCCGGCGCAGCTCGGCCGCCTCACCGGTGCGCTGCTGCTCGTGGTCGGCCCGGACCCGCTCCAGCTCCTCGGTGGCGCGTTCGGCGCCGCGGTGCGCCAGCCGCAGCTCGGCCTGGACCGACCGCAGCTGCCGGCGCAGCTCGGCCAGCTCGTCGGCCTGCCCGGCCGCGGCCGAGCGGGCCGCGGCCCGGGCCTGGTCCCGCTCGGCCTGCAGCGCCCGGTTCGTCTCGGCCAGCCGGTCCACCTCGCCGCGCAGGCGCACCAGCTCGGCGTCGGTGCCCCGGCGCAGGTCCTGGGCGTCCAGCCGGGCGCCGATGGCGTCGAGCAGCTCGACCCAGCCGGCCGGGCGCAGCAGGTAGGTGATCACCGCGACGTCGATCGGGTCGGCGGTCTCCGGCGGGGTGCCGGCCTGGATCTGCTGCGCGAGCTCCGGCGAGGTCTCTGCGACCACCTGCGCCACCGTGTGCCGGAACGGCTCGTCCACCGCGAGCGAGGTGGCGATCTCGGAGGCACCCAGCCGCAGCCGCTTGGCCGGCGCGAACCGCGCGAACCGGCGCAGCGCCGGGGGCAGGTCGGCGACCGGCGTCCGGCTCATCACGTCGGCGGCGATGGTGAGCAGCTGCTGGCGTGCCTGGGCTGGCAGCGGGCGCTCCGGCGTGCGGTCGGCCATGCTGGCGTGCCCCGTTTCGGCTGGTGCGGACGGCTGGTGGGCGGGTTTCGTCAGACCCCGCAACTAGCCTCGCACAGCGTGATCGATCGCAACGCAACCGCCGCAGCTTCGGGCCCGGGAACCGCCCCGGGCACCGGCCACCGCGCAGCCGGCCGGCAGGCCCAACTGAGCCTCGACGCGCTCGACCAGCCGCTGCGCGCCACCACCTTCGTGGTCCTCGACCTGGAGACCACCGGCAGCACCGGCACCGATTCGATCACCGAGATCGGCGCGGTCAAGGTGCGCGCCGGCGAGGTGCTCGGCGAGTTCGCGACGCTGGTCGATCCCGGCGTGGCGATCGCCCCGTTCGTCAGCGTGCTCACCGGCATCACCGACCAGATGGTCGCCACCGCGCCGCCGATCTCGGCGGTGCTGCCGTCCTTGCTGGAGTTCCTGCGCGGCGCGGTGCTGGTCGCGCACAACGCCCCGTTCGACGTCGGCTTCCTCAAGGCCGCCTGCCACCAGCACGGGCAGCCCTGGCCGAAGCCGGCGGTGGTCGACACCGCGCTGCTGGCCCGCCGGGTGCTCACCCGCGACGAGGTGCCGAACTGCAAGCTGGGCACGCTGGCCGCCTTCTTCGGGGCCACCACCACGCCGAACCACCGGGCGCTGGCCGACGCCCGGGCCACCGTGGACGTGCTGCACGGGCTGATGTCCCGGCTGGGCAACCTCGGCGTGCACTCGCTGCCCGAGCTGCGCGACTTCAGCTCCCAGGTCACCGACGCGCAGCGCCGCAAGCGCCACCTGGCCGACCCGCTGCCGAACAGGCCCGGGGTCTACGTCTTCGCCGACGCGACCGGGGCACCGCTGTACGTCGGCACCAGCAGGGACCTGCGCAGCCGGGTGCGGCAGTACTTCGTCGCCTCGGAGACCCGCAGCCGGATGGGTGAGATGGTCGGGCTGGCCGAGTCCGTTTCCGGCATCGTGTGCGCGCACCCGCTGGAGGCCCAGGTCCGCGAGCTGCGGCTGATCACCTCGCTCAAGCCCAGGTACAACCGGCGCTCGAAGAACGGGGACCGGACGATCTGGCTCAGGCTCACCGACGAGGCGTTCCCCCGGCTCTCGATCGTCCGGCAGATGCGCGACGGCGGCAGCTACTTCGGCCCGCTGCGGTCCACCCGGCAGGCCGAGCAACTGCGCGACGCCATCCACGACGCGGTGGCGCTGCGCCAGTGCACCGATCGCCTGGTGCCCGGCCGGGCGGTGCGCGCGGCCTGCGCGCTGGCCGGCATCGGACGGTGCGCCGCGCCCTGCGAGGACCGCGTCACCGTCCCGGACTACGCCCGGCTGACCGAGACCGTGGTGCAAGCCTGGCAGGCGGATGTGGCAACCCTGATCGAGCCGCTGCGGGCCCGGCTGCTGGCGCTGTCGCAGGCCCAGCGGTACGAGGAGGCCGCCGTCGTGCGGGACCGGATCGCCACCCTGGTGCGCAGCTGCGCCCGGATGCAGTCGCTGACCGCCCTGGTCCGGATCCGCGAGCTGGTCGCGGCCCGGCCGGACGGCGGTGGGGGCTGGGAGCTCTCGGTCGTCCGGCAGGGTCGGCTGGTCGCGGCCGGTCACGCCCCGCGCGGCGTGCCGCCGATGCCGATCGTCGACTCGCTGGTCGCCACCGCGGAGGTGGTGCCCGAGCCGGGGCTGGCGACCGCGGCCCACGTCGAGGAGACCGAGCTCGTGCTCCGCTGGCTGGGTGAGCCCGGCACCCGGCTGGTGGTGGCCAGCGAGCCGTGGCAGTCCCCCGCGGCCGGAGCGGCCCGGCTGCGCAGCTGGCTGGCCTCGGCCGACGCCGGGCGCCGCGGCGCCGACCCGTTCGCCGACCGCCGCCGGCTGCGGTTGAGCGCCCAGCCGGCCCGCGGCCCTAGGATCGAGGCGTGATCACCACCATCGTCATGGTCAGCGTCGACGCAAACCGGATCCCCGAGGTCGCGCAGGCGATCGCCGATCTCGACGGGGTCAGCGAGGTCTACAGCGTGGCCGGCGACGTCGATCTGATCGCGGTCGTCCGGGTGCGGAACTTCGACGAGATCGCCGAGGTCATCGCCGGCCGGCTGAGCAAGATCGACGGCGTGCTGCACACCGACACCCACGTCGCCTTCCGCGCGTACTCCCGGCACGACCTGGACGCGGCCTTCTCGATCGGCCTGGACTCGGCCGAATAGCCGCTCCCCCCGGTCCCGGCGGCGGGCGGTCAGTCCCGCAGCTGCTGGGTGGCGCCGGCCCAGCTTGCCAGCAACCGCTCGGCCGACCCGTCGTCGACGGCGGCCGCGGCGATCGGCAGGCCGTAGGCCACCGCCTCGGTCGCCGAGGTCAGCACGCCGTCGTGGGCCGCGATCGCGGCGGCGGCGTTCAGCAGCACCGCATCCCGCACCGAGCCGCGTTCCCCGGCCAGCATCCGGCGCACCGCGGCGGCGTTGTGCTCGACGTCGCCGCCCACCAGGTCGGCCGAGCGCGCCGGCGCGATGCCGAGCGCCGCCGGGTCGAAGACCTCGGCGCGCACCGTGCCGCCGGACACCAGCCAGACCCGGGACGTGGTCGTGGTGGTCAGCTCGTCCAGGCCGTCGTCGCCCCGGAACACCAGGGCGGTGTCGCCCCGGTCGGCGAGCACCTGGGCCATCACCGGCGCCAGGGTCGGCTCGTACACCCCGATCGCCGCCGCGGCCGGCCGGGCCGGATTCGCCAGCGGTCCCAGGAAGTTGAAGAACGTCGGCACGCCGAGCTCGCGCCGCGGCGCGCCGGCGAACCGCATGCCCGCGTGGAAGACCGGCGCGAAGCAGAACCCGATGCCCAGCTCGGTCACCGTCCGGGCCACCGCCGCGGCCGGCAGGTCGATCACCACGCCGAGCCGTTCGAGCACGTCCGCGGTGCCGCAGGCCGACGAGGCAGCCCGGTTGCCGTGCTTGACCACGGTGCGCCCCGCGCCGGCGGTGACGAGGGCCGCCATGGTGGAGATGTTCACCGTCTGGGCCCGGTCGCCGCCGGTGCCGACCACGTCCACCGCCGGCCCCGACACCTCGACCGGGGTCGCGCGGGCCAGCATCACCCGCACCAGGCCGCCCAGCTCGTCCGGGGTCTCGCCCTTGGCGCGCAGCAGCACCGCGAACGCGGCCAGCTGGGCGGGTGTCGCCTCGCCGGCCATGATCTCGTTCATTGCCCAGGCGGTCGCCCCGCCACCGACCTGCTCGCCCCGCATCAGGGCCGACAGCAGCCCGGGCCAACTGTGCGCGTCCGGCATCTCCGCTGCCGACTACCGGATGACGGGAATGGTCGCGGCGTGCGTGCGCAGCGTCTCGCCGATCACCTCGGCCGCGGTCACCGGGTCGATCGGCCGGACGATCGTCGCGTCGGCCTGCGCCCAGGTGGCCAGCCAGCTGTCCTGTGGACGCAGCAGCAGCACCACGATCGGCGGGCAGTCGCGGATCTCGTTCTTGAACTGGCGGGCCAGCCCGATCCCGCCGGTAGGCTGCGCGTCGCCGTCCAGGATCGCCAGGGCGATGTCGCCGGAATCGAGCTGGTTGCGCACCTGGCTGTAGTTGGAGCACTCCACCCAGTCGATCCGGCCCAGGTCGCCGGCGACCCGGCGCCCGACCGCCCGGCGCACCTCGGCTCGCACCTCGGGATGCTGGCTGTAGACCAGTACGGCAATGCTGGCGTCGGCGCGGTTGGCGGAGGTCATATGCCGATGGTATCCAGCGCCCGGACAGCCGCCGTGCCGGGCGGGTGGGACCCGCCGTGTCGGGCGGGTGGGACCCGCCGTGTCGGGCGGGAGGGACCCGCCGTGTCGGGCGGGAGGTACCCGGCCCGCCGGCGCCCGGAGCCACCTGGCCGCCGGGCCCCGGCGAGGCCCGCGGCGCGCCGGTCCCCGGCGGCGACCCCAGACCCGACCCGGAGCGGTGCAGGGGCAATAATGCATGGGTGACCTCGACTCAGGCTCCCGCGGAGCGCTTCGCATCGTCTCGGGTTCATTCGCTCACCCGGCCGAATCTGGTCAGTGTCGGCACCATCGTGTGGCTGTCCAGTGAGCTGATGTTCTTCGCCGGCCTGTTCGCCATGTACTTCACCGTGCGCGCGAACAACCTCAGCGTCTGGCCCGGCGCCCCGGCCGCCAACGGCAACCCGGCCTACCACGTGCACCTGACGGTCGCCTACGCGACGGTCTTCACGGTGATCCTGGTGGCCTCGTCGGTCACCTGCCAGTGGGGCGTCTTCGCCGCGGAGAAGGGCGACGTCTACTCGCTGCGCCGCTGGTTCCTGCTGACCTTCGTGATGGGCCTGATCTTCGTCTGCGGCCAGGCCAACGAGTACCGCAACCAGGTGAACGAGTACCACCACCTGGTCAACGGCCTGCACGACGGCGGCATGACGCTGTCGTCCTCCGGCTACGGCTCGGTGTTCTACCTGACCACCGGCTTCCACGGACTGCACGTCATCGGCGGGCTGATCGCGTTCCTGTTCTTCCTCGCCCGCACCGCGCTCGGCCGCTTCACCCCGGCGCAGGCGACGGCGGCCATCGTGGTGTCCTACTACTGGCACTTCGTCGACGTCGTGTGGATCGGGCTGTTCGCCACCATCTACATCATCCATTGAGTCGGAATCCGTGCCGAGAATCTCCGATAGCCGGTGCACAGCGAAAGGACGTCCATGACCGACGATAGGTCCAGCGACTACGTCGACGCGGACAGCGAATTCGGTTTCTCCCCCGTGGTGTCCGACAACGCCGGCCGTCCCGCGAAGCCGGCGGGCCGGCCCCGGCGCGGGCTGCGCCGCCGGCTCACCGGCGTCGCGCTGCTCGCCGCGACCCTCGGCGTGGTGGGCGGTGGCTACGCGCTGATCGCCCCGACCTCGGGCGCCGCGGACACCAGCTCGAGCGGCTCCGACATCGCGGCCGGCCGGCAGATCTACCAGACCAGCTGCATCACCTGCCACGGCGCGAACCTGCAGGGCGTCGAGGGCCGCGGCCCGACCCTGGTCGGCGTCGGCTCCGCCTCGGTCTACTTCCAGGTCAGCACCGGCCGGATGCCGGCTCCCGCGCAGGGCGCCACCGAGGAGCGCAAGCCGTCGAAGTTCACCGAGCAGCAGACCCGTCAGCTCGCGGCGTACGTGCAGTCGGTCGGCGGCGGCCCGCAGGTGCCTGCCAGCGGCGAGAACCTGCGTGCCGACTCCAGCAAGCTCGCCGACGGCGGCCAGCTGTTCCGGCTGAACTGCGCCTCCTGCCACGGCGCGACCGGTCACGGCGCCCCGCTGTCGGCCGGCAAGGTCGCCCCGTCGCTGATGAAGGCGACCGACACCCAGATCTACACCGCGATGCTGTCCGGGCCGGAGAACATGCCGGTGTTCTCCGACAACCAGCTCACCCCGGACCAGAAGAAGGAGATCGTCGCCTACGTCAAGTACCTGCAGGACTCCAAGGACCCGGGCGGCGCCGGCCTGGCGCGCATCGGTCCGGTGTCCGAGGGCCTGGTCATCTGGTCGGTCGGGCTCGGGGTGCTGATGGTGGCGATCCTCTGGATCGGGGCCAAGTCGTGAGCACCGGCCGGGCAGAGCCGGCAGCAGCAGTCGTGAGTCGCGAGGAGGCGTCGCCCGAGGCGGCGCACGACCAGGAGGCACAACCGTGAGCGGGACGTCCCCGGACCACCCGAAGCAGAACCTGTCCGCCGAGGAGGTCGCCAAGCTCAGCACCGAAGAGGCGATGATCGCCGGCGCCGAGACCGACGACGTCTTCATCGTCCACCGGCGCGAGCGGTTCCCTATCGCCGGGACGAAGGCCGAGAAGCGGGCCGAGCGCATCGTCGCCGGCGTCTTCCTGCTCGGCTTCCTCGCCGCCGTGGGCTTCATCGTGGTGTTCTGCGGCGCGGTCCCGTACCAGTGGAAGCTGCCCGGCCAGGGCAGCCAGGACTTCCGCTACTTCACGCCGTTGCTGGGGGCACTGCTGGGGCTGGCGCTCGGCGCGATCGGCATCGGCACCGTCCTGTGGGCCAAGTGGCTGCTGCCCGAGGAAGAGGTGGTCCAGGACCGCCACGACGGCCCGGTCGACTCCGCGCAGCAGATGCTGACCGCGGCCACCCTGGTGCAGGGCTTCCACGACACCGGCATCGCCCGGCGGTCGATGCTCAAGACCACCCTGGGCCTGGCCGGCGGCGCGCTCGCGGTGGTGCCGCTGGTGGCCCTGGTCGGCGCGATGATCAAGAAGCCGAACCGCGGCCAGGGCCAGAGCCTGTTCCACACGCTCTGGGCAAGCGGGGTCGCGGTCGTCGACTCGGAGGGGAAGCGGATCGGCCCGGACGACATCCTGCCGGGCGGCCTGATGACGGTCTTCCCGGGCGTTCCGGGCGGTGTCGCGGCCGGCGACTCCCCCACCCTGCTGATCCGGCTCCGGCCGGGCCAGAGCATCAAGGCGCGCAAGGGGCAGGCGTCGTTCCAGTGGGAGGACTTCGTCGCCTACTCCAAGATCTGCACGCACGCCGGCTGCCCGGCGTCGCTGTACGAGCAGCAGACCGGCCGGCTGCTCTGCCCCTGCCACCAGTCGCAGTTCCAGGTGCTCGAGGACGCCAAGCCGGTCTTCGGCCCGGCGACCCGGAGCTTGCCGAAGCTGCCGCTCGGGGTCGAGGTTGTGGACGGTACGCAGTACTTTGTAGCCAAGGGTGACTTCCCCGAGGCAGTCGGCCCGGCATTCTGGGAGCGGCCATGACAGTGACAGAGAACAACAACGGCCCGACCGTGGCCAGCCCGCGGCGGTACGACAAGCCACGGACACCGCAGGGCAAGGCCGGCAAATGGGCGGACGAGCGGCTCGGCCTGTCCGGGTCGTTGCGCTCCCAGCTGAACAAGGTCTTCCCCGACCACTGGTCGTTCATGATGGGCGAGATCGCGCTCTACTCGTTCGTCATCCTGATCCTCACCGGCACCTTCCTCACCTTCTTCTTCGACGCCTCGATGGCCGAGGTGCGCTACAACGGCTCCTACATCCCGCTCGACGGGGTGGAGATGTCACGCGCCTACGCCTCGACCCTGCACATCTCCTTCGATGTGCGCGGTGGCCTGGTCATGCGCCAGATCCACCACTGGGCCGCGCTGCTGTTCATGGCGTCGATGACGGTGCACATGTTCCGGGTGTTCTTCACCGGCGCGTTCCGCAAGCCGCGTGAGCTGAACTGGCTGATCGGCCTCGGCCTGATCACCCTGGGCCTGGTCGAGGGCTTCGCCGGCTACTCGCTCCCCGACGACCTGCTCTCCGGCACCGGCCTGCGGATCGCGGAGGCGATCATGCAGTCCATCCCGGTGATCGGCAGCTGGGTGGCCTTCCTGGTCTTCGGCAGCAAGTTCCCCGGCACCGAGATCATCGGCCGGCTCTACATCGTGCACGTGCTGCTGGTGCCGGGCATCCTGGCGGGCCTGATCGGGGCGCACCTGGCCCTGATCGTCAAGCAGAAGCACACCGACTTCCCCGGCCCGGGCAAGAACGAGACCACGGTCTCCGGCGAGCGGATGTACCCCACGTACGGCCTCAAGGCCGGTGGCTTCTTCTTCATGGTGTTCGGCATCTGCGCGGCGCTCGGCGGCCTGGCCCAGATCAACCCGGTCTGGCTGTTCGGCCCGTACAACCCGGCGCAGGTCTCCTCCGGCTCGCAGCCGGACTGGTACATCGGCTTCCTCGACGGCTCGACCCGCCTCTTCCCCTCGTGGGAGATCCGGCTCTGGAGCCATACCATCCCGCCGCTGTTCTGGCCGACGGTGGTGCTGCCGGGCATCCTGTTCACGCTGGCCGGGGCCTACCCGTTCCTGGAGGCCAAGCTCACCAAGGACCGGGCGCACCACAACCTGCTGCAGCGGCCGCGCGACGTGCCGGTCCGCACCGGCCTCGGTGCGATGGCCATCGCCTTCTACGCGGTGCTGCTGCTCTCGGGCGGCAACGACCTGATCGCCAAGGCGTTCGACATCTCGCTGAACGCGATGACCTGGGGTGGCCGGATCGCGCTGATGGTCGCGCCGCCGCTGGCGTACGCGGTCGCCTACCGGATCTGCCTCGGCCTGCAGCGGCATGACCGCGAGGTGCTCGAGCACGGCATCGAGACCGGCATCATCAAGCTGCTGCCGAACGGCGAGTTCATCGAGGTGCACCAGCCGCTCGGCCCCGTGGACGACCACGGGCACGGCCAGCTGCAGTACGCCGGCAGTGCGGTCCCGAAGAAGATGAACCGGCTCGGCAACCCGCACACGGGCAAGGTCCGCGGTTTCCTCTGGCCGGTCCGCGAATCGGCCGAGATCGAGGCCGAGCTGCGCGCGCTGCAGGCGCAGGAGGCAGACCGCCGCGAGCGCGAGCTGACCGACTGACCCGCTCCGCACGCCTCGACGCGGCGCTCCCCCGGGCAACCGGGTGGGGCGCCGCGTCGTTTGCTTCGCCTGGCGGCGGACCTGGGCGTCCTTCGGTTGGCACAGCCGGTCGGCTACCTGGTTGACGGATCCGGTGGCAGGGCCGGCGCCTGACGGGCCGTCATCGGAATCGGTCGTGTGGACGACCGATTCTCACGACGGTCGGCCCAGTGCGCGAGGGACGGGCGCGCCCAGTGGATGCTCATCACCAGTGGCCTCTCCAACATCACCCCACACCTCCTCCACCGCCCCGGCCCCACCCGTTGCGGCGCCACCCCTGCCGGCCGGACGACCGGGTCCCGTCTGTCGATGACGCTCACAGCTGGACGGTGGGCTGCCGGCGACGGGCGATCTCGCGGGCACAGCGAGGGCGACAGCGTCGCCACCGCGACGGGCTTCCCACCCGGCAGGCGCCAGTCACCGCTGGCGACGACAACGACGTCGGGCAGCACCCGCACTGTCCGGTTTCGAGCGTCGCCGGCAACCATGCCGCAAAACCGTCGTGCCACGAGGGCCTGTCGGCACCGCGGCGGGAGTGGTCGCGCCAGGCTCCGCCGGGGCACCGTGCGAGCTGGCTCTGTCTGCCACGCACTCGAGACGAAGCTGGCCAGGCCTCAGCCAGGGCGACCTGACACCCGGCGCGCCGGTCCGCCAGCGACGGGCGTGTAGCCGCTAGCGCAGTGGCGCGCGGTTGCCGACGTAGTACTCGAAGAGCAGGCCGCCGGCGGTGAAGAGAATCGCGACGACCCCGACGGCGAACAGCCACATCTGGAACAGCGCCAGGCCGAGCCCGGCAATGGTGCCGGCCAGCGCGATCCCGAGCGGCCAGTAGCTGCCGGGCGAGAAGAAGCCCAGCTCGCCGGCGCCCTCGGCGATCTCGGCGTCGTTGCGGTCCTCCGGCCGGGCGTCGATGCGCCGGGAGACGAACCAGAAGAACGATCCCGAGATACCCAGCAGGCCGCCGGAGAGGATCAGCGCAGCGGTGCCGGCCACCTCGACCCGGCCGTCGTCAACCTCGGTCCAGACCCCGTACGCCGCTGCCGCCGCGAACACGAACAGCATGGTCCAGAGGAAAATCCTGGCCTCGATCTTCATGAGCCCTAACCCCTAGTCGGCGGTGACCGGGCAGATCGGCGCCTCGGACGCCGAACGCGACAGCCGGTTGGTCTTGAACGGATGGGTGGTCGTCGCACACGGAGCCTGGCCGATCGAGGTGAGCGCCTCGCGCTGCCGGGCCGGGTCGGTCGACGGGATGGCGGCCAGGTTGGTGAGGTACCGCTGGTAGTCGCTGTCGGAGACCACCCGCACCTCGAAGTTCATCTGGGAGTGGTACGTCCCGCACAGCTCGGCGCAGCGGCCGACGTAGTGGCCGATCTGGGTCGGCGTGAACTCGAACTGGTTCGGCTTCGGCATCGGGATCACGTCCCGCTTGAACAGGAACTCCGGCACCCAGAACGAGTGGATGACGTCCTCGGAGACCTCGACGATGCGCACCCGCTTGTTCACCGGAACCACCAGCACCGGGATCTCGGTCGAGCTGCCGACGGTCGAGATCGGCTTGCCCGACGACGGGTCCGAGGACGGGTAGGTGGTCTGGACGACCTTGCCGCCCTGGGTGTTGTCCTTGTACTCGAACTGCCAGTTCCACTTGAACGCGTCGACCTGGACCGTCGTGTCCGGGTTCGGGGTGAGCTTGTTGACGTAGTTCTCGGTGACGGCGGTGAAGTAGAACAGGCCGGCGATGACGATGAACGGCGCGATCGTGTACGCGATCTCGATCGGCAGGTGGTACTTGGTCTGCCGCGGCAGCACGTCGTCGGTTTTGCGGTAGCGGATGCAGCACCAGAAGATCAGCGCCCACACGATCACGCCGACGATCAGGGCGGCCACGCAGGACCAGCTCCAGAGCGTGCGCATCCGGTCGGCCTGGTGGGTGACGCCGGTCGGCCAGCCGAAGCGCAGCTTCTTCTCCGCGTCGTGTGCGGTGCAACCGGACAGCAGCACGGCCGAGCCGGCGAGCAGGCCGAGGCGCGACACGCGGGACAACAGGGTGCGCTGCACGGACGGAACCGCCTTTCTCATCAGCGGTGCCTCATCGACGCCGGCTGGATCGCATCGCGGTGTGGCAGGGGCTGCCGATGGCTGACTCCGCACGTCCACACGTTCGTCAGCGTAGCCGACCCCCCGGACACGGCGGGTCCGAGGGGGCTAGCGTTGCAGCGCATGACCGGCGGTTACCTCGACGCGGCCTCCGGGCTGCCCTGGCACCCGGCGGCGGAAGCGGCCGTGCAGGCCGCGCTGGCCGACGGCTGGGCCGACCCGAGCCGGCTGACCGGGGCTGGCCGGCGCAGCGCGGTGCTGCTGGATGCGGCCCGGGCGGCCGTCGCCGCCGAGTTCGCGGTGCAGCCGGACGAGGTCGTCTTCGCCCCCTCGGGCAGCCACGCGCTGCAGCTGGCGGTGCTCGGCTGCCTGGCCGCCCGCCGGCGCGCCGGTCGGACGCTGGTGCACTCCGCGGTCGAGCACTCGGCGGTGTTCCGGGCCGCCGACTGGCACGCCGAGCGCGGCGGGACCGTGCAGGTGGTCGGCGTGGACGGCACCGGACGGGTGAGTGCCGAGCGGTTCCTGGCCGCCGCGACCGGATCCGGGGTGGCGGCCGCGGTGCTGCAGGCGGCCAACCACGAGGTCGGCACCCGGCAGCCGGTGACCGAGGTGGCAGCGGGACTCCGCACCGCGGGTCCGGCCGCGGTGCCGCTGGTCGTCGATGCCGGCCACGAGCTGGTCTACGGCAGCGCGCCGTCCGCACCCGTCGTCGCCGCGGACGCCCGGCTCTGGGGCGGCCCGGCGGGCGTCGGGATCCTGGTGGTGCGCCGGGGCACCCGCTGGCAGCCGCCGTTCCCGGTGGACGAGAGCGAGGCCGGCCGGGCGCTGGGCGTGCCGAACGTGCCGGCCGTGGTCGGTGCCGCCGCCGCCCTGCGCGCGACCCGAGCCGACCGGGCCGCGCACGGCCGCCGGCTGGCCGACTACGTCGACCAGTTGCGGCGCCGGGTGCCCGAACTGGTGCCGGACACGGTGGTGCTCGGCGCGGACGAGGACCGGCTGCCCCACATGGTCACGTTCTCCTGCCTGTACGTCGACGGCGAGGCGCTGCTCACCGAGTTCGACCGGCACGGGTTCGAGGTCTCGTCCGGCTCGTCCTGCACCTCCGACCGGCTGGTGCCGTCGCACGTGCTGGTGGCGATGGGCGCGCTGACCTCGGGCAACGTCCGGATCTCGCTGCATCCCGGCACCGACCAGGCCGACATCGACCGGTTCCTGGCCGTGCTGCCCGAGGCGGTGTCCCGCGTTCGCGCCGCCGTCCCGGCCGGCGGGCCGGCCAGGACGCCCTGTCCCGTCGGGCAGGGCACGCCCGTCGGGCAGGGCACGCCCGCCGAGGAGCCACCACCCGGCGACACGACGGTGGTCGACAGCCGCGGCCGGCGCTGCCCGCTGCCCGTGCTGGACCTGGCCCGGGCGCTGCCGGGTGTCGAGGTGGGCGCCGAGCTGACCGTGCTCGCCGACGATCCGGCCGCCGCGAACGACATCGCCGCCTGGTGCCGGATGACCGGCCAGCAGCTGGTGGCCGCCGATGACCTGGGTCGCTACCGGGTGCGGCGGCTGCGGTGATGTCGGTGCCCCGTGGGAAAATCGCTGCCATGGCCGTCCAGATCACCGACATGCGCGTCGAGCGCACCGACATCGACGGGTTGCTGGTGTGCACCCTGAAGCAGGTCAGCGACGAGCGGGGCACCGTGCGAGAGTTCTACCGCGCCTCCGGCTACGGCGAGGTGCTGGTCGGGGCCGGCGAGTGGCGCCAGATCAACGTCACCGAGTCCGGCTACGGCGCCGTCCGCGGCCTGCATGGCGAGGCCATGACCAAGCTGGTCAGTTGCGTGTCCGGTAAGGCGTTCGGCGCCTACCTCGATGCCCGCCCGGACTCCCCGACCCATGGCGCGGTGGTCACCGTCGAGCTCTCCCCGGGCATTCAGGTGCTGGTCCCGGCCGGGGTGTGCAACGGCTTCCAGTCGCTGTCGCCGGAAGGCACCCAGTACCTCTACTGCTTCACCGAGGAATGGCAGCCGGGCATGGCCGGGGTCGCCTACACGCCGCTGGACGACAAGCTCGGCATCGCCTGGCCGCTGCCGATCGACCCGGACGACCCGGCCTGCATCTCGGTCAAGGACGCGACCGCGCCGGCGTTCAGCGAGGTGGGCTGAGGCATGTGCGGACTGATCGGCTTCCTCGCCGCCCGCCCCGACCCCGAGACCTCCGCCGAGACCCGGGAGGCGATCGAGCGCTCGCTGGTGCAGATGCGCCACCGCGGCCCGGACGATGCCGGCACCTGGTCCGACGACGAGGTGGTGATCGGCTTCCGCCGGCTTTCGCTGATCGACTGGGAGCACAGCCACCAGCCGCTGCCCTACCTCGACGGCCGCTACCACCTCATCTTCAACGGCGAGATCTACAACTACCTGGAGCTGCGGACCCAGCTCACCGAGCAGTTCGGCGCCACGTTCGAGACCCAGGGCGACGGTGAGGCGATCGTCGCCGGCTACCACTACCTGGGCGAGAAGATCGTCGAGCAGCTGCGCGGCATGTTCGCCTTCCTCATCTGGGACAGCGAGGAGCGGGTGGTCTTCGGCGCCCGCGACTGGTTCGGCATCAAGCCGCTCTACACCTACACCGACGAGCGGGGCGCCTTCTTCGCCTCGGAGAAGAAGGCGCTGCTGTCGGTCGCGCCCGAGCAGGTCGGCCGGGACGTCAACACCGAGGCGCTGCAGCACTACCTGACGCTGCAGTACGTCCCGGAGCCCGCCTCGATGCACGCGGCGATCACCCGGATCGACTCGGGCACCTGCTTCACGCTGCGGCCGGGCGAACAGCCGCAGACCCGGCGCTACTTCCACCCGAACTTCCAGTCCGCGCCGGTCAGCGAGGCCGACAAGCTCTACCACCAGATCGCCGAGGCGCTGCGCGACTCGGTGGCCAAGCACATGCGCTCGGACTTCACGGTGGGCTCGTTCCTCTCCGGCGGCATCGACTCGACCGCGATCGCCGCGCTCGCCAGGGAGCACAACCCCGACCTGCTCACCTTCACCACCGGCTTCGAGCGGCAGGGCTTCTCCGAGATCGACGTGGCCGCGCAGTCGGCCGAGGCGATCGGCGTCCGGCACATCACCAAGGTGGTCACGCCGCAGGAGATGATGGACACGCTGCCGCTGATCGTCTGGTACCTCGACGATCCGGTCGCCGACCCGGCGCTGGTGCCGCTGTACTTCATCGCCCACGAGGCCCGCAAGCACGTCAAGGTGGTGCTGTCCGGCGAGGGCGCGGACGAGCTGTTCGGCGGCTACACGATCTACCGGGAGCCGATCTCGCTGCGCCGGCTCACCTCGACGCCCGACCCGGTGCGCCGGCTGCTCGGCACCCTCGGCCGGACGCTGCCGGAGGGGATGCGGGGCAAGGACCTGCTGCGCCGGGCCAGCATCGGCATCGAGGAGCGCTACTACGGCAACGCCCGCATCTTCCGGCCCGACGAGATGCAGTCGCTGCTCAGGACGTACTCACCCTCGGTCAGCTACACCGACATCACGGCACCGCACTACGCCGCGACGACGCACCTGGACGACTCCACCCGGATGCAGTACATCGACCTGTTCACCTGGCTGCGCGGCGACATCCTGGTGAAGGCCGACAAGATGACGATGGCGAACTCGCTGGAACTGCGGGTGCCGTTCCTGGACACCGAGGTGTTCTCGGTCGCCTCGTCGCTGCCGGTGGAGCAGAAGATCACCCCGGAGACGACGAAGTACGCGCTGCGCCGCGCGCTTGCCGAGATCGTCCCGGCGCACGTGCTGAACCGGGCCAAGCTCGGATTCCCGGTGCCGACCCGGCCGTGGCTCAAGGACGTCATGTACGACTGGGCCCGCGGGATCATCACCGACGCGGGCACCGGGCACCTGATCGACACCGGCGAGGCGCTGCGGCTGCTGGACGCGCACCGGGCCGGCCCGCACGACTACTCGCGCAAGATCTGGACGCTGCTGGTGTTCATGATCTGGCACGGCATCTTCGTCGAGGGCCGGATCAAGCCCGAGATCCCGGAGCCGGTGTACCCGGTCAAGATCTGACCGTGCACCGGCGGCCGGTCGAGAGCAGCGCGATCGCCTCGGTCGGCTACGACCCGGCGCTGAACGTGCTGGAGCTGGAGTTCGTCGAGGGCGACGTCTACCGCTACTTCGCGGTGCCCCGCAGCGTGCACCGCGGGCTGCTTGCCGCCGACAGCCTGGGCCGGTACTTCCTCAGCGAGATCCGCGACCGCTACCAACACGAACGGCTCTGACCCGGCGGCATCGCCCGGTCAGGGCCCTTCGAGGCAGCAGGTCGGGTCAGGCGGTCAGGCGGTCAGGCGGTCAGGCGGTCAGGCGGTCAGGCGGTCAGGCGGTCAGGCGGTCAGGAAGGGCAGCACGTCCGCAGCCGCCGCGTCGCCGTACGACTCGGCCAGCCGGTCACCGAAGTCGGCGGGCTTGACCTCGTACTCCTGGGTGCCGACCGTCTCCAGCACCAGGGTGGCGAGCAGACTGCCGACCTGGGCCGCGCGTTCCCAGGACAGGCCCCAGGTGCGCGCGCTGAGGAAGCCGGCCCGGAACCCGTCGCCGACGCCGGTCGGGTCGAGCTTGGCCCGCTCCTTGGCGACCGGCACGTGCACCCGGTCCATGCCGCGGCCCACGATCTTGACGCCGTTCTTGCCCTGGGTGGTCACCCGGACGCCGATCCGGGCCTGGATCTCGGCCTCGGACAGGCCGGTCTTGGACTCCAGCAGGTTCTTCTCGTACTCGTTGGTGAAGAGCAGGTCGGCGCCCTCGATCAGCAACAGCAACTCCTCGCCCGACATCCGGGCGATCTGCTGCGACGGGTCGGCCGCAAAGTGGTAGCCGAGTTCGCGGGCCTCCACCGAGTGCCGCACCATGCCGGCCGGGTCGTCCGCACTCACCACGACCAGCTCGGCGCCGGTGCGCTCGACCGCCGGCCGCAGCTCGATGTTGCGCGCCTCGCTCATCGCGCCGGCGTAGAACGACGCGATCTGGCACATCTCCTCGTCGGTGGTGCAGACGAACCGGGCGGTGTGCAGCTGCTCGGAGATGTGCACCGACTTGCAGTCGACGCCGTGCCGCTCCAGCCAGGCGCGGTAGTCGGCGAAGTCCTCCCCGACCGCGCCGACCAGCACCGGGTTCTCGCCGAGCTGGCCCATGCCGAAGGCGATGTTCGCCGCGACGCCGCCCCGGCGGACCACGAGGTCGTCCACCAGGAAGCTGAGCGACACCTGGTGCAGCTGGTCGGCGAGCAGCTGCTCGGAGAACCGCCCCGGGAAGTGCATCAGGTGGTCGGTGGCGATGGAACCGGCGAGAAGAACGGGCATGGGTGGCAGACTACCTCGGCGAAAAGAGCACTCCCGGCACCGGACCGCCGAGAGCGGTCCGATGCCGGGAGTGCTGGAGTGACGGGCGGGGTCAGCCGCAGAACGAGTTGCCGCAGGCGCAGCCGCCACCGGCGTTCGGGTTCTCGATCTCGAAGCCCTGCTTCTCGATGGTGTCGGTGTAGCTGATCA
>DATJNU010000155.1:0-20531 GCA_035507775.1 Jatrophihabitans sp.
CAGCGCGGCCGGCCGCGCCAGCCCGGCGGCCAGCGCCCGGCCGGCGGCCAGGCAGTCCGGCGTCGGGCTGCCGGCGGCGACCACCCGCGCCCGGACCGGCACCGTGCAGCCGGCGGCGGCCAGCAGCTGCCGGCCGAGCACGATGCTCAGCGGCTCGCCGCCGTCGTACCAGCCCTCGGCGTCGCCGCCGACGATCACCACCTCGGCCGGCCGGCCGCCGAGCAGGTCGCGCACCGCGGCCGTGCACGCCCCGCGCAGGCGTTCCACCTCGGGCACCGGGGCGCCGGTCAGGCCGGGCAGCAGCAACGGTGGCTGCGGGCAGCTCGCCACCCCGACGATCACGCCAGCCCCCGGACCACGCGGCGGGGTGGGGTGCTGCCGCGGATCGCACCCACCATGTCGAGCACCTGCCGGGTCTCGGCGACGTTGTGCGCCCGGAACACCGTCGCGCCCTGCCACGCGCAGACCGCGGTGGCCGAGAGCGTCCCCAACAGCCTTTGTTCCACAGGAAGATCCAGCGCCTCGCCGACGAAGTCCTTGTTCGACAAGGAGACCAGCACCGGCCAGCCGGTGGCCACCAGCTCACCGAGCCGGCGGGTGACCTCCAGCGAGTGCCAGGTGTTCTTGCCGAAGTCGTGGCCCGGGTCGATCAGCACCCCGTTCCGGTTCACCCCGAGCGACACGGCACGTTCGGCCTCGCCGACCGTCCGGCGCAGCACATCGGCGACCACGTCGTCGTAGCGGAGCCGGTGCGGCCGGGTGCGGGGTTCGACGCCGCCGGCGTGGGTGCAGACCAGGCCGACGCCGAACTCCGCGGCCACCTCGGCAAGCTTCGGATCGGGCCCGCCCCAGGCGTCGTTGAGCAGGTCGGCACCCACCGCGCACACCGCCTGCCCGACCTCGTGCCGCCAGGTGTCGACCGAGATCACCACGTCCGGGTGCTCGGCGCGGACCCGCTCGACGAAACCCACGGTCCGCCGGATCTCCTCCTCGGCGTCCACCTCGTCGCCGGGCGCGGCCTTGACCCCGCCGATGTCGACGATCTCGGCCCCGGCCGCGACCACCTCGGCCACCCGGTCCAGCGCCTTGTCGAAGGCGTAGGTCGCCCCCCGGTCGTAGAACGAGTCCGGCGTCCGATTGACGATGGCCATGATCAGCAGCGCGTCGTCGGCGAACTCGTGCCGGCCTAGCCGCAGCATCGCACCTCCCGGCCGGGTTCCGACCGCCGGGCGTAGTGCGCGTCCCGCACCGCGGGCGGCCGCTCCAGGGTCGGCACCACCCGGTGCCGCCAGCCGTCCGGCGAGCTGCGGTCGTGCTGGCCGCTGCGGTCGTATTGGGAGAGCATGCCGGCCGGCTCGTCCGGACGCAGGCCACCCGGCAGCCGGCGCATCGCGGTGGCCAGGATCTCGGCGGCCATCACGCCCAGGTCGTGCACCGCCTGGTGCCGGTGCCCGCGCCGGCCGAGGTCGACCTGGGCGATCGCGGAGAGCCCGTGCCGCCGGTGGGTGTCGGTCAGGGTGGCGAACTCGACCCCGTAGCCGACCGGCACCGGCAGCGACTCGAACAGCGCCCGCCGGATCGCCCACTCGCCGGCCAGCGGCTGCACCACCGCGGCCAGCTCCGGCCAGTAGAGGTTGAGCAGCGGGCGGGCGCAGAGCTCGGTGACCCGGCCGCCTTGCGGGACCGCGGCCGCGGCACCGGGCAGGTCGTCGGCCAGCCGGTCGTAGAAGCCCTTCACCAGCTGGACCCCCGGCCCGGCCAGCAGCGGCCCGAGCAGGCCGGTGACGAAGTGCGGTCCCCAGTCCGTCAGGTCGGCGTCGATGAAGACCAGCAGGTCGCCGGTGGTGACGAACAGCGACTTCCAGAGCGCCTCGCCCTTGCCCGGCACCGGCGGCTGGCCGGTCTCGATCTCGCGCGCCGCGTACACGGTCGCGCCCGCGGCCCGCGCCCGGGCGGCGGTGTCGTCCGCCGAGTCGGAGTCGATCACGACCAGCTCGTCGACCAGCCCGGCCGGCACCAGCGCGTCGGCGATCTGGCCGACCACACCGGCCACCGTGCCGGCCTCGTCCCGGGCCGGGATCACCACGCTGACCCGGCTGCCGGCCGCCGCCTTCGCCACGGCCAGCCCGGCTGCGGGGAAGTCCGCCGCGGCGTGGGTGTGCGTGCCGAACCAGGCCTGAGCGGCGCTGTGCATGCGCGGGCCCCCTCTGCTCGGCGGTATCGGGCTCGACGCTACACAGCCGGACGGGCCGGTTAGCCGGCCAGCGCCGCGGCGAGCCGGGCGGCGACCGCACCGGGATCGGCGGCCTCGGTCAGCACCCGGACGACCACCGCCCGGCGGGCACCGGCCGCCAGCACCTCGTCCAGGGTCTGCTCGTCGATGCCGCCGATCGCGAACCACGGCGTGGCCGGCTGCTCGGCCGCGACCGCGCGCAGCGGGTCGAGGCCGAGGTGCGGGCGGCCGGGCTTGGTCGGGGTGGCCCACAGCGGCCCGACGCAGAAGTAGTCGACGTCCGGGTCGGCGGCCGCGGCCCGGGCCTGCTCGGTGCTGTGGCTGGACAGCCCGATGGCCACGTCCGGGCCGACGATCCGGCGGGCGAGAGCCGGGCTGAGGTCGCGCTGCCCGACGTGCAGGATGTCGGCGCCCGCCGCCACCGCCAGGTCGGCCCGGTCGTTGACGGCCAGCAGCGCGCCGTGCCGGCGGCAGGCGTCGGCGAAGACCTCCAGCAGCGCCAGCTCGTCGGCCGCCTCCAGGTTCTTCTCGCGCAGCTGGACGACGTCCACGCCGTTGGCCAGCACGGCGTCGAGGAAGTCCACCAGGTCGCCGCGCTCGGCGCGGGAGTCGGTGCAGAGGTAGAGACGGGCGTCGGCCAGCGTGCGCATGCCCCGATCCAACCAGCCGGCCCGCACGGCTGGTGCAGGATGGTGCTCGTGGTGGGCGAGGAGGTGGCGATCCGGCGCGGGCTGGACACGGTGCCGCCGCCGGCGCTGATCCTCGGCGGCATCACCTCGGTCCAGTTCGGCTCGGCCTTCGCCGACAGGCTCTTCGACCAGGCCGGCCCCGCCGGCGTGGTGCTGCTGCGGCTGGCGCTGGCCGCCGTGCTGCTGCTGGCGGTGACCCGGCCCCGGCTCGCCGGCCGGCCCCGGCGCGAGCTGCTGGCAGCAGGCGCGTTCGGGTTGAGCCTGGCCGCGATGAACTGGAGCTTCTACGAGGCCCTGCACCGGCTGCCGCTGGGGCCGGCGGTGACGGTGGAGTTCGCCGGGCCGCTCGCGGTCGCGATCCTCGGGTCCCGGCGACTGCTCGACCTGCTGTGGGCCGCACTCGCCGCCGGCGGCGTGGCCCTGCTCGCCTTCGGCAGCTCGTCCGGCTCCGACTCGCTCGACACGCTCGGCCTGCTGCTGGCACTGCTGGCCGGTGGCTGCTGGGCCTGCTACATCCTGCTCTCGCAACGGGTCGGCTCGACCTTCTCCGGAGTGCAGGGGCTGGCCCTGGCGCTGGGGGTCGGCTCGCTGCTGGTGCTGCCGGCCGGGCTGGTCGAGGGTGGTTCGGCGCTGCTGCGGCCCTCGGTGCTGGCCGGCGGGCTGGTGGTGGCGCTGCTGTCGTCGGTGATCCCGTACTCGTTCGAGCTGACCGCGCTGCGCCGGGTCCGCGCGGCCACCTTCGGCCTGCTGATGAGCCTGGAGCCGGCCTTCGCCGCGCTGGCCGGCGTCCTGGTGCTGGGCCAGCGGCTGCGGCCGACCACCGCGCTCGCCCTGGCGATGGTGGTGGTGGCCAGCGCCGGCACCACCCTGCAGGCCCGCGGCCGGCGGCCCCCGCCGCTGGACTGAGTGCCGGAGCACCGGCGATAGCCTGGCGGGGTGGCGCGGGTGCTGATCGTCGGCGGCGGCGCGGTCGGGCTGGCCAGCGGCTTCCGGCTCGCGCGGCACGGCCATGACGTGCGGGTAGTCGACGGCAGCGGCAGCACCGGCGCGAGCTGGGTGGCCGCCGGCATGCTGGCGCCGGTCAGCGAGGCGAGCTTCGGGGAGGCCGACCTCACCCGGCTGAACCTCGCCGCCGTCCCCGCCTTCCGGGCGCTGGCCGCCGAGCTCGAGGCCGGGACCGGCCAGCAGGTCGGCCTGCGCGCCGAGGGCACCCTTGTGGTGGCCTTCGACGCCGACGACAAGGCCGCGCTGGACCGGCTGTCGGCCTACCGCGACTCGCTCGGCCTGGCCACCGAAAGGCTCACCGGCAGCGAGGTGCGCCGCCGCGAGCCGTACCTGGCCAGCACGGTGCGGGCCGGCGTGCTCGCCCGGGACGACCTGTCGGTCGACAACCGGCGGTACCTGGCCGCGCTGGCAGCCGGCTGCGCCGCGGCCGGGGTGACGGTGCTCGCCGGCGAAGTCCGGTCGCTGGTCCGGGACGGCGGGACGGTGACCGGCGCGCGGCTGGTCACCGGCGCGGAACTGGCCGCCGACGTGGTGCTGCTCTGCTCCGGCGCGGCGACCCGGTCCCTGGTCGAGGTCGGCGTCCGGCCGGTGAAGGGCCAGATCGTCCGGCTGCGGGTGCCGGAGCGGCTCGGCCGGGTGCTCGGCCACACGGTGCGCGGGCTGGTCCGTGGCGGCGAGGTGTACCTGGTGCCGCGGGCCGGTGGCGAGATCGTGGTCGGCGCGACCTCGGAGGACCTCGGCCACGACACCACCGTGACCGCCGGCGGGGTGTACGAGCTGCTGCGCAACGCCTACGAGCTGCTGCCGGTCAGCTCGGAGTGCACGTTCGCCGAGGCGAACGCCGGCAGCCGGCCGGGCACCGCCGACAACGGGCCCCTGCTCGGGGCGTACGAGCCGGGGCTGCTGGTCGCGACCGGGCACTACCGCAACGGCATCCTGCTCTCGGCGCTGACCGCCGACGCCGTGGTGGAACTGGTCGCCGGCCGGGCGCCGGCCGCTGACTGGCGACCCTTCGACGTCCACCGTTTCGACTGACGGCGCCGGCCCTCCGGCAACGACCACAGAGGACACTCCATGCGGATCACCCTGAACGGACAGGCCCACGAACTCGGCGGGCGGCTGTCGCTGGCCGACCTGGTGCGCCAGGTGAGCGATCGGGAGGCCGGTATCGCGGTCGCGGTGAACGCCACCGTGGTGCCACGCAGCGCCTGGCCCGCGACCGTCGTGACCGAGGGTGACCAGATCGACGTGGTGACTGCGGTCCAAGGCGGCTGACACCCCTCGCTATAGCCCGCCCGGGGCAGTCACCTTCACTGATACGAGCAAGTACCGACGGGGCTGTTCAGCGAATTACCGCACAGCAACTCCGTCAAATTCACGTGGACCTGACTCATTACCCACGGTCACTCTCGGTCTCGCCAACGCGGGGTAATTCGTATGACTACAGTTCTGTAAAAAGCACCCTGGCAGCGTTCACGCGAAAGCGCTGAGGCAACGAGCCGGCCGTAATCGAACTTAGTTTCGACTACTGCCGGCACTCGCCACGTTTACAGCGGCAGACAGGGCCCGGACTGGGCCAATCCGGTGACACGCCACGTCCGATTAGGTACAGTCTGCGACTAGGCGTTGGGGGGTTTCGAGCCTCAGTTCCATTCGTAGTTGCGCATGATGCGACACCTCCTCGTCCTCAGCAGTCGGCCTAGTGTGGGGGGAATTCAATGCGCAGGAATTTAACCTCCTGGTCGCTCTGGCGAATACCCCGGCCTGCAGTCATCGTCATACTCTGCATCGAGGTGGTCGCGCTAGTCCTACCGGCGCTCGATACGCACCGCATTACCCGGGCCGAACTGCAGACAGCGGCCTTTCTGGCCTCGTTGAGCGCGGTCTACTCGGCCATCACCTGCCGCTGGGAACGGGTACGCCGCGCACTGGCAGCGGAAGAGCACCCCCGAACCACTCCGAACCTGCTCGCTTCCTGGAGTTTCACCGCCGCGATCCTGTTGCCCCCGCTGTTGACCACGGCGGTGATCGCCCTGGCCGGCTGGGCTGAATGGCCGGCTCGTCGGGTCTTTCCGGGCGCGAGGCCGCATCGATACATCTACAGCGTGTCCGGTGCGGCGCTCGCCGGCTTCGCGGTCCACCTCTGCACGCGACTGCCGATCCCGCCGCCGCTCGCGGTGCTGGTCGCGATGCCGGTGTACAACTTCGCCGGCGTGTTGATGATCATGATCGCGATGGCGTCCGTCCGAGAGTTCCGGGCGATGCGGAAGTTCCTCGACCCGCAGACCCATTACCTCGAGTTGGTCACCCTGACGATCGGCGCCTGCACCGTGGCACTGCTGCACTCACCGATGCCGATGATGGCCTGGCTGTCGCTGCCGGCCACCATCGCGCTGCAGCGGCATACGACCAAGGCCAACCTCCGTGCCGCCGACGATCCGCACCGGCGCCCGATGAACGAGGAGGCCTGGCTGCTGGTCTCCCGCGAGGTGATCGCCGCCTGCCCGGTCGGCGCGATCATGCGGGTTGACACCACCGACCCCGGGGCGGTCAGCTACCTGGCCCGGGTGCAGGCCGGCTGCGACGCGATCGGCCTGGTGGGCGATGCCGGGCTGGCGGTGCTGCTCACCGAGTGTCCTGACACCAACGCCGACGCCCTGGGCCACCGGCTGCGCAGCATCCTGCACCGGCAGGGCATCGCGGCCCAGGTGGCGGTCGCCGCCAAGCCTCGCGACGGTCAGTCGCTGGACGAGCTGCTGGCGGTGTCCGAGGCCGAGCTGATCACCAGGGCAGCCGCCAGCCGGTCGGCCAGTTCCGGACGTCCGGAGGCGTGAAGCTCGGCCAGGAAGCTCTCGACGTGGGCACGGGTCTCCGGCGCCAGCTCGCCGGCCGGTCGCTCGTCGGCCGCGGTTGGCCGGACGGTGGCCCGGATGAAGGCTTCCAGCGCGCGCCGCTGCCCGTGGTTGAGCTGGCTCGCCTCGGCCGGCGGCACCCACGGCTCACCGACCTGCTGCAGCCCGGCGGCGGCACGCAACTCGGCCACCGTGGTCTCGGGCAGCACCGCGGCGAACGCGGCCAGCACCGGCTCGCTCGGCGTCCGCGGATGCCGGCCGGACATGTACCGGTAGACGGTGGCCCGGTCCATCCGACCCTGCAGCGCCTGCACCACCTGCGCCTTCTGCCAGCCGGCGGGCAGATGCGCGTTCAGGTAGTCCGACAGTGTCGACACCACGCCTCGCCTCTCTTCGGCTCTCGGATTGCGGGCCGATCTTGCCATGCCCGCCATGGCGGCTCTGCGTTTCGGCGATTGTCGCACGTCGCATGCGACGCTGCGATAACCTGATTGCCCATCCCTGCAGGCTCGCCCGCGCCCGGCGAGCCGCCCACACCCCTCGAACAACCTCTCAACCACGACGAGGAAGTACCCAGGTGACCGACCCGATCCCCCACCGCCACACCCGAAGGCACGGCGATGCGGCTCCGTAGCCGGGACGTGCTAATCGAGTTCCTGGACGGCGCCGGCCTCTCCGAGCGGGAGCTCGCCCGGCGCGCCGGGCTGAGCCACTCGACCGTCAACCACCTGCTGACCGGCCGGCGCCGGGGCTGCTCGCTGAGCACCGCGCTGGCCATCGAGCGCGCCCTGGACGCCCCGCCCGGCGCGGTGTTCCGGCCGGACACCGACAACGAGCAGAACCTGCTCGTCCAGTACGCCGAGAGCGTCCGGCCGAGCCGCCGGCACTGAGGCGGCCGACTGCACTGGCCGGCCGACGGCATTCGGCCGGGCTCCGGCCGTCTCCCAGATCCGCTCGTCCGTCAGATCCGGCCGTCGAGCATGCCCTCGTACGGCGAAGACGCCTCTGCCCACCAGCGCCGCGGGATCCGCCCCGCCCCGGCGGCCAGCCGGCCCGCCTCCACCGCCAGCCGCATCGCGCGGGCCATCCGCACCGGGTCGGCAGCCCGGGTCACCGCCGAGGCCACCAGCACCGCGTCGCAGCCGAGCTCCATCGCGCGGACCGCGTCGGTGGCGCAGCCGATGCCGGCGTCCAGGATCACCGGCACCCCGGCCTGCTCGACGATCAGCGCGATGTTGTGCTCGTTGCGGATGCCCAGGCCGGAGCCGATCGGCGCCCCGCCCGGCATCACCGCCGCGCACCCGACCTGCTCCAGCCGCCGCGCCAGCACCGGGTCGTCGTTGGTGTAGGGCAGCACCACGAAGCCGTCCTCGACCAGCTGCTCGCACGCCACCAGCAGCTCCGGCCCGTCCGGCAGCAGCGTCCGCTCGTCGGCGACCACCTCGACCTTGACCCATTCGGTGCCCAGCGCCTCGCGGGCAAGCTTGGCGGTCAGCACCGCCTCGGCCGCGGTCCGGCAGCCGGCCGTGTTCGGCAGCACCGCGATGCCCAGCCGGGCCAGCACGTCGAGCACCGAGCCGGACGCCCCGGCCGACACCCGGCGCATCGCCACCGTGGTCAGCTCGGTGCCGGACTCGGCCAGCAGGTCGGCCAGCCCGTCCATGCTCGGCGCGCCACCGGTGCCGACGACCAGCCGGGAGCCGAACGTCCGGCCGGCGACGGTGAGCAGGTCCGTCATGTTCAGCCCACCCGCCGTTCGCGATCGCCCAGCCGGGCGAACGGCAACGCGACGAGCACCGCCACCGCGAACGAGGCGATCGAGGCCGACAGCCAGGCGTGGCCCTGCACGTTCAGGTCCGCCCCGAGCCGGTTCCAGAAGTCGGTCCACCAGCCGAGGGCGCCGGGGTTGATCAGCTCGTACACCGCGAAGCCGACCAGCCAGGCCGCGATCATGCCCGGCCGGACCGGCGCGTCGATGGAGATGTCCCAGTCACGCCAGGGCGTTCGCAGCCAGGCCGCGATCAGCACGCCGGACAGCGGGACGAACACCCCACCGATCAGGTAGAGGAAGTTGGCGTAGTCGTCGATGTGGATGCTCAGCGCCAGCACGGTGGTGACCGCGCCGATCAGCAGCGAGAGCACCCGCCGGTCCCAGCCCGGGCGCAGGTTCTGGATCGAGATCGCGGTGGAGTAGACGTTGGCGAAGCTCTGGTCGGTCTCACGGATCACCAGCACCGCGAAGGCGAGCACGCCCAGCGGCAGGCCGATGAACAGGTCGAACAGTCGGCTCGGGTCGACCGCGACCTGGCTCAGCCCGACCAGGCCGATCAGCAGGCAGGCCACCTGGGTGACGCCGTAGCCGGCGAAACCACCGGCGAAGGCCGCGCCGGCCCCGCGGGAGTGCCGGGAGTAGTCGGCGCCGAGCGGCACCCAGGACAGCGTCAGCGCCATCACCGAGTCCACCGAGAGCCAGAAGCCCTGCCACGACCCGGTCAGCCGGCTGCCGTGCCGGCGCAGCAGGCCGATCGCCAGCACCACCAGCGCCAGCACCACCAGCACCGTGACGTACCTGCGCAGCGCCCGGATCCAGCCGAGCGGGCGGATCGTCAGTGCGGTGGTGACCACCCCGCCGGCCACGATGCACAGCCAGCGCGGCAGGTGGCCGTGGGTGAGCGCGTCCAGGCCGAGCGCGATGGTGACCAGTTCGAAGATCGCCCAGCCGAGGCACTGCAGGATGTTCAGCGCGGTGGGCAGGAACGAGGCGCGGGCGCCGAGCAGGCCGCGCAGCAACACCATCGCCGGCGCCCCGGTGTGCGCGCCCAGGCTGAGCGAGGCGCCCAGGATCAGCCCGCCCAGCACCGAGCCGACCAGCACCGCGGTGACGGCGGCGACGAAGCTCAGCGGGCTCAGGTCCGTCGCCGGCTGCAGGGCGGTCGCCGCGGCGCTGAAGCCGAGCAGGCTGACCCCGACGTTGCCCCAGAAGCCGAACTGGTCGAACAGCCCGAGCGTGCGGGGCGCCTGCTCGTGCAGGGTCGCCGGGGCCTCGGTCGCTGCCGGTGCGCTGATCGTGGTGTCGACGGCCATCGGCCACCTCACTCCCTTCGCCGGCATTACCCGGATCAGGTTCGGCGGTCGGTGGCACCTCGGATGAGCCACCCTCTCAGCCCGTACAGCCGGGCTCCCGCGGGGACTCCCCTAGGTTAGTACGGTGACCTCCCCCGCTGACACTCCGATCGCGCTGACCATCGCCTCCTCCGACTCCGGTGGCGGCGCGGGCATCCAGGCCGACCTGAAGGCGTTCGCGCGCTGCGGCGTGCACGGCACCTCGGCGATCGTCGCGCTGACCGCGCAGAACACCACCGGGGTCAGCGCGATCCACGAGTGCCCGCCGGAGTTCGTCACCGCCCAGCTCGACGCGCTGCTGGCCGACCTGCCACCCCGCGCGGTCAAGACCGGCATGCTCTTCTCCGCCCCGATCATCACCGCGGTGGCCGGCCGGCTGGCCGGCACCGGGCTGCCGCTGGTGATCGACCCGGTGATGGTGGCCTCGTCCGGTGCCCGGCTGCTGCGCGAGGACGCGGTCGCCGCGCTCGTGGAGCGGCTGTTCCCGCTGGCCACGGTGATCACGCCGAACCTGATGGAGGCACAGGCGCTGACCGGGCTGGCCACCGAGGACCGCGCCGAGCTGGCCGAGGCGCTGGTGGCGCTCGGCGCACCGGCCGCGCTGGTCACCGGCGGCCACGGCGCTCGGCCGGCGGACCACCTGTGCGCGGCGGGCGAGCACCTGGAGATCCCGGTGTGCCGGCACCCGGTGGCGGCCACCCACGGCGCCGGCTGCACCCACTCGTCGGCGCTGGCCGCCTGCCTGGCCCGCGGCGACACGCTGGCCGACGCGGCCCGGCGGGCGGCCGCGGTGGCAGGCGAGGCGGTGGCGCACGGGCTGGCCGGCCTCGGCGCCGGCGACGGCCCGGTGGACGCGCTCGACGTCCGGTCCCGGAGGCCCTGACCCGGCCCCGGGCGACGCGGACAGCCCTCAGTGGACGGTGGACAGCGCTCAGGCGATGTGGGCGGCGCCGACCAGCGGCGAGCGGTCCGGGTCGGCCGCCAGTCCGATCGCGAACCGGCAGTCGGAATAACGGGAAAGCCCGGCGCGCAGGGGCCGCTCGATCAGGTCCCAGGCGCCGGCGATGGAGCCGCCGATCACCAGCTGGTCGGCCCCGAACCGTTCCAGCCACGGGCCGAGCACCTCGCCCAACACGGTGAACGCGCCGTCGAAGGCCACCGTGGCGGCCGGGTCGCCGGCCCGGGCCAGCGCGGCGATCTCCCTCACGTCGGTGTCGTCCGGACGCCCGGCGTGGCCGGCGTACCGGCGGCGCAGCGCCCGCCGCGACACCCACTCCTCGAGCGGCCGGCCGTCGTGGCGCAGCAGGTGCACCTCGGCCTCCGGCGGCACGTCCGGCCCGCAGTCGATCACCCGGCCCCGGTCCAGGAAGGCCGAGCCGATGCCGGTGCCGAGCGTGACCGCCACGCACCGGGTGGCTCCGCGAGCGGTACCGACCAGCCACTCCCCGATCAGGAATGCGCTGGCATCGTTGACGAAACTGATCGACGACGGTGGCTGCGGCAGCCGCTCGTGCAGCGCGGACCGGACGTCCACCCCGGCCAGCCCCTCGAACTTGCCGACGCCGGTGTAGTGCGCGATGCCACGGGCGTAGTCGAACGGCCCGGGCATCGCCAGCCCCCACCGGGTGCCGGCCGGCGCGTCCAGGCCGGCCGCCGCGTCCGCCAGCGCGGCGAGCAGCTCGCCCGCGCTGCCGGCCGGGTCCAGCCCGGCCCGGCTCGCGTCGCTGACCCGCCAGCCGTCCCGGTCCACCCAGGCCGCGCTGACGTGCGTGCCGCCGACCTCCAGCACCCCGACCCGGTCGGTCACGTCTCGCCCGGCCCCGGCTCGGCCAGCGGCTCTGCCATGCCGAGCTTGAGCAGCGCGTTCTCCACGACCTCCATCAGCGCCGGGTGGATCCAGTACTGCCCGCGGGCGAGCTCGGCCACCCGCTGCCCGAACGACATCGCCTGCACCAGCGGCTGGATCAGGCTCGAGGCCTGGTAGCCCATCAGGTGCGCGCCGAGCAGCTCGCCGGTCTCGCCGTCGCAGATCAGCTTGCAGATGCCGGTGGTGTCCTCCATCGCCCAGCCGTAGGCGGTGTCGCCGTAGTCCTGCACCGCGCACCGGTACGGCCGGCCCTGCGCCCGCACCTGCTCCTCGGTCCAGCCGACGCTGGCCAGCTGCGGCGTGCTGAAGACGGCGGCCGGGACGTAGCGGCGGTCGAAGGTGCGCAGATCCTGCGGGTGCGCCAGGTTGTGCGCGACCACCCGGGCCTCGGCGTTGGCGACGTGCTTGAGCTGGTACGGCGAGCTGACATCGCCCAGCGCCCACACCCCGGGCACCGCGGTGCGGCCGTACTGGTCGACCACCACCCGGCCGTCGGAGTGCGTCCGCACCCCGGCCGCCGCCAGGCCCAGTCGGTCCGAGTTCGGGGTGCGACCGGCCGCGACCAGCAGCAGGTCGGCGGTCACCATGCTGCCGTCGGACAGCCCGAGCTCGATGCCGCCGTCGGTGTCGGCGGCCTTGACCACCTGCTGGCCGAGCCGCAGGTCCCACCGTTGCGCCGCCAGCGAGGTGAACCGTCCCGAGATCTCGCCGTCGAGCGATCTGAGCAGCGCGGTGCCGCGGACCACCAGCGTCACCTGCACCCCGAGGGCGGAGAACACGTGCGCGAACTCGGCCGCGATGTAGCCGCCGCCGACGATCACCAGCCGCTCGGGCAGCTCGTCGATCCGCATGATCGTGTCGGAGGTGTGGAAGCCGACGCCCGAGGAGGCGATCGCGTCCGGGATGACCGGCCGGGCCCCGGCCGCGATCACGATCTGGTCGGCGGTGAGCTGCCGGGCCACGCCGTCCGCGCCGGTCACGGTGAGCGAGTTCGGCCCGGTGAACTCGGCATGCCCGAGGAAGGCGGTGGTGTTCTCGCCCTGTTGCCGGTAGGCCTTGCCGCCCTCGGCGATCGGGTCGATCCGGCCGAAGATCCGGTCCCGGATGTCCGGCCACCGGACGCCGTCGAGCGTCGCGTCGATGCCGTACCTGCTCGCGTGCCGGATCGTGTTCGCCACCTCGGCGGCGTAGACGTACATCTTGGTCGGGATGCAGCCGACGTTGAGGCAGGTGCCGCCGAAGGTGCCCTCCTCGATGACCGCGACCCGGCGGCCGTCGAAGTCCGGGGTGACCAGCGAGTTGCCGGAGCCGGTGCCGATGATGGCCAGGTCGAAGTGCTGGGCGATGGCGGAGGAATCGGTCACGGTCGGTCAGCCTAACCGGGCGCCGTGCACGAGCAGCACCTGCAGCGTGCGCGGGCCGTGCACCCCCTCGACCCGGGACAGTTCGATGTCGCTGGTGGCGCTCGGACCGCTGATCCAGGTCTGCGTCGGCCGGCCGGCCAGCCGGGCGACCGCCTGCGGCACCCCCGCCACCACCTGGTCGGCCCGCACCACCACCAGCAACCGATCCGGCACCAGCGTGAGCACTCGGCGGCCCTGCCCCGGACCGTGGTCGAGCACCACCGTGCCGGTCTCGGCCACCGCGACCGCACAGCCGACGACCGCACCGTCCAGGGCGTCCAGCTGCTCGACCGTCAGCGGTGGCTCGTCCGGCACCGGGTGGCGCACCGCCGCCAGCAACCCGGGTGGGAAGCCGGCCGGCACGCCGACCCGCCGGTCACCGACCAGCCCGGCCAGCAGCGCCGGCGCGTCCGGCCCGGCGCAGGTGTGCACCTCGGCCCGGTAGTCGGCGATCCGCTCGGCCAGCAGCCCCAGCAGGTCCGGCACCTCGGCCGCCTGCCGGTAGTCGCGGGTGACCGGCGCCGGCCGCGGCCGGTCGGCCAGCGCGGTGGCGATCCGGGCCAGGATCTCGTCGCGGGCGCTCACCCGGCCGACCCCTCACGGTCCCACCAGTCGCGAAAGGTCTCGGCCGGCGGCTCGGGCAGGTCCCGGCTGGCGGCCCAGGCCGACAGCGGCGGGGGCAGCACCGGCAGCCTGCGCAGCAGCCGGCCGAACCGGGCCAGCCGCAGCACCCGGCGCCAGCGCCGCGGCTCGGCCATCGTCCAGGCCAGCGCGGCCAGGCCGGCCCGCTCGGCCCGGTGGGGCACGGCGGCCACCGACCGCTCCCGCAGGTGCACCAGCATGCTCGGGATGTCGATGGCCACCGGGCAGACCTGCAGGCATGCACCGCACAGCGACGAGGCGTAGGGCAGCGAGGCGTTGCGCGGGTCGGCGCCGAGGCCGGTCAGCTGCGGAGAGAGCACCGCGCCGATCGGGCCCGGGTAGACCGAGCCGTAGGCGTGCCCGCCGGTGCGCTCGTACACCGGGCAGGCGTTCAGGCAGGCCGAGCAGCGGATGCAGCGCAGCGCGCTCCGCCCGGCCGGGTCGGCCAGGGTGGCGGTGCGGCCGTTGTCCAGCAGCACCAGGTGAAAGTCCTGTCCCTCGGTCGCGCCGGTCCACATCGAGGTGTAGGGGTTCATCCGCTCGCCGGTGGACGAGCGCGGCAGCAGCTGCAGGAACACCTCCAGGTCGCGCCAGGTGGGCAGCACCTTCTCGATGCCCAGCACCGTGATCAGGGTGCGGGGCAGGGTCAGGCACATCCGGCCGTTGCCCTCGGACTCGACCACCGCCAGGGTGCCGGTCTCGGCGACCGCGAAGTTCGCGCCGGAAACGGCCACCCGGCTGGCCAGGAACCGCTCGCGCAGGTGCCGCCGGGCCGCCTCGGCCAGCGCCGCCGGCTCGTCGGTGAGGTCCGGGCCGGCGATGGTGCGCCGGAACAGCTCGCCGATCTCGGCCCGGTTGCGGTGGATCGCCGGCACCAGGATGTGCGAGGGCCGGTCCTCGGCCAGCTGCACGATCAGCTCGGCCAGGTCGGTCTCCCAGGCCGCGATGCCGGCCGCGGCGAGGGCCTCGTTCAGCCCGATCTCCTGGGTGGCCATCGACTTGACCTTGACCACCTCGTCCGCCCCGGCCTGCCGCACCAGGCCGAGCACGATCTCGTTCGCCGCGGCCGCGTCCGGCGCCCAGTGCACGGTGCCGCCGGCCGCGGTGACCCGTTCCTCCAGCTGCACCAGGTAGCGGTCGAGGTTGGCCAGCACGTCGTCCTTGATCGCGGCGCCGGCCGTCCGCAGCCGCGCCCAGTCCGGCAGCTCGGCGACCACCCCGGCGCGCCTGGCGCGGATGGTTCCGGTCGCGCGGGCCAGGTTGCCACGCAGCTGGCTGTCGGCCAGGGCGGCCTCGGCCAGCTCGGGGAACGGCCGGTCGCCGCTGAGGTTCCCGCTGCCCGTGGGCATCCCGAGGAAGGTCATGCCGTGCTCGCCAGGATCTCGGCCAGGTGCACCGTCCGGACGCCGGCCCGCAACCGGGCCAGCCCACCGCCGAGGTGCAGCAGGCAGGACGCGTCACCGGCGGTGCACACCTCGGCACCGGTCTGCTGCACCGCCCGCATCTTGTCGGCCAGCATCGCGGTGGAGACCGCGGCGTTCTTGACCGCGAACGTGCCGCCGAAGCCGCAGCAGGTCTCCGCCGCCGGCAGCTCCAGCAGCTCCAGCCCGGCCACGGCGCGCAGCAGCCGCAGCGGCCGGTCGCCGACCTCCAGCAGCCGCAGCGAGTGGCAGGTCGGGTGATAGGTCACCCGGTGCGGGTAGTAGGCGCCGACGTCCACCCGGCCCAGCACGTCGACCAGGAATTCGCTGAGTTCATAGGTACGTCCGGCCAGCTCGCGGGCAGCGGCCGCCAGCTCGGCGTCGCCCGCCCGGTCGGCCAGCGCCGCGTGCTGGTGGCGCACCGAGCCGGCGCAGGAGCCGGACGGCAGCACCACCGCGTCGTAGCCGACGAAGGCCGCCACCTGGTTCCGGATCAGCGGCAGCGCCGCCGCCGGGTAGCCGGTGTTGATGTGCAGCTGCCCGCAGCAGGTCTGCCCGGCCGGCACCTCGACCCGGCAGCCGAGCCGGCGCAGCAGCCGCACCGTCGCCTTGCCGACGGCGGGGGCCAGGCCGTCGACCAGGCAGGTCACGTAGAGCGCCACCCGCATCCGGTCCGTCGCCACCGCCCCAGGCTACGTGCCGGCGGGGGCGCTCACCCGGCCAGATGACGCTCGCGCAGCAGCACGATCAGCTCCTGCTGCGAGGTGACCCGCAGCTTGCGGAAGACCGAGGAGAGGTGGTTGCGGACCGTGCTCTGGCTGACGAACAGCTGCCGGGCGATGACGGGCACCCGGTCACCGCGCAGCAGCATCCGCACCACCTCGTCCTCCCGGCGGGACAGCCGGTCCAGGCCGGGCACCGGGGTGTCGTCGGCCGGCCGCGCGCCGGTGACGGCGCCCGGCTCGCGCCGGCCCAGCTCCCGTTCCAGCAGCTTGCGGTCGGTGATGTCGTGACACATGCCGATGCTGCCGAGGTACTTGCCGGACTTGCTGTACCGCGGTGAGGCCGAGACCTGGAACCACCGCCGGGCACCGTCGCGGCGCACCAGCGAGCACTCGTACTGCTCCCGCGCGCCGGTGGCCCGGTGGTTGAGCCGGTGCCGGATGAACTCGGCCGCCTCCGGATCGATGAAGTCGAAGACGCTGCCCTCCAGCAGCCGCGCGTGTTCGACCCCGAGCAGCTCGGCCATCCGGGCGTTGGCGATCACCGTGCGACCGGCCGGGTCGATCACCCAGACGCCCTCCAGCGCGCAGTCCATGAACTCGGCGAGCATCCGGCTGCTGGACTCCAGCCGTTGCCGCACCCGGCGCTCCTCGGTCACGTCGGTGATGTTGACGACGACCGCCGAGATGGACTCGTCGGCCAGCAGGTTGCTCAGCCGCAGCCTGGCCCAGCGCCAGCCGCCGTCGGCGTCGCGGGCGCGCAGCTCGAGCTCGAGGTTGCTGCCGGGCACCGCCAGCACCCGCTGCCACTCGCGGCGCAGCCGCGGCACGTCGGCCGGGTGCACGAACTGCCAGACCGTCGAGCCCATGATCTCGCGGACCCGGTGGCCGCAGGTGTAGCTCGGCGACGGGCCGGCGTAGGTGATGGCCATGTTGCGGTCGCAGATGAGCACCAGGTCGCTGCCGCGGTCGGCGATCAGCCGCGGCGCCCGGTCCCCCTCGCGCAGCGCCGGCTGGCCCGGTTCGATCGGTTGGAAGGTCGCGATGATCTCGTCCTCGCCGGACGGGTCGGTGGCCAGCGTGGCGGTCATCCGCAGGGCGAGCCGGGCACCGAACCGGTTGGTGACCGCCAGGTCGCGGGAGAAGGCGCCGTGCGAGCCGACGAATACGAACTCGACAAAGTCCTGGGCCGTCAATCCGAGGTCCACGAGTTCCGAGATGCGCCGGCCCACCGCTTCGGCCCGCGTCCAACCGAACATGCTTTGAGCTTTTGCTGCCCAGAGCGTCACCTTGCCGGAGAAGTCCGTGCCTATGACGGCCACCCACTCCGTGGACGCCGGGCGCAGCGCGACCGGCTCCGGGACGGCCTGGACACCGGCGACCACCAGCCGTGGGACTGTCGCCACCTCGGGCGCCTGAGCAGGATTCATGCCTCAACCCCCTACGGAACGGGCGAACTGTTCACCCGAGATTAACCGACAGTGTCAGCACTTCTACCGCCCGCTGCCATAGACGATCTGTCCCGGCTGGTTCGACGCTTCGTCGCCGAATGGTCCGCGTGCTTATATTTCGCCCGTCGCCGTGAAAAGCTCTTTGATACCTGAGCCGGTCGATTGGAACGGGCCGGTCTCAGCACGGGGGGTGTGGTTGGTTTGCGTCGTGATCTTCCACCGGAAGTGGCGGGGGCCGAAGGCCCCCATTTCTCGATTGTCGACTTCGCCGAACCGGTCCTGCTGCTGAGCCTGGCGGACGAGCGGATCCTGCAGGCCTCGGCCGCCGCGGCCGACCTGCTGACCGGGGGCGTGGATCCGGCCGGCCGGACCCTGCCGGAGCTCGCCGCGGGACCGGGCGCCCGGGCGGCGGACCTGCTGCGGCACGGGCACCTGACCGGCTACCTGCAGCGCCGCAGGCTCAGCTGGGTGCCCGCCGGCTCGCTGGAGATCCGGGTTCGCGGGCTGGGCCCGGGCGCGCCGGCGCTCGCCCTGCTCGCCGTCGACGGGCTGCCGCCGAGCCCGTCCGCCGAACCGGTGGCGGCCGCCGTCGGCTGGGTCGACCAGCAGCTCGGCGTGCGCCGGATCGGCGGGGACGCCGCCCCGCTGCTCGGCCCGCCGGAGGAGGCGCTGGGCCGCTCGCTGCTCGAACTCGTCTGCCCGGAGGACCTGGCCAGCGTGCTCTTCGCGATCGGCCAGGTGGCCCTGGACGGGCAGCCGGTCAGCCTGTCGGTCGGGCTGCGCCGGGGCGGTCCCGGTTCGGCGCGCTACCAGCTGGTGCTGCAGCCGCTGGCACCGGCACCGAGCGTGGCGTTCGCCCTGCAGCCGGAGGGCGGCCCGCCGGCCGGGGCGCAGGACCTGCCCGGGCTGCTCCGCCGGTTCGGCGACGGGCTCGCCGCCGCGGCCGCGGCCCGGGCCCTGGCGACCGCGCAGCGGCGGCCGGAGCGGGCGCTGCCCGAGCTCACCGGTCGCGAGATGCAGATCGTCAGCCGGCTGCTGGCCGGCGACCGGGTGCCGGCGATCGCCAGCCAGCTCTACCTGGCCCAGAGCACGGTGCGCAACCACCTGTCGGCGGTGTTCGCCAAGCTCGGGGTGAGCTCGCAGCAGGAGCTGATCGTGCTGCTGCGGACGCGGCAGGCCCGGCCGTCCGAGTAGCCGGACTCAGGCGCGTTCGAGCACGATGGCGCTGAGCAGCACCCCGCCGGTGACCAGGTACTGGCCGGCGAGCGCGGTCAGCTCGGCGCCGTTGACGGTCGGCCCGCGCACCTGCAGCTCCGCGACGAACCGGCCGGCGGTGGGATCGGTACCCGAGGGATCGATGTGCACCGACGCGCCGTCGAAGTCCAGCCAGCGGCGGGTGATCGGGAACCAGACCTTGTAGACCGATTCCTTGATGGTGAAGAGCAGCCGGTCCCAGTGCACGTCCGGATGGGCGCCGGCCAGGGCGGCCAGCCGGGGCAGTTCCTCGGGGCGGGTCACCATGCCCAGCACGCCCTCGGGGAGCGCATCGTGCGGCTCGGCATCCATCCCGATCCCGACCGCCCGCTCGGCCGGGGCCACCGCGGCCGCCCGGTAGCCGTCGCAGTGCGTCATGCTGCCGACCACGCCGGCCGGCCAGCTCGGCGCGCCCCGCTCGCCGGGCAGGATCGGGGCCGGCGGGATGCCCAGCCGGCCCAGGGCCTGCCGGGCGCAGGCGCGCACGGTGCTGAACTCGGCCCGGCGCTTGGCGACCGCCCGCGCGATCACCTCCCGCTCGGCGGGGAACAGCCCCTCCTCGCCGAGGTCGGTCGAACTCTCGCAGGAGGCCACCCAGGGCGGCAGCAGGTTCGCGATCACGCCGGCACCGGCAGGATCTGGCGCGGCCAGGGCATCCGGCGCTCGCGCGGCCGCCACTCCCGCGGGTAGCCCAGCGAGACCTCCTCGAACCGGACGCCGTCCTCGAAGGTGGTGCGCGGGATGTGCAGGTGGCCGTAGACGACCGCCGAGCTGCGGTACTTCACGTGCCAGTCACCGGTGTGCTCGGTGCCGCACCACTGCGCGAACTGCGGGTAGCGCAGGATCCGGGTGGGCAGCCGGGTCATCGGCCAGTGGTTGACCAGCACCGTCGGCAGCTCGGGGTCGAGCTGGTCGAGCCTGGCGCGTGAGTAGTCCAGCCGGGCGTGGCACCACGCGGCCCGGGTCGGGTACGGGTCCGGGTGCAGGAACTGCTCGTCGGTACAGACCACGCCGGTCTCGTACGCCAGCTCCAGCGCGGCGGCCTGGGTGGTCACTCCCGGCGGCAGGAACGAGTAGTCGTAGAGCAGGAAGAGCGGGGCGATCACCACCGGGCCGCCGGCGCCGTGCCAGACCGGGTACTCGTCCTCCGGGGTGAGCACGTCCGCCGCCCGGCAGCCCTCGACCAGGTGGCGGTACCGCTCCTCGCCGCGCAGCGTCACCGGGTCGGACGGGTGCGTCCACAGCTCGTGGTTGCCCGGCACCCAGATCACCCTGGTAAACCGGGACCGCAGCTCGGCCAGCGTGTCGACGATGCCGCCGGCCAGCTCGCCGACGTCACCGGCCACGATCAGCCAGTCGGCCGGGGTGACCGGTCGCAGCCGCTCGATCACCATCCGGTTGGCCGCGTATCCGGCGTGCAGATCGCTCACCGCCAGCAGGCGCGGGCTCGACTGGGCAGCGGTCATGGCTAGGAGCCTAGCTCCGGGCAAGTCCGTCAATCCAGGCGCATCGCGGGCCGCGCCGCGACGTGGCGAGCAGCCCCGGAAAAGCACCGTTCCCCGGCTCTCGGGGTCGAGCCGGGGAACGGTCGGCACACCTCGTCTGTCTCGGCGGCTCGCCGCCGAGCGGGGGATCAGAACGTGAAAGGTGCCGGTTCAGGAGGTCCGGGCCGGCCAGCTGGTTCGGCCGACGGACATGATCATGGAGGAATGCCGGTGAAATCTCAATAAGGGAATTTGTCGCCTGTCGTTTCAACTCGGAGATATCGGCCAGCCCGACTGCCGGGTGTAGGTTGGCCGGGCTGACATGCCGGACCACGGGGAGCGCACGGGCGTGCATCGCTACGAGATCAGGCTTGATTGGAAAGGC
>DATJNU010000156.1:0-12808 GCA_035507775.1 Jatrophihabitans sp.
TACGGCTTCCACGGGTTGTCCGTGCAGTCGGTGCTCGACGCCCGGCCCGACCTGGACCAGGCGGTGATCGCGCACCTGGGCAGCGGCTGCAGCGTCACGGCGGTGGCCGGCGGCCGGTCGCGCTACACCACCATGTCGCTCACCCCGACCGGCGGCATGGTCTCGGGCACCCGCAGCGGCGACCTGGACCCCGAGGTGGTGCTCTACCTGCTCGGCGAGCGCGGCTACTCGGCCGACCGGCTGCGCGCGCTGCTCGACGGGCACTCCGGGCTGGCCGGCCTGGCCGCTGGCCGGCACGACGTGCGCGACCTGCTCGCCGCCGACGACCCGGACGCCGCGCTGGCGCTGGCGGTCCTCGCCGACAGTGCGGCCCGCGCGATCGCCGGCTGCGCCACCGCGCTCGACTCCTGGGACGCGCTGGTCTTCACCGGCGGCGTGGGCGAGCACGCCGGTCCGGTGCGGGAGGCGATCTGCGCCCGGCTGCTGCCGCTGCGCGCTCGCCGTCCCGGCGATGCGGTTCCGGCCGGCGGGACGGCCACCGAGCGGCTGGCAGCGACCGGCGTCCGGGTGCTGGTGGTGCCGGCCGACGAGGAGGCGGTGCTCGACCGGCTGGCCCGGGCCGCACTGGCCGCGGACAGCAGCCGAGCGGGCGACGAATGCCCTGTCGAAACGGGACCAAAGCCTGCGGACACGGCCCCCGCCGGCTGATGGACTGCGGGTGAGGATCGAGGAGGCAGCATGCCTGGCAGTGAGGTCCGCGACCCGGCCGAGGTGATCGAACCCAGCGACGTGGTGGTCGGCATCGACGGGTCGGCCACCGCCGCGCACGCGCTCGACTGGGCCGCGGCCGAGGCCGGACGGCGGGGCGTCCGGCTGGTGGTGGTGTACGCCAACGAGGTGGTCGACAGCGCGGCCTACTCGACCGCCACGCTGCGCGCCATGCAGCGGGACTCGCTGGCGCACGGCAGCGAGCTGCTCGGCCACGCCGGCCTGACCGTGGCCGCCAAGCACCCGGACCTGTCGATGACCACGCTGCTGCGCCAGCAGCGGCCGTCCGACGCGCTGCTCGACCTGGCCCGGCTGGCCGACCTGGTGGTGGTCGGCACCCACGGTGGCCACCGGCTGACCGGCGCGCTGCTCGGCTCGGTGAGCCAGCGGGTGGCCGCGCACGCGGTGTGCACCGCGGTGGTGGTGGGCAGCGACGTGCGGCAGCTGGCACCGCGGTACGGCATCCTGGCCGGCGTCTCGGACTCACCCGGCGGCCGCGCGGCGCTGCGCTTCGCCTGCGAGGAGGCGGCCCGCACCGGCGCCCCGGTGACCGCGATGCGCGCGTACGGCGTGTTCAGCCGGACCGCGCACAACCAGCTGTACGGGCCGCTGCTCGGCCTGCGCCGGCACGAGGCCGACCTGCTCGACGGCATCGTGGAGTGGCTCACCGGGGAGTACCCGGGCGTCCGGGTCGAGCCCGCGCTAGTCGAGGAGAACCCGACCGACGCGCTGGCCCGGGCCTCCCGGTCCGCCGACCTGCTGGTGCTCGGCTGCCGGCATTCCGATGACCACTGGCCGTCCCGGCTCGGCCCGGTGACCGCGGCCCTGCTGCACCACAGCGCCTGCCCGCTCGCGGTGGTCGGCGTCCCCAACCAGCAGCTGGACCAGCCGGTGACCGACCGGCCGGGCAGCGTGCGGACAGGAGCGAAGAGATGAGCACAGAAGCCCGCATCGTGGTCGGCGTCGACGGGTCGGCGCACTCCCGGCAGGCGTTGCGCTGGGCCGAGCGGCTGGCTCGCAGCTCCGGCGCCCAGGTCGAGGCGGTGGCCGCCTGGCAGGTCCCGATGGCGAGCTCCTGGGGCACCGCGAGCATCCCGATGAACTGGAATCCCGAGGAGGACATGGAGAAGCTGCTCACCGCGACCGTCGACGCCGCCTTCGGTGCCGACCGGCCGGAGCACCTGCGGCTGACCGTGTGCGAGGGCCACCCGGCGAAGGTGCTGCTCGAACGCAGCCAGGACGCGCTGATGCTGGTGGTGGGCAGCCGCGGCCACGGCGGCTTCGCCGGCCTGCTGCTCGGCTCGATCAGCGCGAACGTCGCCGAGCACGCCGGCTGCCCGGTGCTGGTGGTGCACGGCGAGAACCTGCCCGACACCATCTGAACCGTCCCTGCCGGGCGGGACGGCACCTGCCGCCGGGCAGAATGGCCGGATGCGCATCCTGCTGACCGGTGGTGCCGGCTTCATCGGCCGGCACGTGTGGTCTGAGCTGCTCGACCGCGGCCACGAGGTCCGGGTGCTCGACTCGCTGCGCCCGGACGTCCACCCCGACCGCGGCCAGGCCTTCACCGCCACCCTGCCGGCCGGCGAGCTGATCGTCGGCGACGTCCGCGATGCCGGCACGGTGACCGGCGCGCTGGCCGGTGTGGACGCGGTCTGCCACCTGGCCGCCAAGGTCGGGCTGGGCGTCGACCTGCAGGACCTGCCCGACTTCGCAAGCACGAACGACCACGGCACCGCCGTGCTGCTGGCCGCGATGGCGCGGGCCGGGGTCGGCCGGCTGGCGCTGGCCTCGTCGATGGTGGTCTACGGCGACGGCCTGGGCAGCTGCCCGGAGCACGGCGCCGTCCGGCCGGGCGCGCGCCGGGCGGACGACCTGCGGGACGGCCGGTACGAGCCACCGTGCCCCGCCTGCGGCCGGCCGCTGGCGGCGGCGCTGGTGGGCGAGGACGCCCCGCTCGACCCGCGCAGCGGCTACGCTGCCAGCAAGCTCGCCCAGGAGCACCTGGCCGCGGTCTGGGCCCGGTCGGCCGGCGCCTCGGTGGCGGCGCTGCGCTACCACAACGTCTACGGTCCCGGGCTGCCGCGCGATACCCCGTACGCCGGGGTGGCCGCCATCTTCCTGTCCGCGCTGCGCCGGGGCGAACCGCCGCGGGTGTTCGAGGACGGCGGCCAGCGCCGGGACTTCGTGCACGTGCGCGACGTCGCGGCGGCGACCGTCCGGGCGCTCGAGCGGCTGGCACCCGGGCTGCGGGCCTTCAACGTCGGCTCCGGCACGCCCCGCACGGTCGGCGAGATGGCCGCGGCGCTGGCCGACTCGGTCGGCGGCCCGGCACCGGTCACCACCGGCGAGTACCGGCTCGGCGACGTCCGGCACATCACCGCCGACTCGTCCCGGGCCAGGGCCGAGCTGGCCTGGCAGCCACGGGTCGGGTTCGCCGACGGCCTCGCCGAGCTGGCCGCGCTGGCCTGACCGCACCCGTCGGGGATCGCCGGCCCGCGAGCTGCGCCCGTTTCCGCCCTCGGCAGCCGGTCCGGCGCCTACCATGGCGACACCTCCCGAGCGTCTCCTTGTCGAGGGTGCAGCCGACATGAGTGGTCCGTACGAGTCCGCCGCAGCGCTCTGGCAGCGCCTGGTCAGCGGGGGCGACCTGCAGGTGACCGGGCGGGACGCCGAGCTGGTGGTCGAGCTGCGCGACGCGCTCTCGCTGCCGCCGTCCGGGCCGGTCGAGCCGGCGCTGGCCGGCCGCTCGGCCGGGGACCTGATCGAGGCGCTCTTCCAGCTCTCGGCGCCCTACCTGGCGATGTGGCAGGACCTGCTCCTGCTCTTCGAGAGCGCGGCGGCCACCAGCAACGACAACAACCTCGACATCGTCTACGACTTCGACCGGCCCGAGGTCTTCCCTTTCGATCTCGAGTCGTTCCGCCGTCAGCTGCGGGTCGCCGGCGAGCTGGTCCACACCTTCCGCTGGGCCGAGCTGGACCAGAGCCTGCTCTGGAACGCCTGCGAGGCGCTGGGCCGCGGTGCCGAGCAGCCGGCGCCGGCCATCGCCGGCTTCTGCGAGGCGATCCGCCAGGGCCGCTATCCCGCACAGCTGCCGCCACCACCGGCGGTGGCCAGCGTCGCGCTGCGGGGCGCGCTGGCCGAGCTGTGGCAGGTGGCCTCGGCGGTCCTCGACGACCTGCGCGCGATCTCGGCGCAGTACGGCGAGGAGCCGATCGCCTTCGGCGCGGACCGGACCACCCCGAGCGGCATGCCGTACCTGCAGCTCGCGGTGCTGGCCAGCGACTACTGGCTGGCCGAGGCCATGCTCCGCGCCTACGCGACGGCCGGCCGGCCGGGCTTCGACCCGGCGGCGACGGCGGCCGCCCTCCGCGCGGCGCTGGCGCCGATGCGAACCGAGCGCAGCGCGGCGGACCGGCTGCTGGAGCTGCTCTCCCTGCCGCTCTGGAAGCACCGGTACGACCTGTACTCCAACTGGGTCGCCAGCCGGGTGCTCGCCGCGCTGGCCGACCAGGAGCCGATCGTGCACTGTGCCGACGGCACCCTGGTGTTCGCCTTCAGCGGGACGCACCTGGCCACGCTGGCCGGCCTGCGCCCCCGAACCCACCTGTGGCTGGAGCTCAAGAGCCCGGCCGGTGAGTTCCTGCGCGGCGCCGGCCGCAGCAAGAACGTCCAGCCCGACATCGCGCTGCGCCAGGATCCCCTGACGGCGGGGCGCAATCCGCTCATCGTCGAGTGCAAGCAGTACGCCAGGGCGAACCACGCCGCCTTCGCCGACGCCCTCACCGACTACGCCAGTGCCCACCCCGGCGCCCAGGTGGTGCTGGTGAACTACGGCCCCGGCAACCCGGCCTCGGTGCGGGGCCGGGTCGAGGCGAGCCTGGTCGCGCGGACCAGCTTCCTGCCGGAACTGCGGCCGGACCGGCCCGAGGCCCTCGGCCGGTTCGCCGCCCAGGTACGCGGCGCGCTCGGCCTGCCGGCGCTCGGCCTGCCGGCGGGTGGCGAAGGCCAGCCGGAGCCCACCGACCGGACCGCCGGGGCGGTGCCGCCGGACGGTGGCGCGTCGCTGACCCTGACCTGGGGGCCGCTGCCGCTGGACCTCGACCTGCACCTGGTGATCGGCACCGACGATCCGACCGAGGTCGGCTACCGCGAGCGGGGCACGCTCACCGGGTTCCCCTTTGCCCGGCTGGTCAACGACGACCGGAACGGCAACGGGCACGAGGTGCTCGAGGTCGCCCGGCTGCTGCCCACCCGGTACCGGGTCGAGGTGGTCAACTACTCCGGGGAGGTGCCGCTCGGCCGGTCCGGGGCGCGGGTCGTCCTCGAACTCGGCGGCCGCAGCCACGTCGCCGACTGCCCGCCCGAGCTGACCGCCGAGCGGTGGTGCCCGTTCGTCCTCGACGGGGCGACCGGCGAACTCACCGCCGGCACCGGCTGAGCGCCGGCGGCCACCCGGCGGGCCTCAGCCCACCCGGTTGGCGGGTTCGCGCCCCTCGATCAGCGCCACCACCGAGGCCACCGCCAGCGCCGACATCCGCCGCCGAGTGCTGTCGGTGGCGCTGCCCAGGTGCGGGGTGAGCAGCACCCGCTCGGTGCGGGCCAGCAGCTCCGGATGCACCGCCGGCTCGTGCTCGAAGACGTCCAGCGCGGCGCCGGCCAGCAGGCCGCCGGCCAGCGCCCGGGCCAGCGCGGCCTCGTCCACCAGCGGTCCGCGGCTGGTGTTGACCAGGATCGCGGACGGCTTGCACAGCCGCAGCGCCCGGTCGTCGATCAGGTGCCGGGTCTCGGGGGTCAGCGGGGCGTGCAGCGTGATGAAGTCGGCCGCGGCCAGCAGCTCGTCCAGCGGCACCCGACGGGCACCCAGCTCCGCCGCCGCCGGCACCACCCGGTGCCCGCTGTAGAGCAGCGGCATCCCGAAGCCGAGCGAGGCCCGGCGCGCCACCGCGAGCCCGATCCGGCCCATCCCGACGACGCCCAGGGTGCGGCCGGTGACGTCGCTGCCCATCGGCTCCTGCAGCAGCGTCCAGCCGGTGAACAGTCCCTCGCGCAGCTGCCGGTCACCCTCCGCGACCCGCCGGGCGCAGCTCAGCAGCAGCGCCATGGTGTGGTCCGCGGTGGCCTCGGTCAGCACGCCCGGCGTGTTGGTGACCAGCACCCCGGCCGCCCGGGCCGCCGCCAGGTCGATGTTGTCGTGGCCGACGGCGACGTTGGCGACCAGCCGCAGGCCGGGATTGGCCCGGAACACCCCGGCATCGACGGTGTCGGTGAGCAGCGTGATCAGCACGTCGGCCCCGGCCGCCGCCTCGGCCAGCCGGCTGCCGCCCACCGGCTCCGGGCTGTCCAGCAGCCGCACCCGGGCGCCGGCCGCACGCAGCCCGACGACCGCCTCGGGGTGGATCGGCTGGGTGATCAGCACGGTCAGGGTCATCGCGCGTCCGCCTCTGGCATCCAGTCCCGCAGCACCCGTTCGGTCACCTCGGCCAGCGCGCCGGCCGGGTCGCTCACCGCCCGGCCGGCCCCGGCCAGCTCGGTCAGCGAGTACGCGCCGGCCAGCCCCAGCTCGGCCGCGGCCACCTCGACCCGGCCGGCGATGGCCAGCACCGGCACGCCGTGCGCCCGGGCCAGCCGGGCCACCCCGGCCGGCGCCTTGCCCGCGCTGCTCTGCCGGTCCAGGCAGCCCTCGCCGGTCAGCACCAGGGTCGCACCCCGCAGGCGATCGGCGAAACCCTGCTCGCGCAGCATGAAGTCGATGCCGGAGACCACCTCGCCGCCGGCGAAGGCCACCAGCCCGGCACCCAGGCCGCCGGCTGCACCACCGCCGGGCAGCGTGGCCACGTCCAGCCCGCAGGCCTGCCGGACCAGCTCGGCGTAGCGGGCCAGCCCGGCCGCCAGCCGCGCGACCTCGGCCGGGCCGGCGCCCTTCTGCGGCCCGAAGACGGCGGCCGCCCCGTCCGGGCCGAGCAGCGGGTTGGTCACGTCGCAGGCGATGAGCACGGCGCGCTCCCGTGGTCGCGGGTCCAGCCCGGACGGGTCGAGCATCGCCAGCCGGCCGAGCGCGCCGCCGCCGTACGGCAGCTCGGCACCGTCCCGGTCGAGCATCCGGACGCCCAGGGCCCGGGCCATCCCGGCGCCGCCGTCGGTGCAGGAGGTGCCGCCCAGCCCGACCACCAGCTGCCGGCAGCCGACCTGCACCGCGGCCAGCAGCAGGTCGCCGACGCCGACGCTGGAACTGCGCAGGGCCGCGTCCGGGGTGCCCGGCGACCGGTGCAGCCCGCACGCCTGGGCCGCCTCGATGACGGCCCGGTCCCCCGCCACCGCGAACCGGGCCGGGACCGGCTGCCCGAACGCGTCCCGGACGACGACGGCCCGCTCGGTCATTCCGGCCGCGACCAGCGCGTCGACGGTGCCCTCGCCCCCGTCGGCGACCGGCAGCCGTACCAACTCGGCCGCCGGCAGTGCCCGCGCCGCACCGGCCGCCATCGCCGCGGCGGCCTCGCTCGCGGTCAGGGTGCCCTTGAAGCTGTCGGGCGCCAGCACCAGCCGGGGCCGACCCGGGGCGGGCTCGGCCGCGGGACGGATACGCACCCGTGCAGCCAATCCGACCGGCCGGCGGATGGCAACCACCCGGGCACTCCGCCACCGGAGGCCGGCCGGGACAGCCCGAGCAACCGGTCGGGACGGGCCACGAGACCGGCCCGGGACAGCCCGAACGATCGGCCCGGAAAAAGCCCGGAAAGGACGACCGGCCGGTTGCGCCACGCAGGCAACCGGCCGGTCCTGGGCCGGGGTCTGTTCTCCGGCCCGTCGTCCTCATCCAGGCGCACGCCGACCGGGCTCCACCGGAGGTACCGCATCGCGGCGGTACACCCGGTTCTCCGCTGATGTTTAACGGTCGTCCGGTCTGGGCACGCTGCTGGTGAGTGACCCAGGGGATCCGGCCGGTTGCGCCACGCATGCAACCGGCCGTTCCCTGATTTCCGGGGGCTGTTCTCCGGCGTGCACCCATGATCATGGATCGGGTCGAATTTTTCCAGCCATGCCGTGACCGGTTCTCAGCGAACCCGAAACCACCCACGACCCCGCCGCCTCGGGCTGTGACTGCGCCGGCCGAAGCCCCGCGCGGGACGGAACCGGCCGGTTGCGCCACGCATGCAACCGGCCGGACCGAAGACCGGAGGCTGTTTTCCGGATCCTCGCCGTCCATGATCATCAATCCGGGCCGATTTCACAAAGGCATAACGGCCCAGTCTGTCAGGACGTTGGTCCCGGCGGGCCCTGCCGACGCCCCGCTCAGCCCCGGCTGGCGAGCAGTTCGTCCAGGTCGGCAGCCGAGGCGACCGCGCCGAAGGCGTCGGCCTCGGCCCGCAGCGCGCCGGCCAGGGAGCGCAGCCCGCCCGCCATCCGGGGCAGGTCGCCGGCCGGGATCGCGCCGAACGCCGCGCTGGCCCACCGGGCGCTCAAGGCCACCGCGCCGGCTCCTCGCTCGGTCAGCGTCACGTCGTGCGCGCGCCGGTTGCCGGGCCGCACCGCGCGCCGGGCCAGGCCGGCCCGTTCGAGCCGGTCGAGCATCGCGGTGACGCTGCTCGGCGCCAGTCCCGACCGCCGGGCCAGCTCGCCGGCGCTCAGGGTGCCGGCCAGGGCCAGGTGGCTCAAGGCCAGCGTGTCCGAAACCGTGACGTCGAGGGCGTTCGCCAGCTCCTGCCGGAACCCGTGGGCGGCCAGCACCAGAGCCCGCAGCGCCAGGACGGCCTCCGCGGTCGGGTCGGACTGCTCGGATACGACTTCCGCCTCGGACATGCCATCCCTCTGTCGACGCACCGCAACCAGGTGGGTGCCGACGGCGACCCCGACGGGAAGCGGGGGGTCTCCCTGGAGTCGCCGCGGCTCCCGGGGCGGTGCGAGCACCGCCGACCGGAAGTCTCTCACCACCGCTCCCCGGCTACGCGACGGCGACGCCGCGCCACCGTCCCGGCGACACCACCGCGCCGTGCCGTCGCTGGACGGCGCCGATACCCGCGCGGGCCCCCGTCCGTCCGAGCGGCTGGCCGCTCGCACGCCGGCGCGAATATCGGCTGCGAGATTCTCAGATGGCGGTGACGGTCTGGCGAATCGCGCACGGCCCAGCCTGCCGGGTTCGACTTCGACTGTCAAACATTTCGAAGCTCAAAGTATCGCGAGGAGGACAGGCCGCCGATCCCGCCCATCGCGGTCAGGTCGCCGGTTGCCGCACCGCCGGCCGCGCGCTGGCCGGCAGCCGGACGCTGACCGTGGTGCTGCCCGGCCGGGACGCGATGTCGAGCCGGCCGCCGGAGGCGGACACCACCCCGGCCACGATCGACAGCCCCAGCCCGCTGCTGGCGATCCGGCGGGTGCGGGCGCCGTCGCCGCGCACGAACCGGTCCGCGACGGTGGGCAGCAGCTCGGCCGGGATGCCCGGACCGGTGTCGTGCACGGCCAGCAGCACCTCCGCCTCGGACGGCATGTCGATCCGCACCGTGACCGTGGTGCCGGCCGGGGTGTGGATGCGGGCGTTGCTCAGCAGGTTGGCGATCACCTGGTGCAGCCGGTGCTGGTCGCCCACCACGGTGACCGCCTCCTCCGGCAGGTCGAGCTGCCACCGGTGGTCCGGGCCGGCCACCCGGGCGTCGGTCACCGCATCCACCGCGAGCAGGGTCAGGTCGACCGGCTCGTGCTCCAGCGGCTGACCGGAGTCCAGCCGGGCCAGCAGCAGCAGGTCGTTCACCAGGCTGCTCATCCGGCCGGCCTCGGCGTCGATCCGGCGCAGCGACTGGCGCACCTCCTCCGGCAGGTCCGGGCTGATCCGCTGCAGCAGCTCGCTGTGGCTGCGCACCACCGACAGCGGGGTGCGCAGCTCGTGGCTGGCGTCGGCGACGAACTGGCGCAGCCGGTCCTCGCTGCGCTGCCGCTCGTGCAGGGCGCCCTCGACCCGTTCGAGCATGTGGTTGATGGCCACCGACACCTGCCCGACCTCGGTGTGCTCGTCAGCCGGCGGCACTCGGTCGGCCAGCTGCACCTCGCCACTGCCCAGCGGCAGCTCCGAGATCCGCAGCGCGGTGCTGGCGACCCGCTCCAGCGGCCGGAGCGAGCGCCGGATCGCGAACGCGCCCAGCACCGTCATGGTCGCGAGGACGGCGCCGAAGGCGAGCGTCTCGGCCAGGACGGTGTGCCGGATCGTCTCCTCCAGGGTGTGCGCCGGCAGCCCGATCACCAGCAGCGCGCCGTCGTCGTCGTCGGAGGTGACCAGCACCCGGTACTCGCCCAGGCTCGGCAGCTCGACCACTCCGCTGGAGCCCATCGGACGCAGCCGGGCCAGCACCGCACGGTCGGCCTCGCCGACCTGGATCGGGTGGTTGGGCGAGGAGATCACCCCGACCGAGGTGACGGCGCCGTGCTCGATCCGGGCGCCCAGCGTGCCGACCTCCTGGCCGACGGTCGCGGTCGCGGCGTTGTCGCCGTCGTGGTCGTTGCGCTCGAGCGCGCCGGCGTACCGGGCACCGGCCGCCGCCAGCTGCTGCTCGAAGCGGTGCACCAGGTACGTCCGCAGCGCGAGCGTGGTCGCCACCCCGACCGCGGCGCAGGCCAGCAGCAGCAGGGTGGCCAGCAGCAGGGTCAGCCTGACCCGCAGGCTCCGCCGCTGCTGCCAGAGGCCGGCCCGGACTCCGGACGGTGCTGCCGACATGGCCGGAGGCGTCAGGACGGCTCGGCCGGCTTGAGCACGTAGCCGACGCCGCGCACGGTGTGCACCATCGGCGCCCGGCCGGCGTCGATCTTCTTGCGGAGGTAGGAGATGTAGAGCTCCACCACGTGGGCCCGGCCGCCGTAGTCGTAGTCCCAGACGTGCTGCAGGATCTGCGCCTTGGTGAACACCCGGCGCGGGCTGCTGGCCAGGAACCGCAGCAGCTCGAACTCGGTGAGGGTCAGCTCGATCAGCTGCCCGTCCCGGAAGACCTCGCGGGAATCCTCGTCGATGACCAGGTCGCCGACCTTGATCGGGTTGCCGGCCTGCGAGGTGGCCAGGCCGGCCCGGCGCACCAGGCCCCGGGCCCGGGCCAGCACCTCCTGCAGGCTGAACGGCTTGGTCACGTAGTCGTCACCGCCGGCGCTGATGCCGGCGATCCGGTCCTCCACCGCGTCCCGGGCGGTCAGGAAGAGCACGCACACCTGCTCCGAGAGCACCCGCAGCCGGCGCAGCACCTCGAAGCCGTCCAGGTCGGGCAGCATCACGTCGAGCACCACCAGGTCCGGCCGGCGCTCGGTCGCCATCGCCAGCGCCGTCCGGGCGTCCAGCGCGCCGGCGGCGTCCCAGCCGTCGAAACGCAGCGCGCTCACCAGCGCGTCGGTCAGGCCGGCCTCGTCGTCGACGACCAGCACCCGCGGCCGGTCGCCGTCGGCACGGAGCAGGCTGGGCTGGTCGAAGCTCGGCTGCTGAGACATGGCACCAGCATGCCCGATCGCCGGTTGCCAGGACTTCTGAACGAGATCTCAGCCCGCTGTGAATGCCGGCCGCCGCCCGCGGTCGTGCCGGCGGGGTACATGATCGGTGCCACGCGCTCTCCCGGCGCGCGGTCGCGCGTGCTCTCCTGGCGCGGCCACGCCGGCGGGAACGCCTCCCGGCGCGCACCAACCCGGACGGAGGGGCAGCACGGCATGACGGCGGACCTGCGGCTGGCCGGCGGCCTGGTGGCGCTGCTGCTGATCGCGGTCGGCGTGCTGCGCTGGGCCGGGGTGCGCCAGCAGCGGGCCGCGGCGATCGCCTCGGTGCGGGCCCTGGCCCAGCTCGCGCTGGTCGCGGCCGCGCTGCGCGGGGTGTTCGCCGCACCGGTCGCGGTGATCGCCGTGGTGGCGGTGATGTTCTCGGTCGCCACCTGGACCGCGGCCCGGCGGATCCGGGTGCACCAGGGCGCGCTGCGGGCCACCGTGCTCTCGTGCGCGGCCGGGGCGACGGTGGCGATCGGGATCATCGTCGGGCTGCCCACCCTCAGCCGGGACGTGCGCACCCTGGTGGCGGTGTCGGGCATCGTGCTCGGCGGCACGATGACCGCCGCCACCCTGACCGGGCGGCACCTCGCCGCCGGACTGCACCGACGCCGGGACGAGGTCGAGGCCTGGCTGTCGATCGGGGCCACGCCGCGCGAGGCGGTCCGCGCGATCGCCCGGGACTCGGTGTTCGAGGCACTGGTGCCGGGCCTGGACCAGACCCGGACGGTGGGCCTGGTCACGCTGCCCGGTGCCTTCGTCGGCGCGCTGCTCGGTGGGGCCAGCGCGGTGAACGCGGCCCGCTTCCAGCTGGTGGTGCTGGTCGGACTGCTGTGCGCGCAGTCGATTACCGCCTGCAGCCTGGCCTGGCTGATCGGCGCACCGGCCACCCTGCCCGCTCCCCCGGAGGCGGCGCGGACCGGCCACTGAGCCGACGGACCCAACGGGCGCAACTTGATTTCGACCAGCCGGTTAGGTAAGGCTTACCTGACCGGACGGAGGAGGAATCGATGAGCCTGCCCACCACGTTGCTGCTCGGCTTCATCGCCGGCGTGACGATCGTGCTCGGCCTGCCGGTCGGGCGGCTGCGCAAACCGGCTCCGTCCCTGAAACTCTTCCTCACCGCGGTGACCATCGGCGTGCTGCTGTTCCTGGTCTGGGACGTGCTGTCGGCCGCCTGGGATCCGGTCGATTCGGCACTCGGCGCCGTGCACGAGCACAGCGGCGGGCTGGCCCCGGTCTTCGGCTACGGCTCGCTGTTCGCGGCCGGCCTCGCGGTCGGGCTGCTCGGCCTGGTCGGCTACGACCACTACCTGCACCGGCCCCGGCCGGCCGGCCCCGGCGCGATGTCGGTCGAGGAGCGGCCCCGCACCGGCGTCGCCACCTGGTCGGCCGCCCGCCGGCTGGCGCTGATGATCGCGGTCGGCATCGGGCTGCACAACTTCGCCGAGGGGCTGGCCATCGGCCAGTCCGCCGCCAGCGGCGCGGTGTCGCTGGCCACCGTCCTGGTGATCGGGTTCGCGCTGCACAATGCCAC
>DATJNU010000157.1:0-12231 GCA_035507775.1 Jatrophihabitans sp.
ACTGGGGACAGCGGTCATCGCGTGCTCCTCACTCGAGAACCTTGGTCGGATCTCGGAAAGGATCACGCGGTGGCCGTCTCACATCAGACCGCCACGCCATGTCGGGCGAAGATCAAACACCACGTCCGTGGACGCAACTCAAGGCCAAACTGGTTTGCCGGGATCAGCAGACGGGTGTCGCATATGTGCTGTACGGGACCGGTGTTGCGACTGCTCCGGCTACCGCGACGGCGACGTGCAATACCGGAAATGTGGCCGAGCAGGTCGCTGCTGTTGCGCAGCCGTTGGGCTCCGGTGTCACTGGCTGCGTCACATGGATGGAATGGGTCCATGACGGCTACAACAGCATGTACTACGGCCGGGGCACCGCCCAGTGTGACTCTGGCAGGTATCACGTTCAGATCGGCTGTCACAGCGTCCAGACCGGCCAGGACTATGTGGTCTACGGTCCCACGACAACCGCACCGGCTACCTCGACCACCACGTGCTACAGCGGTAACGTCGCACAAACCGTCACAGCGGTCGCGGCGTGACGCCTGTCCGATGGGCGCGATCGTTACGTCGTAGGTGATCACCGCTGACCCGTTGAGCGCTCGCAAGAGCGACCTGACAGGTGCCGCCGGGTGGGTGCTGTGGACGGCTGATCCCGAGCCGCCGGCGTCGATGGCCGCTGGCCGGCAAGTCGACGGCTGGCTGAGTCAGGACCACTACACCGCGCGTTATGCGGACGGTGCGCCGCTGGCGCCGACCGCCCGGACCGGCTTCTGCGGTGATCTGGGCATCGGCAACGACGCCCGGGCGGGGCAGGCGATCGACCCGCTGCTCTCGCTGCTGAGGCGCACCGTGGGCTCGCTCGGTGCCTGGCCCGGTCGGGTGGTGCCGCTTCGGTGAGCGCGGGCCCGGCGGATGAACCGCGGGCCCGCGCGAGTGACCGAAGCCGGCTCCCCGCCAGGAGCCGGCGCCATGCTGTTAGCGCCAGCTGTCGTTCAGGGCCAGCGTCGAGCCGCTGCCGGTGTTGGCCGTCCGGTTCGACGAGCCCTCCCAGGTGACCGAGCCGTCCGGGTTCTTCTTGACGTACTTGTACTGGATCGCGGTGTTCTTCGGCAGCCACACCGTGGTCTTCCAGACCGGGTACGCGTTGGCGGCCAGCGCGGTCGCCAGGGCCGGGTTCCACGCGCCGAGCTGGGCGTTGTCACCGACGACGAAGATGTTCTGGCCGTAGCTGGTGGTGGCGTTCTCGTTGAAGGTCACCGCCACGCCGGTGCTGGTGGTCGCGGTGGAGTCGACGTCGAAGGCCACCGCGTCCTGCGCCGGCACGGTGATGCTGGCGTTGTGCGAGCCGTCCACGGTCACCAGCTGGCCGGTGCACGAGCTGCCCGAGGCGCTGCCGTGGATCACGTCGCAGTAGGTGCCGGCCGGCAGGCCGGTGCTGAACGTCCGGGTGACCGAGTTGTAGCCGTTGTTGACGGCCACGAAGCCGGCCGCGCCGCGGCTGAACGAGATGGTGTTCGCGCCGTCGCTCCACCAGTTGGCCACCGCCTGGCCGGCGACCGCGTTGTGCCAGCCGACCATGCCGGTGATCGCCTGCTGCCGGTCCTCGCACAGCCAGGTGCCGGCGCTGCCGCAGTCGGTGTTGGTGACGAAGCCGTTGCCGTCAGCCGGAGGCGATTGGTCGTTGCTGGAAAAGGTGAAACTCGAATAGACCTGCGGCTGGCCGTAGCCCCACGCGAGGGAGAAGATGGTGGCCAGCCGGTAGGTGCTGCCGTCCTTGTAGCTCAGCGTCGAGCCGTTGCGGTCGGTGTCGTGGTTGTCGACGAAGGTCACCGAGGAGCCGCTCGGCTCCAGGCCCCAGGACTGGCCGAAGGTCTGCAGGTTCGCGATGCTGCCCTGGAACTGCTGCTTGAGCTTCTGGCCATAGGTGAACTCCAGCACCTTGCCGTTGCCCTCGTAGGCCGACGGGTTGACCGCGCCACCCGGCATGACCTCCTGGTAGAGCAGCACCGACTTGGTCAGCTTGGCCTTGATCGCGGCCAGGTCGTTGACGTTGATGTGCTTGGCCGCGTCGAGCCGGAAGCCGTCGACGCCCAGGCTGATCAGGTCGTTGAGGTAGCCCGCCAGCTTGCCCTGCACGTAGCTGCTCTCGGTGCGCAGGTCGGACAGCTCCTCCAACTCGCACTTCTGCACGTCGGTCTGGTTGTTGTAGTCGTGGATCTGGCCGTCGGAGTTGGGGCAGTCCGCCGGGTAGTGGTGGAAGTCGGCGCTGGAGTACAGACCGGGATAGTCGTACTTGTCTGCGAACGTGGTGCCGGCGTAGCCGGTGTTGCCCTGGCCGGTCATGTGGTTGAGCACCGCGTCGGCGTAGACCTTGACACCGGCGTTGTGGCAGGCGGTGACCATCGCGGCGAAGGCGGTCCGGTTGCCCAACCGGCTGTTCACCTGGTAGCTCACCGGCTGGTAGACCTCCCACCACGGGTGGGCCGGGCTGTTGCCGGGCAGGCTCACCGACTCCTCGGGCGGAGCCACCTGCACCGCGCCGTAGCCGGCGGGGCCGAGCACGCTGGTGCACTCGCCGGCGACCGAGCTCCAGTTCCACTCGAAGAGATTCGCGATCACGTCACCGCGCGGGGGAGTGGTGGCGGCCGCGGCGGGAGCGGGGTGGGCGGTCAGGCCGGCCGTGCACAGCGCGGCGGTCACCGTCGCGATGACAGCGCTTACAGCGAATCGCGAGCGGCGGCGAGGGCGTATTCGGGGCATGGACGTGCTCCTTGCGCGGGTCAGGCGGGTGCCTGATGGTGTTCGGGAACGTTCATGATCAAACAGGCAAATCGTCCGCGTCAAGCGCAGTGGCGCGCTGGGCGGCTTCACCGGTCGCGATTCCCGGAAGGCGGGACGGCGGTCTCGCAATCCGGCGGGCGATCTCCTATTGTCTAGTAAACCGCTGGGAATAATAGGCTCACTGGAGGTTATCGATGAGGACCCTCGCCCGTACCGGCTCGCTGCTAGCGCTGGCCGCCCTGGCCGCGATCGGCACCGCCGGCTGCGCGTCCTCGTCCGCCTCCTCACGCGGCAAGCAGGTGGCGATCGTGGCGTACTCGGTGCCCAAGCCGGCCTACGACGCCCTCACCGCGGCCTTCGTCGCGACCGCGGCCGGCAAGGGCGTCCGGTTCAGCGCGTCCTACGGCGCCAGCGGCGACCAGAGCCGGGCGGTCGCCAACGGCCAGCACGCCGACTACGTCGCGTTCTCTCTGCAGCCGGACCTGACCAGGCTGGTGCCGAACCTCGTCGCGCCGGGCTGGGACGGCGGGCCGACCAAGGGCCTGGTCTCCGACTCGGTCGTGGTATTGGCCGTGCGCAAGGGCAATCCGAAGCACATCACCGGCTGGGACGACCTGATCGGGCCCGGGGTGCGGATCGTGACGCCGGACCCGGGCTCGTCCGGCTCGGCCAAGTGGAACCTGCTCGCCGCCTACGCGCACGGGCTGGCCGGCGGCGGCAACGACGCGACCGCGCAGGCGTACCTGACGAAGTTCGCCGCCAACATCGTGAGCAAGCCCGAGAGCGGCAGCAAGGCGACCCAGACCTTCCTCGCCGGCACCGGTGACGTGCTCATCTCCTACGAGAACGAGGCGATCTCGGCCCGGCAGAAGGGCCAGCCGATCGACTACGTGGTGCCCTCCGACACCGTCCTGATCGAGAATCCCGCGGCAGTGACGACGAAGGCGTCCCCGGCCGCGAAGGCGTTCCTGGACTATGTGGAGAGCGCCGCGGGCCAGCGGATCCTCGCGGGCAAGGGCTACCGGCCGGTGCTGGCCGGTGTCGCCGCGGGCACCGTCAGCGGTGCGAACGACCCGGCCGACCCGTTCCCGACCCCGGCCACCCTGACCACCATCGCCCAGCTCGGCGGCTGGTCGGCGGCGAACGCCAGATACTTCGACAAGCAGGACGGGATCATCACCAAGATCCTGGCCGGCGCCGGATGAGCCTGCTGGCCCCGCCGGCGCGCACCCGGGCGCACGAGGCGGAGCCGGGGACCGAACCGCTGCGGCCGGGCCCGGCCGCCGGCCTCGGGCTGGCGGTGCTGTGGCTGAGCGTGCTGGTCCTGCTGCCGCTGGCCGCGGTGGTGGTCAAGGCCACCGGCGCGGGCTGGGCCGGCTTCGCCCGGGCCGTGACCGACCGCGAGGAGTTCGCCGCACTCCGGCTCACGGTGCTCAGCGCGCTGGCGGTCAGTGCCGTCAACGCCGTGTTCGGCACCCTGATCGCCTGGGTGCTGGTGCGGGACCGGTTCGCGGGTCAGCGGGTGCTGGAGGTGCTGGTCGACCTGCCGTTCGCGCTGCCCACCATCGTGGCCGGCCTGGTGCTGCTCAGCCTCTACGGCCCGGACAGCCCGATCGGGCTGCATGCCTACGCCACCCGGCCCGGGGTGCTGCTGGCGCTGCTGTTCGTGACGCTGCCGTTCGTGGTGCGCTCGGTGCAGCCGGTGCTGCTGGCACTGGAGACCGACGCCGAGGAGGCCGCCCGGTCGCTCGGGGCCGGCCCGGTCAGCACCTTCCGGCGGATCGTGCTGCCGGCGCTGCTGCCGGCCATCCTCTCCGGCGCGGCGCTGGCCTTCGGCCGGGCGATGGGGGAGTACGGCTCGGTCGTGCTCATCTCCGGGCAGGTGCAGTACCGCACCGAGGTCGCCTCGCTCTACGTCTACAAGCAGGTGCAGGACGACGACCTGGCCGGCGCCGCGTCGACCGCGGTGGTGCTGCTGGCGGTCAGCCTGCTGGTGCTGGCCGGGCTGGGGCTGCTGCGCCGGTGGGCGGCCCGGCGTGGCTAGGTCGCGCTACCTGCTGCGAGCGGTCGCGGTCGGCTACCTCGGGCTGCTGGTCGTGCTGCCGGTCGGCCTGGTCGCCTGGCGCAGCTGGCAGCAGGGCTGGCATGCCTTCGCCACCGCGGTCACCGGACCCGAGGCGCTGCACGCCTACCGGCTGACCCTCGTGGTGGCCGGCTCCGCGGTCGCGCTCAACACCGCCTTCGGCCTCGGCCTGGCCCTGCTGCTGGCCCGGTCCCGCTTCCCCGGCAAGGGCCTGCTGAACCTGCTCGTCGACCTGCCGGTCTCGGTGTCGCCGATCGTGGTGGGCCTGGCCCTGATCCTGGTCTACGGCTGGCAGACCGGCTGGCTCGGCGGCCCGCTGAGCGCGGCCGGCTACCAGGTCATCTTCGCCGCACCGGGGATGATCGCCGCGACCGCGTTCGTCTCGCTGCCGCTGGTGCTGCGCGAGGTGCTGCCGGTGCTGATCGAGGCCGGCCTGGAGCAGGAGCAGGCCGCCCGGTCGCTCGGCGCGAACGCCTGGCAGCGGCTGCGCCGGATCACCCTGCCGACCGTCCGGTGGGCGCTGGCCTACGGCGTGGTGCTGAGCCTGGCCCGGTGCCTCGGCGAGTTCGGGGCCGTCCGGGTGGTCTCCGGCGGGGTGGTCGGGCAGACCCAGACGGTGACCCTGCTGGTGGACCAGCGCGCCGAGCAGTTCGAACCCGGGGCCTACCAGCTGTCGGTGGTGCTGATCGCGGTGTCCGCGCTGTGCATCGTCGCGATCTCCCTCGTCCGTTCGAAGGAAGGTCGATCATGAGCATCGAGGTGACCGGCCTGGTCAAGCGGTTCGGCACGTTCGTCGCGCTCGACGACGTGAGCCTGGCGGTGCCGGCCGGCCGGCTGACCGCGCTGCTCGGCCCGAGCGGCGGTGGCAAGTCCACCCTGCTGCGCATCGTCGGCGGGCTGGAGGGCGCGGACGCCGGCGCGGTGCGGATCGAGGGTCGGGACGTCACGGCGCTGCCCGCCCAGCGGCGCGGGGTCGGCTTCGTGTTCCAGCACTACGCGGCCTTCCGGCACCTGTCGGTGTACCGGAACGTGGCCTTCGGCCTGGAGGTCCGCAAGCGCGGCAAGGACGAGATCCGGCGCCGGGTCGGCGAGCTGCTGGAGCTGGTGCACCTGTCCCAGTTCGCCGACCGGCTGCCGTCCGAGCTGTCCGGCGGCCAGCGGCAGCGGATGGCGCTGGCCCGCGCGCTCGCCATCGAGCCGCGGGTGCTGCTGCTCGACGAGCCGTTCGGCGCCCTCGACGCGCAGGTGCGCGCCGAGCTGCGGGAGTGGCTGCGCCGGCTGCACGACGAGCTGGCGGTGACGACCGTCTTCGTGACGCACGACCAGGCCGAGGCGCTGGAGGTCGCCGATGCCATCGCGGTGATCAACCGGGGCCGGCTGGAGCAGGTGGGCACCCCGGCCCAGCTCTACGACGAGCCGGCCAACGAGTTCGTGATGCGGTTCCTCGGGCCGGTCACCACCCTGGCCGGCCGGCTGGTCCGCCCGCACGACATCGAGGTCGCCGCGCACCCCGGGCCCGGCAGCGTGCCGGCCACGGCGGTGCGGGTGCTGCGGCTGGGCTTCGAGGTGCGGGCCGAGTTCGAGACCGGCGCCGGCCCGGTGTCGGTGCAGCTGACCCGCGGCCAGGCCGACGCGCTCGGCCTGGCCGCGGGTCAGCGGGCCTGGCTGCGGGTGCCCGCCGAGCCGGTGGCCGAGGTGTCCTGACCTTTCCCGCATTCCGGCGGGGGATGCGGGACAATGCCGGGGTGGAGATCTCGGCCAAGAGCGACTATGCCGTCCGTGCCCTGCTGGTGCTGGCCGAGCACGCACCGAACCTGGTGAAGATCGACGCGGTGGTCGGCGAGCAGCAGCTGCCGCGCAAGTTCGTCGAGGCGATCTTGGGCGACCTGCGCCGGGCCGGGCTGGTCCGGTCGATGCGCGGCGCCGACGGCGGCTACGCCCTGGCCCGGCCCGCCTCGGAGATCTCGATCGGTGCGGTGATCCGGGCGGTCGACGGGCCGCTGGCCGAGGTGCGGGGCCTGCGGCCGGACGAGATGGCCTACGCCGGCCTGTCCCAGCACCTGCCCGGGCTCTGGGTCGCGGTCCGGGCCAGCCTGCGCCGGGTGCTGGACGAGACCTCGCTGCAGCAGCTGCTCACCGGCAAGCTGCCGGCGCACGTGCGCAAGCTGGTGGACGACCCCGGCTCGTGGCAGCGCCGGGCACTGTGACGGTGGAACTCGAACTGGTCACCGGTGACATCACCGAGCAGCGGGTGGACGCGATCGTCAACGCCGCCAACTCCAGCCTGCTCGGCGGCGACGGGGTGGACGGTGCCATCCACCGCCGCGGCGGCCCGGCGATCCTGGCCGAGTGCCGGGCGTTGCGGGCGGGCCACCTCGGCGGCGGGCTGCCCACCGGCCAGGCGGTCGCGACCACCGCCGGCGACCTGCCGGCCCGCTGGGTGATCCACACCGTGGGTCCGGTGCACCAGGCCCGGCTGGTGCTGTTCCAGCCCGAGACCCTGGCACTGGCCGAGCGGCTGCTGGGCGGCGCATAGGCTGATGCGGTGACCGCACGAGCCTCGACCCGTACCCTGCCCGCCGCCGGCGGTGGCGTCATCCGGCGGACCGTCCTGCCCGGCGGCCTGCGCATCGTGACCGAGACCATGCCCGGGGTGCGCTCGGCCAGCGTCGGGGTCTGGGTGGGTGTCGGCTCCCGCGACGAGCTGCCGTCGGTGGCCGGTTCCAGCCACTTCCTGGAACACCTGCTCTTCAAGGGCACCCGCACCCGGACCGGGCTCGACATAGCGCTGGCGATGGACGCGGTGGGCGGCGAGTTCAACGCCTTCACCGAGAAGGAGCACACCTGCTTCTACGCCACGGTGCTCGACCGGGAGCTGCCGCTGGCGATCGACATCATCAGCGACGTGGTGCTCAACGCGACCATCGCGGTGCACGACGTCGACACCGAGCGGACCGTCGTGCTGGAGGAGATCCTCATGCGCGACGACGACCCGTCCGACCTGGTGCACGACGAGTACGCCGCCGCGCTGTTCGGCGACACCCCGCTCGGCCGGCCGATCCTGGGCAGCGAGGAGTCGATCAACCAGCTGTCGCGCACCCAGGTCCACGGCTACTACTCCCGCCGGTACAAGCCGGCCGAGATGGTCGTCTCGGTCGCCGGCAACATCGACCACTCGGCGGTCGTCGCGCTGGTGCGCAAGGCGTTCGGCGCCCGGCTGGACACCGGCGGCGGCACGCTGCGCTCGGACCGGCGCCAGCACAGCAAGCCGGTGCAGCCGGTGCGGGTGGTCTCCGACGACACCGAGCAGGCCAACATCGTGCTCGGCGGGCTGGGGCTGAGCCGGTTCGACGAGCGCCGGTTCTGCCTGGGCGTGCTCTCCACCGCGATCGGCGGCGGCACCTCGTCCCGGCTGTTCCAGCAGATCCGCGAGCAGCGCGGGCTGGCGTACTCGACCTACTCCTTCACCTCCTCCTTCGCCGGCGACGGCCTGTTCGGCATGTACGCCGGCTGCCAGCCGGGCAAGGCCGACGAGGTGGTCGCCATCATGTCCGGGGTGCTCGATGCCATCGCCCGGGACGGGCTCGCCGCCGACGAGGTGGCGCGTGGCAAGGGGCAGCTGGCCGGCGCGATGGTGCTCGGCCTGGAGGACTCGGGCTCGAGGATGAGCCGGATCGGCAAGGCGGAACTCTGCTACGGGGACGTGCTAGGTCTGGACGACCTGCTCCACCTGGTCGACTCGGTCACCACCGAGCAGGTGAACGAGCTGGCCGCGGAGCTGTCCGCGCAGCCGCGCTGCCTGACCGTGGTCGGGCCGTTCGGCGAGCACGACTTCGACGCGGCGGTGTCAGCATGAGCTTGATCGCGGTGGCGGTGCTGGGCGCCCGGGGCCGGATGGGCCAGCAGGTCTGCGCGGCGGTGCGGGACGCCGCCGATCTCGAGCTCGTCGCCGAGCTGGACGCCGGCGACCCGCTGGAGCTGGCCGGGGCCCAGGTGGTGGTCGACTTCACTCATCCGGACGCGGTGATGGGCAACCTGCAGGCGGTGATCGAGCAGGGCCGGCACGCGGTCGTCGGCACGACCGGCTTCACCGAGCAGCGGCTCGACACCGTCCGGGGCTGGCTGGCCGAGCGGCCGGGGACGGGCGTGCTGATCGCGCCGAACTTCGGCATCGGCGCGGTGCTGTCGATGAAGTTCGCCCAGCTTGCCGCGCCCTATTTCGAGTCGGCCGAGGTGATCGAGCTGCACCACCCGCAGAAGGCGGACGCGCCCTCGGGCACCGCCACCCGCACCGCGCAGCTGATCGCGCAGAGCCGGTCCGAGGCCGGGATCGGACCCGCCCCGGACGCGACCTCGACCGAACTGGCCGGGGCCCGCGGCGCGGACGTCGACGGCGTCCGGGTGCATGCGGTCCGGGCGATGGGGCTGGTCGCGCACCAGGAGGTGGTCTTCGGCACCCAGGGCGAGACGCTGACCATCCGGCACGACTCGCTGGACCGGTCGTCGTTCATGCCCGGCGTGCTGCTGGCCGTCCGCGAGATCGGCCGGCGGCCGGGCCTGACGGTCGGCCTGGACCCGCTGCTCGGCCTGTGACCCAGCCGAAGGATCGCCGGCGGGGGAGCAACCCGCTGGTCGTGGTGATCGGGCTGGTCGCCGCGCTGGGCGTCTACTTCCTGCTGATCGGCTATCGCGGCGTCTACCTGCTCGGCCAGGACCGGTGGAGCCTGCGGCTGCTCGGGGTGGCCACCCTGGTGCTGCCGCTGGTCGGGGTGTGGGTGGTGGTCGCGGAGTTGCGGTTCGGGCTGGCCAGCCAGCGGCTCGCCGAACGGCTGGCCGGCGAGGGCGTCTCGGCCGAACCGCCGCTGATCCCGCGGCTGCCGTCCGGCCGGCCGGACCGGGCCGCGGCCGACGCGCTGTTCGCCGAGCAGCGGGCGGTGGTCGAGCAGGCGCCGGACGACTGGCGTGGCTGGTTCCGGCTGGCCCAGGTGTACGACCTGGCCGGCGACCGGCGCCGGGCCCGGGAGGCGCTGCGCACCGCGATCGCCAAGGCCTGATCAGGCCTGGCCCTTGCGCGCGACCGGGAGGTCGGACTGGCCGACGTGCTTGTCGAGCCAGTTCACCAGCGGCTGCATCGCCCGCCAGGCCTTCACCAGCTCGGTCTTCGCCTTCGGCGTCTGCAGCCACTCCGGGCAGCCGAAGTCGCGGGTGGCGTAGAGCGACTTGTGCTTGAGCAGCGCCGCCCGGGGGTGGTCCTTCGGGTAGCCGGCCGGCACCCGGGTCAGCAGCTGGCCGGCGAGGGCGAGCTTCGCCTTCTCGGCATGGCCGATCGCGGCCAGCAGCGCCTCGCCGGGCAGGTCGTCGGCGACCGCCCGCCGGAACCGGTCGACCTGGTCGGAGGCCATCTCGTAGATCCCGCCGCTGGCGTACATGCCGGCCGCCGAGATGTGCAGGTAGCGCCGGGTCTCGGCGAAGTAGACGCCCTGATGGTCCTTGTACGGCGTCTTGTCCTTGGCGAACCGGACGTCGCGGTAGGGCCGGAAGAACTTCGGCGTGCCGAACTCGTGCTCCAGCTCGGCGGCCAGCTCGGTCAGCGGTGCCTTCACCTGCTCGTCGTAGAGGTGCTTGTGCGCGGTCCAGAACGTCTTGGAGTTGTCCGCCTCCAGGTCCTCGTAGAAGTCCAGGGCGGCGAACGGGATGCCGGAGAACGCCATCAGCCGGCTGCCTCGTCCTCGGTCAGTGAGGCGTGCAGCCGCAGCTCGGCGATGCTGCCGGCCCCGGTGTCGAGGCTGCGCTGCAGCCCGTCGGCGTCCCAGCCGGCCGAGCGGTAGAACTCCAGGGACGCGGTGTCGGCGGCCGGCACCCAGGCGACCAGCCGTCGCACGCCGCCGGCCCGGGCCAGGTCGGCGATCGCGGCCAGCAGCCGGGAGCCGTGCCCGCGCCGGCCCCAGCGCGGTTCCACCAGCAGCGTGCTGATCGCCGCGCTGTGCTCGGGCTCCGGGTCGTCCGGCTGGCGGTCGGCGTCCGGGCCGAACGCGGCGAAGCCGACACGGTGCTCGCCCTCCAGCGCGATCACCACGTGGTGCGCCGGGCTCGGCGGCCGGGCGATCGCGGCCTGCCAGCTGGCTGCGAACCGGTCGGCGTCCAGGCCCAGCAGGATCTCCTCCGGCAGCACCTTGCGGTAGGCCAGTTGCCAGGTCTCGTTCTGCAGCCGCCCGATCTCGGCCGCATCGGCCACGGTCGCCGGCCGGACGCTCACATCTGCCACGGGCTCCAGCTTAGGGGCCCTTCTCGGTCAGGCGCGCTCGGCGGCCCGGCGCCGGCGGTGCACCAGCAGGGCCACCACGGCGAGCACCGCCAGCACGGCCAGCGGCCCCCAGGTCAGGTACTTCTCGATCCGGTTCAGCGCCGAGGCGAAGGCCCAGCCGGCCAGGATGCAGCCACCGCCCCAGAGGATGCCGCCGGCCGCGTTGTAGAGCAGGAACGTCCGGTAGCGCATGCCGCTCATGCCGGCCATCGACGGCATCAGGGCGCGCAGCAGCGCGGTGAGCCGGCCCAGGAACACCGCCTTGCCGCCGTGCCGGTGCAGGAAGCTGTCGACCGTGCGCCAGCGATGCTCGCCGATCCAGCGACCGGCCGCGGTGCGCCGCAGGCCCGGGCCGAACCGGCGGCCGAACTCGTAGCCGACCGAGTCGCCGGCGACGGCGGCCAGGATCGCCAGCGGCAGCATCAGCACCAGCTCCAGCACGCCCTCGTGGCAGAAGTAGCCGGCCACCAGCAGCGCGGCCTCGCCCGGCAGCACCATGCCGATGAGGATCGCGGCCTCGGCGAACGCGCAGAACGCCGCGATCAGGTAGAGCCAGGTGCCGACGTGCTCACCCAGGTGCTTGAGGAATTCGGTCACCGGCGCATCGTCGCATGCGCCGGCCGCGCGCAGGCCCGTTGTCGGTGGCGCGTGGTGCAATGTCGGGGTGCCCGAACTGCAGCTGACCGCCGCCGCGGCCCGCCGGATCGCCTTGGCCGCCCAGGGTTTCGGGCAGCCCCGCCCGGCCGGCCGGATCACCGCCCGGCATCTCCGCAAGGTGATCGACACGATGGGGCTGCTCCAGCTGGACTCGGTGAACGTGCTCAGCCGGTCCCACTACCTGCCGGTGTACGCGCGACTGGGCAGTTACCCGCGGGAGATCCTCGATCGGCTGACCGGCCACACGGCCGGCCGGCTGCAGCGGGAGTACGTCGAGTACTGGGCGCACGAGGCCTCGCTCGTCCCGCTGGCGACCCACCCGCTGCTGCGCTGGCGGATGGCGCGGGCCACCGAGGAGTCCTGGGGCGGCATGCGCCGGATCGCCCGGGAGCGGCCCGAGCTGCTCGGCGAG
>DATJNU010000158.1:0-5997 GCA_035507775.1 Jatrophihabitans sp.
CCTGTCGACGATGCGCAGCTGGCTGGACGTGCTGGCCAACAACATCGCCAACGTCAACACGGTCAAGCCGACCTCGGGCGCGGCCTTCCAGGCCTCGTACCTGGAGGTCAGCGACATCCCCGACGACGGCACCGGCACCGGCGGCGGCGTCGAGGTCTCCGACCTGCTCAAGAGCAGCCCGGTCGGCCGCCTCACCTACCAGCCGAACAACCCCCTCGCCGACGCCAAGGGCTACGTCCGGCTGCCCGACATCGACATGGGCGAGCAGATGGGGAACCTGATCATGGCGCAGCGCGGCTTCCAGGCCAACGCCGCCGTGGTCGACCGCGCGCGCAGCGTCTACGAAGCCGCCATCAACATCGGAAAGAACCACTGACATGACGATCCCCGCGATCGGCGCGATCAGCGCTGCGCTGCCCTCCGCCGCCGGCCAGCCGCTGACCGGTGCCGGCACCGACCTCAACGCCGCACCCGCCTCGTCCGGCGGTGACTTCGCCGCGATGCTGTCCAAGGGCATCGGCGCGGTGCAGTCCAGCCAGGACAAGGCGGACTCGCTGGCGATCCAGGCGGCCACCGGCGACCTGACCGACATCCACGACTACACCATCGCCGCGACCCAGGCCTCGCTGGTCACCGAGCTGGCAACCACCCTGCGCACCAAGGGAATCGACGCGTTCAACCAGATCATGGGAATGCAGGCCTAGGCGATGCAGCAGAAGATCATGGCCACCCTGCAGCGGTTCTGGCGGGGCTTCCTGGCCTTCACCCCGGGACAGAAGGCGGTCACCATCGCCGCCGCGCTGGCGCTGGTGATCGGCGGTTTCCTCTTCTCCAGCTGGGCGGCCAAGCCGAGCTACGCACCGCTGTTCACCAACCTGTCGCCGACCGATGCCAGCGGCATCATCGACAAGCTGAACGCGAACAAGACGCCGTACCAGCTGGCCGCCAACGGCACCGAGATCCTGGTGCCCAGCAAGGACGTCTACGCCAGCCGGCTCACGATGAGCGCGGCCGGGCTGCCGTCCTCGGCCACCTCCAGCTACAGCCTGCTGGACAAGGAGGGCATCACCACCTCGGAGTTCAAGCAGCAGGTGGACTACCAGCGGGCGCTGGAGGGTGAGCTGGACCGGACCATCCAGTCGATCAACGGCGTGCAGAACGCCGCGGTGCACCTGGCGATCCCGCAGCAGGACGTGTTCAACGACGGCAGCCAGAAGCCGACCGCCTCGGTGCTGCTGACCCTGACCCCGGGCACCACCCTGAACTCCAACCAGGTGCAGTCGGTGCTCAACCTGGTCTCCTCGTCGATCCCGCAGATGACCTCCGACGACGTCAGCGTCTCCGACTCGACCGGCAAGGTGCTCGCCGCGGCCGGCACCGGGGTCAGCGGCGCCACCGCCAGCGACCGGAACGAGGCGATCGTCGCCTACGACAACCAGACCAGTGCGGCGGCGCAGAAGATCCTCGACCAGCTGGTCGGGCCCGGCCACTCGACGGTCAGCGTGAACGCCGACCTGAACTACGACAAGACCCACTCGGTGAACAGCGTCCCGGTCTTCGTCAGCGGCGCGCCGCCGGTCTCGGTGTCCTCGTCCACCGAGACGATGGCCCCCGGCGCGGCGACCGGCAACGGCGTGCTCGGCGCGACCTCGCCGTCCCCGGTGGCCGGTGCCGGCAAGGCCGGCTCCGGCGGCTACAAGAACACCTCGACCGTCATCAACAACGCGACCGGCTCGGACACCACCACCACCGACTCGACGCCGGGCAGCGTGCGCCGGCAGACCATCTCGGTGGCCGTCGACAAGGACTTCGCCGGCCAGCTCGACCAGACCCAGCTGCGCGACCTGGTGGCCAACGCGGTCGGCCTGGACGCCAAGCGTGGCGACCAGCTCACCGTCTCGGTGCAGCCGTTCGACCACACCGCGGCCGATGCCGCCGCCGCTGCCGCGAAGAAGGCCGCGGCCGCCGCGGCCGCAGCCAAGAGCCGGGACCAGCTGATCTCGATGATCAAGACCGGCTCGGTGGTGCTGATCGTGCTGATCGTGGTGATCGCCAGCCTGGTGATCGGCCGCAAGCGCCGCAACCAGGACGACGGCGGGGACGACCTCGACGCGTTCCTGTCCACCCTGAACGACAACTCGCTGCCGCCGGCGCCGAAGGAGATCGTGCCGGAGAACCGCGAGGCCGCCCTGCACCTGGCCCGGCAGCGGGACCTGGCCGAGATGGCCCACAGCGAACCCCAGGAAGTCGCGCGGCTGCTGCGCGGCTGGCTGAACACGAAGGAGAGCTGAGATGGCCGAGACGCTGGCGACCGTATCCTCGATCGGCACCCCGCTGGCCGCCCAGGCGGCCGCGTCGGCCGGCACCGAGGCCGCCGACCTGACCCGGGGCCTGACCGGCCGGCGCAAGGCCGCGATCCTGGTGCTGCAGCTCGACCGGCAGGCCCAGTCCCGGGTGCTCGCCGAGTTCTCCGACGCCGAGCTGGAGGACCTGGCCACCGAGATCGCCCGGGCCGGCGACGTGCCGGCCGACATCTCGGCCGCGGTGCTCCGGGAGTTCGGGATGCTGCAGGGCGGCGGCACGATGGTGCGCGGCGGCATGGACCAGAGCCGGGAGCTGCTGCTCGCCGCGCTGGGGGAGAACCGGGCCGGCGCGATCCTGGACCGGCTGTCCACCACGATGATCGACCCGCCGTTCAAGTTCCTGCAGCACGCCGACGCCCGCCAGCTGCTCAATTTCATCTCCGACGAGCACCCGCAGACGATCGCGCTGGTGCTGGCCCACGTGCCGGCCCCGCTCGCCTCGAAGGTGCTGGCCGGCCTGGACTCCCAGCTGCAGGGCGAGGTCGCGCACCGGATCGCCACGATGGACCGCACCTCGCCCGACATCATCAACCAGATCGAGGCGAGCCTGGAACGGCGGATGGCGAACCTGCTGGTGCCCTCGGACCTGTCCGCGGTGGGGGGCGTGCAGCCGCTGGTCGACATCATCAACCGGGCCGACCGGGGCACCGAGAAGCTGATCCTGGAGGGCCTGGAGAACCGGGACCGGGAGCTGGCCGACGAGGTGCGCAGCCGGATGTTCCTCTTCGAGGACCTGGTCAACCTGGAGGACCGCGCGGTGCAGCTGGTGCTGCGCCAGGTCGAGGTCGCCAATCTGGCGGTGGCGCTCAAGGGCGTGCCGCCGACCGTGCACAACAAGATCGCCAAGAACATGTCCGAACGCGCCGCGGCGACGCTGGCCGAGGAGATCGAGCTGCTCGGCCCGGTGCGGGTGCACGCGGTCGAGGAGGCCCAGGGCGAGGTGGTCCGGGTGATCCGCGAGCTGGAGGAGTCCGGCCAGATCGTGGTCGCGCGCGGCGATGCGGACGAGTTCGTTGCCTAGCGTCGTCGAGCCGATGAGCTCCTTCCACTCGCGGCTGGACGGCGAGTACGAGCCGGCCGGGGCGGGCTTCGAGCTGGCCGGGGCGGCGCGCTCGGAGCTCGTCGACCAGGCCCAGGTGCAGGCCCGCGCGGTCGGCTACGCCCAGGGCTGGACGCAGGGCATCCGCGAGGCGGCCGCCAGCCAGGCGGCCGAGGCCGACCGGGTCCGGGCCGAGCGCGAGGCCGCCGGCCGCCGGCAGGCCGACGAGGTCGCCGCCGCGGTGCGCGCGCTGCTGGCCGCCGCCGACCGGCTGGGCCAGGCCGAGCTGCGGATCACCGACGAGCTGTCCGACCGGATGCTGGCCGCGGCGGTCGAGCTGGCCGGCGTCCTGGTCGGCGAGCACCTGGCCGACCCGGAACGGTCGGCGACCTCGGTGCTGCGCCGGGTGCTCGGCCAGCTGCCGGCCGAGCAGCCGGTGACGATCCGGCTCTCCGCGGCCGACCACGCCACCCTGACCGGAGAGTCCGGCGCGCGGCTGCTGGCTGACGTCGACCCGATGGCGGCCGCCCGGGTGAGCTTCGAACTCGACCCGACGCTGGCCCCCGGCGACGCGCTGGCCCGGGCCGCGGCCACCACGGTGGACGCCCGGATCAGCACCGCCTTCGACCGGCTGCGGGGGTACGCCCGATGACCGATCTCGTCGCCGACCGCGCCCGGCACCGGCTCGCCGCCCTGGCGGAGCTGGCCCGGCCGCGCGCGTACGGGCACGTCAGCCGGGTCGTCGGGCTGTCGGTCACGGTCACCGGCATCACCGGCCGGATCGGCGACCTGCTGGCCATCGGCGACGGCCCGGAGCCGGTGCTGGCCGAGGTGGTCGCGGTCGGCGAGCACGACTGCACCTGCCTGCCGCTGGGCGAGATGGCCGGCATCGGCAACGGCGACCGGGTCTCCTCGACCGGCGGCCCGCTGCTGGTCGGCGTCGGCGGCCAGCTGCGCGGCCGGGTGCTGGACGGGCTCGGCCAACCGCTGGACGGCCGCCCGCTGCCCGGCGCGCTGGACTACGTCTCGGTCGAGATGGCACCGCCGGCCGCGCTCAGCCGCCGCCGGGTCGACGAGCCGCTGTCGCTGGGCGTGCGGGCGATCGACTCGCTCATCACGGTCGGCCGCGGCCAGCGGGTCGGCATCTTCGCCGGCTCCGGCGTCGGCAAGTCGAGCCTGCTGTCGATGATCACCCGCGGCACCACGGCCACCATCACGGTGGTCGCGCTGATCGGCGAGCGGGGCCGCGAGGTGCGCGAGTTCCTGGAGAACGACCTCGGCCCGGACGGGCAGGCCAACGCCGTCGTCGTGGTGGCGACCTCGGACCAGCCGCCGATGGTGCGGTTGCGGGCGGCGTTCGTGGCCACCCGGATCGCCGAGTGGTTCCGCGACCAGGGCCAGGACGTGCTGCTGCTGATGGACAGCGTCACCCGGCTGGCCACCGCGCAGCGCGAGGTGGGCCTGTCGGCCGGCGAGCCGCCGGCCTCGCGGGGTTACCCGCCCTCGGTCTTCGCGCTGATGCCCCGGCTGCTCGAACGGGCCGGCGGCGGCGAGACCGGCTCGATCACCGGCCTCTACACCGTGCTGGTGGAGGGGGAGGACCACAACGAGCCGGTCGCCGACACCGCCCGGTCGATCCTGGACGGCCACATCGTGCTCGACCGCCGGCTGGCCACCGCCGGGCACTTCCCGAGCATCGACGTGCTCGAGTCGGTGTCGCGGGTGGCGCCGGCGGTGACCACGCCCGAGCAGCAGCAGCTGGCCCGGCGGGCCCGGCGGCTGCTGGCCGCCCGGCGCGACGTCAAGGAGCTGGTCGAGATCGGCGCGTACGTGGCCGGCAGCAACCCGCTGGCCGACGAGGCGCTGGTCCGCTGGCCGGTGCTGGAGGCCTTCCTGCAGCAGGGGATGGCCGAGCGCAGCGAGGCCGACGCGACCTGGGCCGGGCTGGCCTCGGCGCTGGCCGGCCCGGCTGCCGCGCCGGCCGTTCCGGTGGCGGTTCCGGTGGTGGCGGCATGACCGCCCAGCGCTGGCTGCCGACCGTGATCCGGGCCCGCCAGGCGGCCGAGGACCTGCGCGCCCAGCAGGTCGCCGCGGCCCGCCGGGACGCCGAGCAGGCCGCCGACCGGCTGGCCGAGCAGGACGCCCGGATCGGCGGCCTGGCCGCGCCGGAGACGGCGACGGTCACCGAGTTCCAGGCCGAGATGGCCGCCCAGCAGGCCGCGCTGGCCAGCCTGGCCGCCGCGCGCCACCGGGTGCAGTTCGCCGACGCCCGGCTGGCCGCCCAGCTGGCCGAGCTGACCGAGGCCGCCAGGTCCCGGCGCACGGTGGAGAAGATGCAGGAACGGATCGAGAACACCCTTGCCGCGCAAGCCCGTACCGCTGCGCAGCGGGAGCAGGACGACCTGACTATCGCACGATTCGGCAGGGCCGCGGGATGACCTCGATGAGCATCGACACGACGCTGGCGCGGATCGCCCAGATCCAGTCGCGGCTGGCCTCGGTCGGCCTGGCGCCAGCGGTGACGGGCACGGCGCCGGTCGCCGGCACCCTGGCGCCGAGCGGTGCCGCCGCGCAGGCCAGCGCGGCGGCCGGCGG
>DATJNU010000159.1:0-13642 GCA_035507775.1 Jatrophihabitans sp.
CAGCGCCGCCCAGCGCGCGGCGGCGTCGAGGGCGGCCGTGGACGCGGCAGCCGAGCACTCGTGCGGCCGCAGCTCGGCCACCGCCCCGATCAGGCCGGTGAACTCGGCGGCCGCGTCGGCCTCGGCCGCGGCGAGCTCCCGCTGCCGGGTGGGTTGCCGGGTGGCGGCGTCCCGGCGCAGGCCGGCCAGCAACGGGTCGCGGCCGTCGCCGGTGCTGCGCCAGGCCGCCAGCTCGGGCGGCCCGAACGTGGCCGCTGGATCGAAGACGGCGGCCGGGAACGGCTCGGCCGTCCCGGCGTTCCAGCCACGCCGGGCGACGGTGCGCAGCTGGCCCACCAGGGTGAGCAGGCAGGCCGTCCGGGACGCGTGCCCGAACGAGGACGGTCGCGCGTCGCGCTGCAGCTTGCCGACCATCGGGTTGCCGGCGGTCAGGAAGAACTGGGAGCCGAGCAGGCGGGCCAGCGAGTCGGTGGCCGACATCAGCACCCGCGGCACGTACGCCTTCACCGCCGCGGCGTAGCCACTGGCCGGCCCGGGGTCGACGTGCAGCGCTCGCATCGCGACGCCGGCGAAGGCGTCGCCGATGAGCAGGTCGGCCAGGGCGTCGGCGAGCCCGGAGCGCACCGGGCCGAGCGCGGTGGCCGGGCTGCCGTACAGCGTGCGCCGCGACAGCGCGCCGTGGGCCTCACGCAGCATGGTGTCCAGCAGGCCGATCGTGGCCGCCGGCACCAGCAGCCGGGTCAGCTGGAAGGCGCGCAGGGCCAGGTCGGCGCCCTGGCCCTCGGCGCCGATCAGGGCCTGGCGGTCCAGCCGGGTGCCGTCGAACCGCACGCCGCCCAGTGACAGGCCTCGCATGCCCACGCTCGGGTAGCGCGCCAGGTCCTCGATGGTGGCCGGGTCGGCCGCGGCGCGGTCCAGCAGGAAGAGGCTGTGCCCGCCGTGCCCGGCCGCCGGGGTGTGCGCGAAGACCACGGCCAGCGGCGCCTCGGCCAGGTTCGACACGACCTCCTTGCCGCCGTGCAGCCGCCACCCGTCGCCGTCGGCCCGGGCCAGCAGCTCGTTGCCGCGCAGGTCGCTGCCGTGCGCCAGCTCGTGGTAGGCGCACGCGATGGTGTCACCGGCCAGCAGCACCTCCGCGACCCGGCGCCGCTGGGCCTCGCTGCCGGCGGTCCACACCGAGATCGAGGCCATGGTGCCGGCCAGTGCCCGGCCGAGCCCGAGGGCCGGGTCCCGCCGGTAGAGGCTGCGCAGCACCGCGGCCAGGGTGGGGATGTCGGCGAACCGGCCGCCGAGCGCGGTCGGCACCAGCTCGGCGCCCAGCCCGGCCCGCCGGACGGCCGCGATCGCGCCGGGCGCGCAGTGTCCGGCGGCGTCCGCGGCCAGCACCGCGGCCCGCCCGGCCGGGTTGCCCGGGTCGGCTGCCGGCCCGAGCGCGGCCTCGAAGCGGGCGACCGCCGCCGCCCGCGCCGAGCCGGCGGCCAGTGCGGTGCCGGCGGCCTGTGCGGTGCCGGGCACGGTCGCCGTCACGAGGCCAGCTCCCGGCCGGCCGGGTCGGCGGTCGCCGGCTGGACCAGCCGCCAGGCCAGCGCCATCGCCTCGGCGTGGGCTTCGGCGTGCGTCTCGGTCTCGGAGTGGGTCCCGGTCTCGGAGTGGGTCCCGGTCTCGGAGCGGGTCTCGGCCTGAGTCTCGGTGGTTGCCTGGCCGGCCACCGCCGCGGCGAGGTACAGCAGTTCCAGCGTGCGGGCCGTCTCGAAGGTCGCGGCCGGCTCCTGCCGACCGGCCGGCCGGTGCGCGGCCAGCCGCGCCAGCAGCTCGACGCGGGCCTGTTCGAGGCCGGCCAGCGCCTCCGGTGCCACGCCGGCCAGCCGCTCCGGCAGCGGGCGGCCGAGCAGGTCGAGCCCGCTGCGGGTGGCGAGCCGAAGCCGGGACCGCGCCGACCGCCCGGGGGTGGCCACCGCGCCGGCGGGCTCGCGGGCCAGCTGGGCGAACTGCAGCGCCAGGGCGGCCCGGTTGACCTCAGTGCTGCCGTCGAAGATCGGCACGATCCGGTGGTCGCGGTCGAGGCGGGCGAACCAGCCGTCGCGATGCACGCCGGTGAGGAAGCCGCGCGCCCCCAGCACCTCGGCCATCGGGTCCAGCACGCAGTCCTGCACGATCGAGGGGGCGGCGGCCTTGAGCAGCGCCGAGGTCGCGGCCACGCTGGCCGGGTCGCGCTCGTAGCCGGCGACCACGGCCGCGATGCCGGCCTCGACCAGGGCGAGCGCGGCCCGCGCGCGGGCGAACTCCCGCCGCACGTGCGGCAGCTCGGCCAGCGCCCGGCCACCGCTCTGCCGGCCGGACACGGCATCGGCGGCCAGCTCGACGGCCCGGCGGCCGGCCCCCACCGACAGCGAGGTCGACACGATCCGGGTCAGCTGCAGCGCCCGGAGCGTGGTCTCCAGGCCGGAACCGACCCGGCCGAGCAGCGCCTCGGGCCCGAGCACGGCGGCGTCGAACCGGATGCCGGAGATGTCGGCGCCGCGGATGCCGTGCGTCGGCTCCTTCGGCAGCGGCTGCCAGCTGCCCGCCGGCAGCCGGTGCTTGTCGACCAGGAAGGTGCTGAACGCGCCCGGGCCCGGCTGGTCGTCGGTCCGGGCCAGCACCGTCATCCAGCGGCAGCGGGTGGCGTTGTTGATCGGCCACTTCACCCCGGTCAGTTCCCACCCGCCACCGGGCCGTGGCACGGCCCGGGTGCTGCCGGCGACCAGGTCGGCACCGCGCTCCGGTTCGGTCAGGCCCCACGCCACCACGGCGCCGGCCCGCACCTCGGCGGCCATCCGCTGCTGCTGCTCCGGCGAGCCGTTGATCCACACCGGCATCGCGCCGAGGAAGGTCTTGCCGTGCGCGACCGCGGTGGTGACGTCGAACTCGGCGACCACGGTGAGCGCCTCGTGCACCTCGGCCAGGCCGCCGGCGGTGTCCCAGCGCCCCGCGGTGTAGAGCTCGGGCAGCCCGAGGTCGTCGAGCAGGGCGCACTCGGCGGCCGGGAACGCGGCCTCGGCGTCCGCGGCGGCCAGCCGCGCCGGGTCGAAGGCCGTCCCGGCGGCGGCCGCCGCGGCCAGGGCGGCACGCAGCCCCGCCGCACCGGGGTAGCCGCGCGCGTCCCCGGCAGTGCTCACCGGGCCGGCAGTGCTCACCGGGCCGGCAGTGCTCCTCGGGTCGGCAGTGCTCCTCGGGTCGGCAGTGCTCCTCGGGGCTGTCGCGCTCATCGGGCCGGCAGGGCGCTGGGGACCGCGGGGATGCCGGCGGCCGGGTCCAGGTCGGCGTACACCGCCGCCAGCTGGCCGGCCAGCAGCTGCTCGCGCATACTCGAGCGCCGCACCTTGCCGCTGGTCGTCTTGGCGACCGCGCCGGGCTTGACCAGCACCACGCCGGCGGTGGGCACCCCGAAGCCGCTCGCCACGGTGTAGCGGATGGCCGAGGTCAGCTCGGCGAACTCCTGCTCGCTGCGCCGGCCGCGGATCTCGTGCACGACGACGACCCGCTCGTCCGGGCACGGGATCGAGAACGCCGCTCCGGAGTGCAGGGCCAGCACGTCGTGGCTGTGCCGCACCTCGTGCTCGACGTCCTGCGGGTAGATGTTGCGCCCGCTCAGGATCATCACGTCCTTGATCCGGCCGGTCACGATCAGCTCGCCGCCGTCGAGCACGCCCAGGTCGCCGGAGCGCAGCCACGGCCCGTCGCCGTCGGCGGTGCGGGCGCCGAAGGTCTCCGCGGTCGCGTCCGGCCGTCCCCAGTAGCCGCGGGCCACGGACGGCCCGGCCAGCCAGATCTCGCCGATCCGGCCCTCCGGCAGCGGCTGCCGGCTCTCGGGATCGACGATGCGCACCCGGCCGGTCGCCGCCGAACCGCAGCTGACCAGCGGCAGGCCGCCGGTGCCGGCCCGGCGCAGCGTCCCCTGCCCGAGCGCGTCCGGATCGGCGCCGATCACCCGCGGCGGCCGGCCGGTGGACCCGGAGACGAACACGGTGGACTCGGCCATGCCGTAGCAGGGCGCGAACGCCTCCGACCGGAAGCCCGCCTCGGCGAAACGGTCGGCGAAGCGGGTCAGCGTGGCCGGGTGGATCGGTTCGGAGCCGTTCGCGGCGAACCGCCAGCCGGACAGGTCCAGGCCCTCGGACTGCGCGGGCGTGACGCGCCGGCTGCACAGGTCGTAGGCGAAGTCTGGCGCCGCCGAGTAGCCGACCCCGAACCGGGCGATCAGGTGCAGCCAGAGCTGCGGCCGCTTCAGGAACGCGGTGGGGCTCATCAGGCTGACACTGCTGCCCAGCATCAGCCCGGGCAGCAGCTGGCCCATCAGCCCCATGTCGTGGAACAGCGGAATCCAGCCGCCGAAGCCGGTCTCGGCGTCCAGCCCGAGCGTCTGCACCAGCGAGGCGGCGTTGGCCACCAGGTTGGCATGGGTGATCGTCACGCCCTTGGGGTCGCCGGTGGAGCCGGAGGTGTACTGCAGCACCGCGACGTCGTCCGGGCCCGGGGCCCGCACCGGATAGCCGGACGGCGCCGGGTCGGGGTCGATCGGCTGCTGCACGAGCACCGCGGTGCCGAGGCCGGCACCGCTCAGCCAGGCCTCGGCGTCTTCGAGCTGGGACGGCACGATGACGGCCAGCGTGGCGCCCGAGTCGGCGGCGATCGCGGTGGCGCGGCGCTGCTGCGCGGCGTACTGGCCGGGAGCCGGCGCCGGCACCGCGACCGCGCCGGCGTACCAGCAGCCGAGCAGCGCGACCACGATCTCCAGGCCGGTGGGCTGCAGCAGCAGGATCCGGTCGCCACGCTCCACCCGGGTCGAGAGCTGGCCGGCGAACGCCCGCGCGGCCCGGTCGAGCGCGCCGAAGCTCAGCGCCGGCTGCCCGTCTGCGGTGTCGAGGTCCCGCACGATCCGCACCGCGACCCGGTCGGCGCGCTCGTCCGCGTGCCGGAGCAGCAGCGGCACCGGTCCCCCGGCGGCGACCAGGGCGGTTGCCGCCGGGGCGGTGAGCACGGTCTCGCCGGCGCAGGTGTCGGTCATCGGGTGCCTCCGGTCAGCTCGGCGGCCGGCGCGGGCAGGAAGCCCGACGCGCGGAACCACTCGACGTAGCGGCCCACCAGGGCCAGGTCTGGTTCGGCCGGTGCGATGCCCGTCCCGGCGAGCGCGGTGCGGGTGTTGGTGTCGTCGAAGCGCGGCGCGCTGCCCTCGTAGCCGAGGTCCAGGGACGGGGCGGACTCGTCGAACAGCGGCAGGAAGCGGTCGAGCTCGTTGCCGGGGCCGCCGGCGCACTGGTCGCGCAGGTCGGCCAGCCAGCCGCGGTAGTCCCGCCGTTCGAGCCGGTAGCCCAGCGCCCGCAGCTGGTCCACCCAGTCGTTCCACGGCAGCGGCCGGGCGCCGGGCAGGTTGAAGCTGCGGCCCGCGTGCGCCCCGCTCAGCGCCAGCTCGGCAACCGCGGCGCAGGCGTAGTCGACCGGGGTGATCTCCAGCGACACGTCGAAGTCCAGCGCCGCCCCGAGCTGGATGCAGCCCTTGGTGGCGGCGTTGAGGAAGGTGTCCTCGGCGCAGGCGCCGCTGCGTTGTGAGCCGGCGATCTGGCCGGGCCGGTACACCGTGGTGGGGATGCCGCGTTCGGTGGCCAGCCGCATCATCCGGTCGCCGACCCACTTGGTCTGCCGGTAACCGCCGACCACGCCGTCCGGCTCGGGCAGCTCGTCCTCCAGCCAGACCGGGGCGCCGGCCACGCCGGGATACACGGCCAGCGAGGACACGTAGTGCACCGGCTTCGTCGCGCCGCCGGCCGTGGCGAACCGCAGCACCTCCAGGGTGCCGAGCACGTTCACCGGGAGCAGCCGACGGAACGGCAGCGCGTAGCTGGACCAGGCCCCGTTGTGCACGACCATGCCCACGGTGCGGGCCAGCCGGTGGTAGTCCCGGGGTGCGAGGCCGAAGCCCGGCAGCGCCAGATCGCCCACCGCGGCCCGCAGCCGGCCGGCGTCCGCGGGTCGGTGCAGGCCGTAGCGCCGCATCGCGTCCTGCACCCGCCGCAGGCCGGCGGCCTCGTCGGCGGCCCGGACCAGGACCACCAGCTCGGCGTCGCTGCGATCCAGCAGCTCCCGGATCAGGTGCGCGCCGGTGTACCCGGTGCCGCCGGTGACCAGGACGCGCCGCACCTCGGCCGCCGGGACGACCGGTGCGCCGGCCCGCACGTCGGCCGGCAGCACCGCGGCCGCCCGGAGTTCGGCGGCGGCCACGCTGCGCGGGTTCGCGGTCCGGGCGGCCGGCGCGGCCGGCGCGGGGACGGCCACCCCGGGGGCGTCGACCAGCGCCGCGATCCGGTCCAGCCGGGGCGCGGCGAGCACGGCCCGCAGGTCCAGCTCGGTGTCCAGCCGGCGGCGGGCGGTGGCGACCATCCGGGCCATCGACAGCGAATCGCCGCCCAGTTCGAAGAAGTCGGCCGTCCGCCAGATGGCACCGACGCCCAGCAGGTCGCGCCAGATGTCGGCCAGCACCTGCTCGGTGCCGTCGGCCGGCGCTTCGAGCTCGGCCTCGGCCGCCGGCCCGTCCAGCTCGTCGACCGGCAACGCGCGCCGATCCGTCTTGCCGTTGGGCAGCGTCGGCAACGCCGGGAGCACCACGAAGCGGCCCGGCACCATCACGGCCGGCAGCCGGTCCAGGGCGTAGCCGCGCAGCTCGCCGCGCAGCCAGTTCTCGGCCTGCAGCCGGGCCGGGTCGGTACTGGTCCTCGGTGGCGTGCTCATCGGCTGCTCCCCCCGCTGTGGTCCGGCCCGCTGTCGTCCGGCCCGTCGCCGGCCGCCGCGACCAGCAGGTCGAAGCGCCCGGGATCGCCGGCGGCGGGCACCGCCCAGGCCGCCCGGCCGGTGGCCCGCAGCACCGCCAGCGCCTGGTGCGGGTCGACGTCGTCGACCGGCTCGGTCCGCTCCGCGACCAGCAGCCAGCGCCGGCGCCACACGTCCCAGGCGGTCTCGTCCGCACCCGCCTCGGCCAGGGCGCGGACGCCGGCCAGCGGGCCGGTCAGCCGGCGGTCGGCCAGCCCGCACACCCGGGCCGCGCCCGGTTCGGCCGCCGACCACGAGTCCAGGGCGCCACCTGGCAGCTCGGACCAGGCCAGCTCGGGGACGTCGGCCCAGCGCCGCCGGGCCAGCGGGTGCCGCGCGCCCAGCAGCACCACGTCCCGGCGGAACCGGGTGAGTTCGTTGGCCACCCGGCCGGGCTTGAGGGTGGAACGGACCGCGCCGACGTCCGCCAGGCCGGTGAAGAACTCCGCCGACAGGCACAGCTCCCGTTCGGCCGCCAGCCGGCGGGCGACCCCGCGGCGGACCTCGGCCACCGTCGCCAGCGCCGGGCTGCGGGCCAGCTCGACGTCGGTGTGGAAGGCCTCGACCAGGTCGAGGTCGCGCACGTCGCCGATCCAGACCGCGCCGCGCGGGCCGGCGACCCGGACCGCCTCGGTGAGCACCTCGTGCAGGTAGTCCGCGGACGGGAAGTACTGCACCACCGAGTTGAGCACGACCAGGTCGGCCGAGCCGGCGGGCAGCTCGCGCAGCCGCAGGGCGTCGCCCTGCTCCAGGCGCGCGCCGGGCAGGCCGGCCGCGGTCGCCGCAAGGCGCGCCCGCTCGACCGCCGCGGCCGAGACGTCGAAGCCGAGGTAGCTCTCGCAGTGCGGGGCAACCCCGCGCAGCACCAGGCCGACCCCGACCCCGACGTCGACCACCCGGCGGGTGCCGAGCGCGGTCACCTCGGCGATCGTGTGCGCGAGCCAGTCGCGCATCTGCTCCTCCGGGATCGGCCCGGAGTCGTAGCTGCTGCCCCACCCGTCGAAGTCGCCGCCGGCGCCGTCGGGCGTGTAGGCGTCGGACCACGCCTCGGCCCACTGCTCGACGTGCCCGGCCGCCAGCTGCTCGGCGGCGTGCGCGGCCGGGGCGACGAAGGCCACCAGCTCGGGCCCGGCCGCGCCGCGGGCGACCGGCACCACCGCCACCGAGGCGACCGCGGGGTGGGTGGACAGCACGCTCTCGATCTCGTCCGGCTCGATCCGGTGCCCGCGGATCTTGACCTGGCGATCCACCCGCCCCAGGAACTCGAGCACGCCGTCGCCGCGCTGGCGGACCCGGTCGCCGGTGCGGTACCAGCGCCGGCCGTCGCCGGTGCGCACGAAGCGCTCGGCGGTCAGTTCCGGCCGGTCCCGGTACCCGCGCGCCACGCCGCGGCCGCCGATCCACAGCTCGCCGCTGACCCCGAGGGCGGCGTCGAGGCCGGTCTCGGCCACCACCCGCACCGCGGTGTTCGCGATCGGGCGGCCGATCGGCACGGTGTCCAGGTCGGCCGGGCCGAGTTCGTGGCAGGTCGACCAGATCGTGGTCTCGGTCGGGCCGTACATGTTGAGCACCCGGGCCGGGGCGAAGGTGCCGGTCAGCCAGTCCGCGGTGCCGGCCGGCAGCGCCTCGCCACCCACCAGCACCGACCGCAGCCGGGTGAAGCCGGCCGCGGCCTGCGGGTAGTCGGCCAGCGCGCCGTAGAAGGACGGCGTCGCCTGGACGATGGTCGGGTCGAACCGGCGGGCCAGCGCCGACAGCGAGCCGGCGTCGTCGTCGCCGAGCCGCTCGATCATCCGGTCGCCGGCCACCACCACGTGCCCGCCGCGGGCCAGCGGCCAGAGCAGTTCCAGCACCGAGATGTCGAAGCTGACGCTGGTCAGGGCCAGCAGCGTGTCCCCGCCGCCGATGCCGACGGCCCGATCCATGCCGGCGAAGAAGTTGGCGACGTTGGCGTGGGTCAGCACCGTGCCCTTCGGGGCGCCGGTCGAGCCCGAGGTGTAGATGACGTAGGCGACGCCGTCGTCCGCGCCGGCCCGGCCGGCGGGCTCGGGCGTGCCGCGGGCGCCGTCCGGCACGACCACCCGCAGGCCGGGCACGGCGTCCCAGCCGGCGTCGGCCACCACCACGCCCAGCCCGGCGTCGGCGGCGATGAAGGCCAGCCGTCCGGCGGGGTAGCCCGGGTCGAGCGGCACGTAGGCGGCCCCGGTGCGCAGCACCGCGAGCAGCGCGGTGACCAGCGTCGCCGAGCGGCGGAGCGAGACGCCGAACAGGGTGCCCGGCGCTGCCCCCGCGGCCCGGAGCCGGTCGGCCAGGGCCTGCACCTCGGCGTCGAGCTCGGCGTAGCTCAGGCTGCGCCCGGCATCGCTGACCGCGGTGGCCGCCGGCGTCCGGGCGGCCTGCTGGCGGAAGGCGCTGTCGATGCCGGCCGGGTGGATCTCGACCGCCGGGCCGTCGAAGCTGCCGGCCAGCGCCCGCTCCCCGGCCGAGCGCAGGTCGCTCAGCGCGGCCCCGTCGAGCCGCTCGGTCATCGCCGCCAGCGCGGCCAGGTGGTAGCCGCCGAGCCGGTCGAGCAGGCCGGCCTCGACCGCGCCGGTCGCCGCGTCGATCCAGAGCCCCAGCCGGTCGGTGATCGGGTCGAGCAGGAAGTTGACCGCGAGGTCGAAGTCGGTCTCGGCCACGCCGAAGCCGCCGACCACCTGCCCGCCGGGCGCCCAGGTCGCGTGGAAGTCCATGAAGTTGACGTAGGACTGGACGGTCAGGTCGGGCTGGGCCCGCACGATCCGGCCGAACGGGTAGCGCCGGTGCTCGAACGTGCGCCGCTCGTGGTCGCGGACCGACTCGATCAGCCGGTGCCAGTCGAGCCGGCCCAGATCCAGCGCCAGCGGCAGCGTGTTGAGGAAGACGCCGATGCTGCCGGTGCCGCCCTCGACCTCGAGCCGGCCGTGCGAGACGACGCCGACGCACACCTGCGCCGAGCCGGTGGCGGTGGCCTGCGCGGCACAGTGCGCGGCGGTGAGCACGGTCTTGACCGGCACGTCCAGCCGCCGGGCCAGGGCCGTCACCGCGGCGGCCAGCCGCGGTTCGACCGGGACCTCGACCCGGCGGTGCCGCGGGCCGGCCGGTGCGGTGGCCGGCGCGGGCACCGGGGCCGGCCGGGCGTCGGCCAGCTCGGCGGCCCAGAACGCGGCCGAGCCGGCGTCCTCGCGGGCCCGGCGTTCGGCCGCGACGTAGTCGGCGAAGGACGACGCCGGCGCGGCCAGGGTGAGCCGGCTGCCGGCGAGCGCCGCGGCGTAGTGGCGCACCAGCTCGTCGAAGAGCACCGCGTCGCTCCAGCCGTCCAGGGCGACGTGGTGCTCGATCGCGGACAGGTGGAAGCCGCCCGCCGCGGCCGGGTGCACGACGAAGCGCACCAGCGGCGCCGCCGCGAGGTCGAAGCGGGTGGTCTTGGCCTGCTCGGCCCAGCCGCGCAGCCAGGCCGCACGCTCGGCCGGGTCGCCGGTCAGCTCGCCGGCCACCGACAGGTGCACCGGCACCTCGCCGTGCACCAGCTGCAGCGGTTCGGTGAAGGTCTCCAGGTCGACGGTGCTGCGCAGCGCCGGGTGGCGGGCCTGCACCCACGCCAGCGACTCGCGCAGCAGCTCGGGGTCGAGCGCCAGCGCCACCTCCACGCTGGTGACCACCCGGTAGATGCCGCTGTCGGGATCGTTCAGGTACTCGAACACGATCGCGCTCTGCATCGCGGTCAGCGGGTAGGCGTCGTCGAGGCCGGCCGGCAGGTCGGCCAGGTCGCGCGGGTCGAGCAGCGCGAACGGGCGAAGCCGCTCCGGCCCGGCCGTCGCCGGGCGCAGGGTGGCGGCCAGCCCGGCGATGGTCGGCGTCTGGAAGAGCTGCGCGACGGCGAAGGTCAGCCCGCGCCGTTCGAGCGCCGTGCGCACCCGCAGCGCGGCGATCGAGTCGCCGCCGGCCGCGGCGAAGGTGGTCCGCAGGTCGATCTCGTCGTGTCCGAGCACCTCGCACCAGGCCTCGTGCAACGCCTGCTCGGCCGGGGTCCGCGGCCGGGCCGCGCCGGTGCTGGCCGGCGCGGCGACGTCGACCGCCAGCCCGGCCAGCGCGCGGCGGTCGACCTTGCCGCTGGCCAGCATCGGGAGGCGCTCGTGCACGGCGATCCCGGCCGGCACCATGACCGCGGGCAGCAGCCGCGTGGCGTGCGCGGTCACCGCGGCGGCGACCGCCGCCGGGTCCGCGTCCGGGGCCTCGGCCACGACGTGGGCGTGCAGCCGGCCGCCGCCGGCCGGCTCGACGGTGACGGCGACCGAGCGCACCGCCGGGCAGCCGGCCAGCACCGCCTCGATCTCGCCGATCTCCACCCGCTGCCCGCGGATCTTGACCTGGGCGTCGCGCCGGCCGCGGTAGCGCAGCGCGCCGTCCGGCCCGATCACCGCGCGGTCGCCGGTCCGGTAGATCCGGCCCGGCCCGCGCGGGTCCGGCGGGAACGCGGCCGCGGTCAGCTCCGGCCGGCCGAGGTAGCCGTCGGCCAGCTGCACGCCGGACAGGCACAGCTCGCCCTCGTACCCGACCGGCAGCCGGGCCCCGTCCCGGCCGAGCACCTGCACGCCGGTGTGGGACACCGGCCGGCCGATCGGCACCGACCCGGCGTTCGCGTCGGCCGGCAGGCAGGTGTGATGGGTGACGTCGATAGCGGCCTCGGTCGGGCCGTAGAGGTTGTGCAGCCCGATCGCCCGCTCACCGCGCCAGCCCAGGAAACGGCCGACCAGGTGCGGGGTCAGGGCCTCGCCGCTGGCGAACACCGCCCGCAGCGCCGGGCCCGGGTCGGCCGCCGGCTCGTCCAGGAAGGCCTCCAGCATCGAGGGCACGAAGTGCAACAGGCTCACCCGCTGCGCCGCGGCCTGCCGGGCGAGTTCGCGCGGGTCCCGGTGCGAGCCGGGCCGGGCGAGGTGCAGCCGGGCCCCGGTGACCAGGGGCAGCACCAGCTCCCAGACCGAGACGTCGAAGGTGTAGGCCGTCTTCTGCAGGACCACGTCGCCGTCGCCGACCCGGTACTCGTCGCGCATCCACCAGATGCGGTTGGCCAGCGCCCGGTGCGACACCAGCACGCCCTTCGGCCGTCCGGACGAGCCGGAGGTGTAGAGCAGGTAGGCCGGGTCGTCGGCCGAGGGCAGCGACACCGCCGCGGCCTCGGCCGGCACGGCGGTGCCGGCGCCGTCCACGGTGACGGTGCGACCCGGCCCGGTCCAGGGGGTGGCACGGTCGTCCAGCACCACGCCGGCGCCGGCGTCGGCCAGCTGGAAGCAGCTGCGTTCGGCGGGCTGGTCGACGTCCAGCGGCAGGTATGCCGCACCGGCCAGCATGGTGCCCAGCACCGCCGCGGCCAGCCACACCGAGCGGTCCAGGTGCAGGGCGACGACCTCGCCCGGGCGCACGCCGAGGGCGCGCAACCGGCCGGCGACCGCCCGGGCGTGCCCGGCCAGCTCGGCGTAGGTCCAGCTGGCCAGCTCGTCGGAGACCGCCACCTCGCCGGCGTGGTCGGCGCACCGGGCGAGGATCGCCTCGACCACGGTGGCGGCCGGGTCGTACGGACCGTGCCCGCGGCCGTCGTCGGTGCGGGCCAGCTCGGCCAGCAGCGCCTGCTCGGCGGCGGTCAGCATCGCTACCTCGGCCAGCGGCGTCGCCGGCTCGGGCAGCAGGGTGCGCCAGGTGGCGAGCAGCCGCTCGCCGTGCGCCTCGAGCTCCTCGGCGCGGTGGCGGCTGCCGTCGGCGCACAGCACCAGGGTCGCGCCCGGTTCGGGGTCGGCAGGCGTGGCCGGCGGCAGGTAGATGTCCAGGCGCAGGTCGTGCACCGGTCCGGAGGCCAGGTGCACGGCGCGCACCCGGCAGCCGGCCAGGTGCGGGGTGGCGTCGAAGCTGACGAGGTTGACCGCGGTCGGCGCCAGCCGGCGCCCGGTGGCGGCCAGGCCGGCCAGCCGGTGCACGTCCTCGTAGCGATAGCCCTGGTGCGCGACCAGGCCGGCCAGCGCGGTCTCCACCGCGGGCACCAGCTCGGCCAGGGTGCCGGTCTCGGGCACCAGCAGCGGCAGCTCGTTGGTGAGCATGGTCGGGGTGCGCAGCGCCGAGGGGTTGACCCGGGCCGGCACCGGCACCGACAGCGGCTCCGCCCCGTGCCCGAGCCGGGCCTGGTAGGCCGCGACGAGGGCCATCACGACGGCCGGCTCGCGCCAGCCGTGGCGGCCCGCGCAGTCCCGCAGCAGCCGCCGGTCGGCGGCATCGAGGCGCAGGCTGTGCTGCAGCACCGCGCTGCTGCCGCCGGCCGGGCCGGTGCTCCAGCCGCTGCCGGCGGCGTCGTCCGCGGCACAGCGTTCGACGACGCCGGCCCAGTAGCGCTCGTCCGAGGCGCTGCGGCGGGAGTCGGGATAGCCGAGGTCCTGCGACACGACCTCGGCGACGGCGCTGCTGCGCGCCGGTGGCACCGGTGCGCCGGTCACCGCGGCGTCGTAGAGCTGGCCGATGCGGGTGACGTGCAATCCCTGGGCGTACCCGTCGAGCACGACGTGGTGATAGAGCAGTGCGAGCAGGTGCCGCTCGGGCGCGAGCCGGAAGAGCAGGTGGCGCACCAGCTCGGGATCGTCCAGCGCGCGCGGCTCGGCCAGCCACTGCTCGACCTGCTGGGCCGCCCGCCGCTCGGCGTGCGGGTTGGCGGTCAGGTCGACGATGGTGAGCTCGCGCCGGCCGGCCAGCCGGGCGACCGGTTCGCCGGGGCCGGCGGACAGGTCCAGGACGAGCC
>DATJNU010000160.1:0-5091 GCA_035507775.1 Jatrophihabitans sp.
GTCGATGTTGAGCTTCACGACGGCGATCTTGTCCGCGTACTCGGTGGCGATCTCCTCGAGCACCGGGGCGACCATGCGGCACGGGCCGCACCATTCGGCCCAGTAATCCACGATGACCGGCTTGTCGTTCTTCAGGACCTCCACCTCGAAGGTCTCGTCCGTCACGACCTTGGTCGCACCCACTTGCGATCACACCCCTTTAACTTGCGATGAATTGTTGCTGCACGTCTAGTGTCGTCAGATTTCCTTGCTGGCCAGCCAGCGTTCCGCGTCAAGCGCCGCGGCGCAGCCGGTGCCGGCCGCGGTCACCGCCTGCCGGTAGGTGCGGTCGACGACATCGCCGGCCGCGAAGACGCCCTCGATGGCGGTACGCGTGGACGGCTGGTCGACCAGCAGGTAGCCGTCGGGGTCGGTGGCGAGCTGCCCGGCGAACAGATCCGAGCGCGGGTCGTGGCCGATGGCCACGAAGACGCCGGTCACCGGCAGCACCTGCTCGGTGCCGTCCTTGGTGCTCCTGATCCGCAGGCCGGTGACCTTGCCCTCGCCGAGGACCTCGGCCACCTCGCTGTCCCACAGGAACGTGATCTTGGGGTTGGCGAACGCCCGCTCCTGCATGATCTTCGAGGCGCGCAGCGTGTCCCGCCGGTGGATCACCGTGACCGACTTGCCGAACCTGGTCAGGAACAGGGCCTCTTCCATGGCCGAGTCGCCGCCGCCGATGACCGCGATGTCGTGGCCGCGGAAGAAGAACCCGTCACAGGTCGCGCACCAGGACACGCCGTGCCCGCCCAGCTCCTTCTCGCCCGGCACGCCGAGTTCCTTGTACCGCGAGCCGGTCGCGATGATCACGGCCCGGGACAGGTAGGTTTCGCTGTCGGTCCTGACCACCTTGGGATCGGCGGCCAGGTCGACCGCGATGACGTCATCGGACAGCAGTTCGGCGCCGAACCGCTCGGCCTGCTTGCGCATCGAGTCCATCAGCTCCGGACCCATGATGGCGTCGGGGAAGCCCGGGAAGTTCTCCACGTCGGTGGTCTGCATCAGCGCGCCGCCAGCCGTGACCGAGCCCTCGAAGACCAAGGGCTTCAGCTCGGCGCGAGCCGCGTAAAGTGCCGCCGTGTAACCGGACGGGCCGGACCCGATGACGATCACGTTCCGGACTTCGGTCACCTCAGCCAACCGTTATCAACCCCTCATCTGACTGGCACTCCAGTGAACCGATACTAGGGCCCGGAGATTCCCGAAGTCAGCGAGGTCGTGTCGAGCACGTGAGGGTTGGTGGCCGAGCAGTCCTGGGCCGCTATCAGGGCGGTCTCGCCCTCACCGGTGCTGACCACGACGAGGGTGGCCGGCCTGCCCTCGAAGCGGACGCTCTCGACTAGGTCCAGCTGGTGGCCGCTGGCCAGCGTGCCGACGCATCCGCGTAGCTGCGCGGACGGGGTTTTCGTGGTGCGCGCCGAGGGCGGCACGAGCAATGCTGCCCTGGCCTGCTGCGCGAGGTTCGCAGGGGAGAGGTTCCGCTGGCCGGTTACGAGAGGGAAGTTGGTCGGCGTGATCCCCAGCGGCCGGGACACTGCTCCCTTGGCGGGCCCTGCGACCGGCGCGTAGGCGTGCCCGGACGACTCCGCGCTCGGCGTCGCGCTGCCCGCCGCCGACGAGGCGGTCATCTGGCCCGGGCCGACGATGCGGCTCAGGCCGTAGCCGCCCGCGGCCAGCACGACCACGGCGGCCGCGGGTGCGAGCACGCGCAGCGTCAGCAGCCGGAAGCCACGGTGGCCGCCCGGTCGCCGGGGCGCGGGGGATTCGGCCGCGCCGTCATCCCCGGCCCGTTCGGCATTATCCCTGCTCGCTACCTCGGCCGCGAGCGCGGTGTCCAGCCGGCGGGCCACGCTGTCCGGCATGGCCGGCGCCGGGACCGAGGCGAGCAGCACGGAAACCCCGGCCAGCTGGTCGTCCAGGGCGGTGCAGCGATCACAGCCGGCCAGGTGCGCGGTGATCCTGGCACCGCGTCGGCCGGTGATGAGTCCCGCGCGGAACTCGGCCAGGACATCGGTGTCCGGGTGGGTCATCTGCCCCCTCACGTATCTCCTCCCTGCGCAGGTGAGACGCTCTGGCTGCCCGATCGGTTCCCTTGCAGGTGCGCCAGATGCGGCAGCAGCCGGGCCCGGGCCCGGGCGCAGCGGCTCTTCACCGTGCCCGGCGAGGTATCGAGGATGACGGCGGCGTCCGCCACCGAGAAGCCGAGCATGTCGACCACCACGAGCGCGGCCCGCTGCTGCGGCGGCAGCAGCCGCAGCGCGGCGTTCACGTCCAGCCTGGTGTCCGAGGTGCGCGCGGGATCGCCGTCCTGTGCGACCAGGGCCTCGAAGGCCTGCTCGTCGCCGGCCGACAGGGCGGGCCGGGCGGCGCGGCGGCGCAGCCGGTCCAGGGACGCGTTTACCACGATCCGGTGCAGCCACGTGGTGACCGCGGACTCGCCGCGGAAGTCCCCGGCCCGGCGGAACGCGGAGACCATGGCGTCCTGGAGCGCGTCGGCGGCTTCCTCTGGGTCGCACAGCGTGCGCAAGGCGACCGCCCACAACCGGTCCCGGTGCCGGCGGAAAAGCTCACCGAACGCCTCGGCGTCCCCGGCCACGTGCCGGCGGAGCAGCTCCTGGTCAGCTGGCCAGCCCTCGTCCGGCATGCCGGATCAGCCTGACTGGCCCGCGGTGAAACCGTGCACGGCGACGTCGTAAATCAGCGCCTCGTACCTGCCCGGGCTGTCCGCCAGCGGCGGCAGTTCGGTGATCCAGATCAGCAGGTAGCGGCCGGTGACCGGCTTGGTCACGTCGAAGGTGGTGCTGCCATGGGCGGCGCTCGAGCTCTGGACCGGGGTGAACGTGCTCAGCGCCGCGCTGCTGACCGTGTTGCTGTTGCCGACCTCGATCGCGACGTGGGTACAGCAGCTGGCGCCGAACTGGACCGTCACCTGGCTCAGCCGCACCGGCCGGCCCATGTCGAGGATCAGCCCGGTGCCCTTCTTCAGGTTGCCGAACTGAGGATGGCCGAGGTAGTAGCTGGTGTGCCAGAACGTGCTGGCGTCGCCGTCGACCGCCTTCGACGCGTCGCTGGGGTCGTCGTCGCCGCTGCTGCCGAGCGGGTTGTAGACGGCCGCGCTGACCGGCTTGAGCGGAATGGCTGCCGTCGCGGTCTGCGACGGTGAGTGCGTCCTCGTCGGCGGGGGAGCCGCCGAGTGGTGCAGGCTGCGGCTGACCGACCAGGCGGCCACCCCGACTGCCGCCAGGACGAGCACGATCACGACGCCGATGACGGCGCGGACCGCGCTGGAGCGCCCGCCCGGCGGCTTGCGGCCGCCGCCCGGCCGGAGGTGCGGCCCGGGAACCGGCACTGCCTCCGGCGGGTACGGGCGGGGCGGCCCGTTCTGCTGGTAGCCGTAGCCGGCCCGGTCGACTCTGGTGACCGGCGCGGCTCCGGCCGAAAACGGCAGCGGCATCGGCGGGGCGGCGCTGGCCAGGGCATCGGCGAACATCGCCGCGGTACTCAGCGCCGGCCCGTGCCGGTTCGGCCGCTGGAACAGCGCCCGGCAGGTCACGTCGTCGACGCCGGCCGGTACGCCGGCCGATACCTGACGCGGCGTGCACAGGCCCGAGCCGTTCTCCGGCGCGGGCGGCAGCAGCGCTGGCCTGGCCGCCTGCGGCGGGCCGGGTACCGGGCCGGCTGAGCCCGGCTGGCCCGGCCAGTAGCCGGTCAGCGCGGCGTAGAGCAGCCGGGCGAGGTCCCGCGTGTCGATGAGTTCCGGGTCGTCGGTGCCCTGGCCAGGCACGGTCAGGGTCTCCGGGTCCGGCCCGGCCAGCGCGGCGTCGATACCGAGTCCGACGATCTTCACGCCGCCGCCCGCGGTCCAGTGCAGGCAGGCCGGATCCAGCCGCAGGTGCGCCAGGCCGATGTCGTGCGCGGCCGCGATCGCCCGTGCGGCCTCCACCATCAGCGCGGCCGCGCGGGCCGGATCGAGCGGGCCCTCGGAGAGCATGTCGAGCAGCGATTCCGCGGCCACCCACTCCAGCACCACGTAGGCCAGCTCTTCGCCGTCTTCCACGTCGAACACCTGGGAGAAGCGCGGGTCGCCGAGCCGGCTCGCGGCCCGGGCCGCGGTCACGGTCTCGGCTATCCGGGGGAAGCCGGCCGCGAAGGTGAGCACGGTGACGGAACGGGCCAGGGTCTCGTCCGTGGCCTTCCAGTATGTCCAGCCGGTGCCCGAACTGACCTGGTCGACGAGACGGTACCGTCCCGCCACCCGGGTTCCTGGTTCCGACGTGTATGTGCTCATAGGTTGCCACCCATGCTAATGCCGGCCGCTCTGCCCGCCGAACCTCGACACCACCGTCTTCATCAGGAATCCGAACTCGGCTACGCGTAGTGACCTGGCGCAGAGGGCGTAGAGCGCGATTGCGCCGCCGCCGCCGACCACGGTAACCACTAGGCCGTAGGCCGCGCTGGGATTGTGCACGATATGTTCGGCGCCGGCCATCACGGCGAGCGCGAAGACGACGCCGGGCACGGTGGCCAGGTGCATCCGGGTCAGGCTGCGGGCGATCGTCCGCCCGTCCAAGCTGCCGACCCGGCGCAGCAGCAGCGCCCAGCCGGCGATCGTGCCGACCAGGTTCCCCAGCCCGTACGCGACGGCCAGCCCGGCCACCACCTGGGCGGCGGGCAGCAGGGACTTGGCGGTGAGCGATGCGGCGATGCTGAACACCATGATGAGCAAGCCGACGAAGGCGGCGGTCCGGGCGTCCTGGAACGAATAGAAGACCCGCAGCTGCAGCTGGGTGAGCATGTACGGCACCAGGCCGAGCGCGAACAGGCCGAAGACCTCGCCGACGTACCTGGCGTGCACCGCGGAGGTGCTGCCGTACGAGAACAGGACCTCGGCTATCGGGCCGCCGAGCACGGCCAGGTAGATCGCGGCCGGCACGACGATCACCGAGGCCAGCCGGACGCCGATCGAGAAGTCGTCCCTGACCAGCGAGTACCGGCGCGCGCTCGCGTGCTCGCTCATCCGGGGCAGCAGCGCCGTGATCACCGAGATGCCGA
>DATJNU010000161.1:0-3138 GCA_035507775.1 Jatrophihabitans sp.
GCCGGTAGCGGTCGGTCGCCACCAGCCGCAGCCGGCCGTCGGCGACGTCGAGCAGGACGCCGCCGAGCATCGGCAGCTCGGGATCGGTGCTGACCGCGAAGCGGACCTGGCGCAGGCCGGCGTGCAGGTCGGCGGCGGGAAGGTGCAGGGTGGGCATGGGACGGTCCTCCATCGTGAGCAGGGAACGGGCGATGGAGAGCTGCCGCCGAGCCCGGTCGAGCTGCAGTTCCAGCTGCGCCAGGTGCCGGTCCAGCACCTGGCCGGCCGAGTGCGGGGCCAGCACCGCGGCCCGGAGCTCCGGCACCGGCATGCCGGCCCGGCGCAGCCGCGCGACCAGCCTGGCCAGCCGCACCTGCTCCGGCCGGTACCGGCGATAGCCGCTGGCCGGGTCCACCGAGGCCGGCACCAGCACCCCGGCGGTGTCGTAGAACCGCAGCGCGCTGACGCTCAGGCCGCTGAGCGAGGCCATCCGGCCGATGCCCAGCAGTTCGCTCTCCATGGACCAGGACCCTCCCGTCTCGACCTTGTCGAGAGTCAAGCAGCCGGGCCAGGCAATAGCATCGCCGGCATGATCGTGACGCTGGCGGTGCTGTCCGACGTCCACGGCGTGCTACCCGCCCTGGACGCGGTGCTGGCCGAGCCTGACGTGCGCGCGGCCGACCGGATCGTGGTCACCGGCGACCTGGCGGCCGGCCCGCAACCCGGCGCGGTGCTCGACCGGCTGGTCGGGCTGGGCGAGCGGGCGGTGCTGGTGCGCGGCAACGCCGACCGCGAGCTGGTGGCGCTGGCCGGGGGCGGCGACACCGCGATCCCGGATCCGATCGCGCCGTGGGCCGCGGCGCAGCTGCGTCCTGACCAGGTGGCGCTGCTGGCCGGCCTGCCGCACCCGGTCACGCTGACGGTGCGCGGCTTCGGCGACGTGCTGTGCTGCCACGGCAGCCCGCGCGACGACGACGAGGTGCTGCTCGTCGACACCCGGCTCGAACGCTGGCAGCAGGCGCTGGCCGGCGCGCCCGGCACGGTGCTGTGCGGGCACACCCACATGCCCTTCCTGCGGCTGGTCGACCGCCGGCTGGTGGTCAACCCCGGCAGCGTCGGCATGCCGTACGGCCGGGCCGGCGCGCACTGGGCGCTGCTGGCCGGCGGCGCCGTGCAGCTGCGCCGGACCGAGTACGACGTCGAGGCCGCCCGGGCCGCGATCCGGCGGGCGAGCGGCTACCCGGACGTCGACGAGTGGACCGACTACTACCTCAACGCCCGGGCCTCCGACGCCGAGGCGCTGGCGGTCTTCGGCCCGCGCGACGGCCGCTGAGCCGGACCGGCCCTACAGCTCCTGCAGGACCGCCTTGCGCAGCACGTCCAGGCCCATGCTGCCCAGGTTCAGTGCCCGCCGGTGGAAGTCCTTCAGGTCGAAGGCGTCGCCGGCCCGGGCCCGGGACTCGTCGCGCAGCTCCAGCCACAGCTTCTCGCCGAGTTTGTAGGACGGCGCCTGTCCGGGCCAGCCCAGGTAGCGCTCGAGCTCGAAGCGCAGGAACTCGTGCGGCATGAAGGCATGCGTGGTGAGCAGCTGCCAGGCCTTGTCGTAGGTCCACTGCCCGCCGCCGACCTCGGCCGGCGCCTCGAAGCCGCAGTGCACGCCGACGTCGATCACCACCCGGGCGGCCCGCAGCGACTGGCCGGCCAGCAGGCCCATCCGGTTGCCGGGGTCGTCCATGTAGCCGAGGTCGGCCATCAGCCACTCGGCGTAGAGCGCCCAGCCCTCGCCGTGGCCGGAGACCCACGAGCCCATCCGCCGCCAGCTGTTGAGCTGGGCGCGGTTGTAGATCGACTGCGCGATCTGCAGGTGATGGCCCGGGACGCCCTCGTGGTAGACGGTGGTCAGCTCGCGCCAGGTGGAGAAGCTGGTCACGCCGGCGGGCACCGACCACCACATGCGGCCCGGCCGGGAGAAGTCGTCGGAGGGGTTGGTGTAGTAGATGACGCCGGTGTTGGTCGGCGCGATCATGCACTCCAGCTCCCGGACCGGCTCCGGGATGTCGAAGTGGGCGCCGCCAAGGGCCTCGATCGCCTCGTCCGCGCGCTCCTGCATCCAGGCCTGCAGCGCGTCGGTGCCGGTCAGCTGCCGGGCCGGGTCGGCGTCGAGCAGCTCCATCGCCTCCTCGACCGCGATGCCCGGCTTGATGTCGGCGGCGGTGTCGCGCATCAGCCCGTCGATCCGGTACAGCTCCTGCAGGCCCCAGTCGTAGACCTCGGCCAGGTCGTTGCGGGCGCCGACGAACATCCGCGACAGCGGGCCGTACTTCTCCACGCCGGCCGCGTCGCTGATCGGCGCCTTTGCGAGCAGCTCGTCGGAGAGGAAGTCGCGCAGCCGCTGGTAGCCGGCCTGCGCGGCGTGCGCGCCCCGGTCCAGGTCCGCGCGCAGCCCGTCCGGCACCGGCTCGGCGCCCGACACCGCCCGCTCGACCAGGCCGGCGAAGAAGCCGTCCGGGCCGAGGTTGGCCTCGCTCTGGGTGATGCAGGCCTCGACCTGCCGGCGGGGCTGGATGTCACCGCGCGCGGCGGCGGCGCGCAGCGACTCGACGTAGCCGTCCAGCGCGGCCGGCACCGCGGCCATACGCTGCGCGATGGTGCCCCAGTCGGCGGCGGTCGCGGTCGGCATCAGGTCGAAGACCGCGCGCACCTCCTGCACCGGGCTGGCGATGTTGTTCAGGTCCGACAGCGGCATGCCGAGCTCGTCGAGCTCGGCCTGGACCGTCAGCCGCTCGCGCATCGCCTCGATGGTGACCCGGTCGGTGTCGTCGGCGGCGGTGGCGGAGTCGAGGCTGGCCAGGGTGCGCCGGGTCAGCTCGGCCCGGCCGGCGTGGCCGTCCGGCGAGAGGTCGGGCAGCTGGTGGTCGTACCCGGGCAGGCCGGCGTTGGTGGCCAGCACCGGGTTGAGTTCGGCCTCGGCGGCGAGGTACTGCTCGGCGAGCGCGTCAACGGCGGTGGTGGCACGTGCGGCGGAGTCGGTCACGACATCTGAACCTAGCGCCTGGAACAGATCACACCAACCCGGGCATGGACGATCCAGGACCTCGCGCCGGTGGCCGGGCCCGAGCGGCAGTGATCCACGCCCGTGCGGTGCCCCGGCGGCCGACC
>DATJNU010000162.1:0-33014 GCA_035507775.1 Jatrophihabitans sp.
TCCCAACGGCGGCTGGAACTCAGACGGGGAGGTTCGGGACCGCAGCGTAGACGTTGCGGCGAACCGGCGCCTTGAACGACTTCTTCATGACTCTCACCTCCTTTCCTGTGGATGGACGGCCTGAGCGTGGCCCGCGTGGCAAGCCGCTCAGTCTGGTCGCGTTCGGAGCCGCGGCCGGTGGTCCTTGACGGCGGACCGGGCCACGTCCGAACGCAGTCATGGGGAGTGCGCTGCTGCTCTCGCGCCGACCGGCGAGCGGATCTCCACGCACCGGGCGACCAGGGTGTCCACCAGCATCTCCAGCTGGGCCAGGACGGCGTCGCTGCCCAGCTCGCCGTCGGCATCGAGCAGGTCCGGGGCGCCGGGCACCGCCACCAGGTCGTGCGGGACCACGTCCGCGCCGAGCTCCGCGAGCACCGGCCGCAACGTGATCTGCCCCTTGATCCCGCCACCGGCGCCGGGTGCGGCGCTCAGGGTGACCACCGGCTTCGCGGTCAGCGGGCTGCTCCGCCAGGGCCGCGACAGCCAGTCGACGGCATTCTTCAGCACCCCCGACATCGCGCCGTTGTACTCGGGCGTGGCCATCAGCAGCCCGTCCGCCTCGCTGACCTGCCGCCTGGCGCGGACGATCGTCAGGGGCGCGCCTACCGCCTCGGCATCCTCGTCGTACGGCGGGAAGTCGTGCAGCGGCAGGATCGAGCTGGCCGTGACCTCGGGATGCCGGGCGGCGACGCGCTGCGCCGCCCTGATCAGCGCGGAGTTCACCGAGCCCCGGCGGAGGCTGCCGGAGATGAGCACCAGCGTCACCATGACCGGTCACCCCCGGCCGCGGCGGCCGGCGACACCGGCAGCCCGGGCGGTTGCCCGCCGTCGTCGAGGTCTTCGGCCAACCGGAACCCGATGGCGTACAGGGCCCGCTGGTAGCGGCCGTGCCGGCGACGGGTGCGGGCCAGATCGGCGAACCTGGTGAAGCTGCCGCCGCGCGCGACCCGGTAGGAACCGTGTGCTGCCAGGTCGTCCTCGATCGCGGGCCCGCCCGGGTAGGGCGCGTAGTCGTCCGCGACCCACTCCTCGACATTGCCGGCCATGTCCTCGGCGCCGCACACCGCGCGCCCCGCCGGATAGCAGCCGACCGGGGTCGTGGTCAGCGGACCGTCCTCGACGGTGTTGGCCCGGTCGGGCAGCCACGCCTGTCCCCAGGGGTAGTCCAGGCCGTCGGGGCCGGCCGCGGCGGCCTCCCACTCGCACTCGGTGGGCAGCCGGAACCTCCGCCCGAGGGACCGGGAGAGCCACCCGGCATACTCCTGGGCCGCGGACTCGGTGACGGTCCAGACCGGTTCGTTGGCCCGTTCCCAGCAGAACGTCCCGAACGGCCAGGACGTCGGCAACTCGGGGTGTCCCGTCTCGCGGAGGAAGACCGCGTACTCCAGGTTGGTCACCGGGTAGCGGGCGAGCCGGTACGGGCGCAGGTGCACTCGGTGCCGGGGGGTCTCCTTCTCGATCCACTCCCGGCGCACGCCCCGGTGCCGCCAGGCCTCGTGCACCCGGGTGACCTCGTCCGCCGGCAGCCCGATCTCGACCGTCCCGCCCGGCAGCTCGACCAGCTGCGGGGCGCCCGGGGCGCAGCGCGGGTCACCGACCAGCCCGAGCACCCGGCCGGCCGCCAGCCGGTCGGCGAACGGGACGGCAGGATCCTCGACCAGCGCGACCAGTTCCCGCGGGTCGGCCCGCAGCAGGTGTGCCCGGCCCTGGAACAGGTCGGCCGCCGTGCGCTCCACGAGCCGGGCCGGCAGGCCCATCGCGATGCGATCGCTCAGCTCGTTGAGGGAGCCGGCCAGTTCCAGGTCGAACTCCGCGGCGGTGACGGTCCGATCGATCAGGCTCACGGGGCCACCGCCGGAGCGATCTCGTAGAGCCTGCCGTCGTAGGAGCTGGCCACGAAGGCGCCCCGGGCGGGGTGCCAGGTCAGGCTCGAGATCCCGGCGGTGGTCGGCCGGCTCGTCGACCAGGTGCCCGTCACCAGGTCGAGGACGGCGACCAGCCCGTGGTAGCCCCCGGTTGCCACCCAGCGCCCGTCGGGGCTCGCGGCGCCGCACTTGATCGAGTTCGGGTGCGGGGTCTCGCGCAGGTCGACGCTGCCGTCGGGTTGCCAGATGCGCAGCGCCAGGTCGCGCCCGACGCTGGCGAAGACGCCGCCGCCGAGGCTGAAGCAGCCGTTGGCGATCCGCGAGTGGGCCGCCGGCACGGTGCGCAGCGGCTGCAGCCCGGCCAGATCCCACCAGGTCGCGCTCGTGTCGGCGCACACCGCGAAGAGGACGTCCCCGTCGATCGCGACGCCCTTGACCGCGTTGTCGAACAGCCTCAGCTCGTGGACGGCTTCGGCCTCGCCGCCGGCCAGCCGCAGCACCAGGCCCTCGCCGGTGTAGGTGCCGACCACGGCCCAGGGCTGCTGACCGGCCCGGTGGTACTCGGCGCCGCAGTTCAGCGGGCTGCTGTGCTGGTGCAGGGCACGGCCGGTGCGGGCGTCGTAGAGGATTCCCAGCTGGCCACCGGTCACGACCGTGTCCCCGACCCGGGTCAGGAAGTTGCACAGCGTGCCCGGGTGTGACTGCTCCCGGGGCAGGGCGCCGGCACTCTCGCGCAGCTGGCACCGGCCGGCGTCGCCGATGGTGAGCAGCCCCGCGCCTGGCGAGTCGGCGCACACCGCGTTCAGCCCCGCGGTCGGCGCCGCCGCCTCGTCCCAGGTGCCGCCCACCAGATCGAAGCAGCGGTAGGTGGACCCGAACGTGCCGAAGACCAGGCGGTGTTCGTCGGCGAACGCCGCCGACCGCGGCCACACGTCGTCGGGGAAGGTGGTCTCGGCCTGCAGGATCAGCTCGCCGTCGGCGAGCTGCCAGATCCGGGCCGAGCGGTCATAGCTCAGGCTCACCAGCAGGTCACGACCACCGTTGAGGACCAGTCGCTTGATCCCGGCCCGGTGTGCCGATATCCGGCGCTGGGCGCCGTCGGCGTCCACCACCACGAGAGCCCCGTCGTCGTTGCCGGCGATCACCGATCCGTCGGGCAGCAGGACGACGGTGTCCGTCTCGACGCCGCACAGGTCGATCTCGTCGATCAGCCGCCCGTCGGGCAGCGACCAACGCTTGATGGTGCCGTCGTCGCTGGAGGAGACCAGGCCGGTGCCGTCGGCGCTCCACTCCACGCTGATCACGTCGGCGGTGTGGCCGGTGCAGGTGGTCAGCAGGCGTCCGTCGAGGTCGAACACCCGGACGCGATGGTCCCTGCTCGCCGTCGCCACGCGGGTGCCGGCCGGATCGAACACGGCCATCTCGACATCGTCGTCGTGCGGGCCGAGCACCGACCGCAGCCGCAGCTCGGGCACGGACCAGATGCGCGCGCTGTAGTCGCTGGAGGCGGTGACCAGCAGGCTCCCGTCGGGGCTGAAGGCGCACTGGTTGGCCAGGTGGTCATGGGACGCGCGGTACAGCGCCCGCGGCGGCGTGACGTCCTGCCAGAGGATGACCTGGTTGTCATAGCCGGCCGTGGCTATCCAGCCGGGGGCGCAGGCCACCCCACTGATGGGACTGCTGTGGGCGATCATCGCTCCTCCAGTTCGGCTCGGGTCGGGTCAGGTGAGGTCTTCGAACTCGGGCAGCTCGATCGCGTGCAGGGCACGACGTTTCTTGGTGGCCAGGTAGCGGTAGTTGGCCGGGCTGGCGTAGACGCCGGTGGAGACCCGCTCCACGACCTCGACACCGTGTGCCTGGAGCTGCTCGACCTTGTCGGGATTGTTGGTGAGCAGCCGGCAGCTCCGGACGCCGAGCGCCTGCAGGATCCACGCCGCCTCGCTGAAGTCGCGGGCGTCCGCGGCCAGACCGAGCGCCTGGTTTGCCTCGTAGGTGTCCAGCCCCTCGTCCTGCAGGGCGTAGGCCTGCAGCTTGCGGTAGAGGCCGATGCCGCGGCCCTCCTGGCGCATGTAGAGCAGCACCCCGCCGTGGCTGCGGAGGGTGGAGAGCGCCTCCTGCAGTTGTGGTCCGCAGTCGCAGCGGGCGGAGGCGAACACGTCTCCGGTCAGGCACTCGCTGTGGATGCGTACCAGCGGCGCGGCCTGCTCGCTCAGCGTGCCGAAGACCATCGCGACGTGCTCGCGGCTGAGGCCGTGCCCGAAGGCGGTGATCACCGGGGGCTCGCCCTCGGCCGTGGTGGTCGGAAGCGGCACCTGGACCAGGACCTCGATCGGAGCCTCCCGCAGGGAAACGTGATTCGACCCGGCGGGGTCGGCGCCAACGGAGTTCCGCATCGTTGCCCTTTCCCTTCTTCGCGTGCATCCCATGGGCGGGCAGCACGAATTACTCTTCCCAGGCATGGTGAGTGGTGCCGTGTCGAGGAATTGTCGATACCCACGCCGGTGGCGCGCGTCGGCACGTGGCAATTCTTCGAAATAGCCGCAACGCAGGTTCGATCGAGCAGTCACTCGACCGTGAATTGCTCACCCGTCGGCTCTGGCCGGCGATGTGCCGGCAGGGTCAGGCGAGTGTGCACTGGAGATGAGGAGTACGAGCGTTCACACGGGCTTGGTGGTGTGTTCGGGACCGTACTCAGTCGGTGGAATTCACGGCGGACTGGCGGTGGGACCGGCAGTCTGATCCGCAATTGGTGAGGTGTGCTTTCTCATGTGACCATCCCGGAAAGTCGGACATCTTCCCTAGACGGATAGACCATAACTTCCTATGTGAAATGTGACAAGGGGGGAAATTATCTTGTCTTATCCGGCGGGATCGCCGCGCCGTGCGGGACGGCTGCTCGCCCGGCGAACAGGTGGGCAGCCCAGCGATCGCGACGTGGCCTCACCAGCGTCATGGACTCCCGCGACTAGCCGGACAGGACCTCGCCCGGCACGGCACCGGCTACCCAGGCCGCCACCGCGGCGGAGAGTTCGGCCGCGGTCGCGCGCAGCACGCCGTAGTGACCAGCCGGGAGCCGGACCACCGAGGGCCGGCTGACCCGCTCGGCCCACGCCGCCAGGTGCGGCTCCGACAGCGCCGCGCCGACGATCAGCGCCTCGGCCCGGATCCGGTCCGTCCGCAGGTAGCCGACCACCGCCTGCGCCTGCCGGTGGTACTCGCGCCACCGGCCGCGCAGGGCGTGCCCGCTGGTCGGCTCGCCGGCCGCCGTGAGCAGCGCGGCCAGCGCGCCGACCGCCAGGTCCGGGTCGCCGTCGGTCTGTGGCACCGGCACCCCGGCCAGGCCGGCCGACTCGCAGATCACCTCGGCGAAGCTGTCGAACGCCAGCCTGCTGGACGCGGCCGGCGGCTGCCCCGCGGCGTGCCCCTGCGGCGGCGTCGAGTCGATCACCAGCAGCCTCGGACGCGGCTCGGGCAGGCCGGCGACGATCTCGTAGGCGAGCTGGCCGCCCAGCGACCAGCCACCGATGACGTCCGGTCGCAGGCCGGCCGCGGTCAGCGCCGCCAGATGGTGCCTGGCCAGCGCCGGCACCGTGACCGGTTCCGGATCGTCGGCCGGCGCGTCCACGACCGACATGGTCACCTGCCAGTCGCCGGGCAGCGCGGCCACCAGGTCGCGGTAGTCCGTCACGCCGCCGCCCGCGCCGGGCAGCAGGTGCAGGTGCGGGCCGGCGCCCTCGGCCAGGCGGTGGATGGAACCGGTGGGAGTGCCGGGGCCGGGCGGTTCGGCCGCCTGGCCCGACGCTCCGAACTGGTCCACCAGCCGCCGCGGGGTCGGCTCGGCCAGCCAGCCCAGCAGCTCCAGCCGGCGGCCACCGGCGGCCTCGAGCAGCTCGGCGAGCCGCAACACCCGCAGCGAATTGCCTCCCGCGTCGAAGAAGTCGGCGTCCGGGCCGGCCGGTGGCGCACCGAGCAACTCGGTCCAGGCATCGACGACCGGCTGCCAGCCCGCGCCGGTCGGCAGCGACGCCGTGCCGCGCCGGCCGTCGCTCCGGTGGTGGTCCAGCCGGCTCGGCACCGCGCGGGACGACAGGGTCAGGAACTCCACCGTGGTCGCCGGCTCCTCACCGGCGATCGCCAGCACCTCGTCGAGGTCGTGCAGCAGGGCGAGCACCGTCGCCGCCCGGTACCGGCTGGTGTTGTACTCGATCTCGGCCTGGTACGTCTCGCCCGCCGCCCAGAAGGTCGTCGTGATGTCGGCCCGGGCCGCCCGGTTCCGGCTGGGGTTGCGGTGCAGGCGCACGTCGTCCAGGGCCAGGTCGTCGCCGATGCCGCCGAGGTAGCTCAGCAGCAGCGGCGGGGTGTCGGTCAACCCCTGCTGGGTCTGCTCCGACAGCTCGGTGAACACCGTCGGGTAGGGCACGCTCTGGTGGGCGAGCATCAGCCACATGGCGTCGCGGACGCGGGCGACCACCTCGGCGACGGTGTCCCCGCCGTCCACCGCGGTGCGCGCGACGCACAGGTTCGCGGTGTAGCCGACCAGCCGCTGCTCGGCGGCGGTCATCCGGTTGGCGACCACGATCCCGACGGCCACGTCGGAACCGGCGCCGCCGCGGCTGAGTACCACCTTGAGCGCGCCCAGCATGATCGCGAACGGGGTCGCGTGGGTGGCCCGGGCCAGGGCGGTGATGCCCGCGGTCGCCTCCTCGCTGAAGACGTAGTGCAGCACCGCGCCGGCCGAGCCGGCCAGGAACTCGCCGTGCTGGTCGGCTGCGATGGTGCTCGCGGTGGCCCCGTCGAGCAACTCCCGCCAGTACTCCACGCCGTCCCGCCAAGCACCGTCGGCGGCCCGCCGTTGCTCGTGCGCGTAGTCGGCGAAGCTGACCGGCTCGTCGGCGAACTCCGGCTGCCGGCCGGCCCGCACCGCGCCGTAGGCGTGGGAGAGATCCTCGATCAGCAACTGCATCGCCCAGCCGTCGGAGACCACGTGGTGGGCGGTGATCAGCAGCTCGTGCGCGTCACCCACCCGCACCGCGGTCAGCCGGGCCAGGCCCGGCCGGGCCAGGTCGAGGACCTGGCTCTGCACCTCCTCGGCGATCAGCCGCAGCAGCTCGGCTCCGTCGAGCGGCCCCGGGTCGTCGACCGCGATCGTGCCGAACCGCGCCGCCAGCCGGGGCGCCACCACGAACTCCAGCCGATCCTGCTCGCGCCGCAGGCAGCCTCGCAGCGTCTCGTGCCGACCGACGACGGCCTGCCAGGCGAGCCGCAGCGCGGCCAGGTCGAGCGGCCCGTCGCAGGTCAGCCGCCAGGTCAGGTTGTAGACCGACTTGTCCCTGGCCCGCTGGTGGATCCACCACAGCGACTCCTGCATCGCCGTGGCCGGAATGACGGTGATCTCGTCGGCGCTCATGGCTCCTCATCGGTTCTCGGTCGGTGACGCGGTGTCGGCTGCCGCGCAGCCGGCGGAGAGCCCGGTCTCCAGCTCGAGCAGGTGGGCCATCGTGGTCTGCACCATCGACCAGCGCGGCCGCTGCCGGCGCGCGGAGTCGACGGCGAACCGCAACGCGGCCGGCAGCCGGGACCAGGCGAGCTCTGCGGTCTCGTTCCCGTGCATCCGGTGCCGAAAGGCCCGATGGTTGGCGGCCGCCCACAGGTCGTCGAGATATCTCGCCGCGTGCTCGCCCTCGTCGACGAAGTACTGCGCCAGGAACGGCAGCACCTCCCGGTCGGTGGTGAGCCAGGTGCCGGAGGGCTCGGCCGGGGCGCTGCCCGGGTCGGCTTCCCTGCGCAGCCAGAGCAGCTCGGCCCCTTCGGGCTGCGGGCAGGGGTAGCCGAAGACCAGGCTGTTGCGTCGCCGCTGCTCCGGCCGCCAGCGCGCCGGTGGCCCCATCGCCGCCAGCAGCTCGGCGGTGGTCAGCCACCCCTGGTACGGCTCCTGCTCGCCGGCCGGCAGCAGCCCGCCGAACGTGTCGGTGACGTGCCAGCCGTCGCCGGCCTGCTCGCCCAGCAGGATCCAGTGCGGCGCGGAGGCGCTCGTGCCGTAGCCCGGCGACCACGGCAGCCGGGAGTTGTCGACGACCGCCAGGCACCGCCCGTGGCGGCGCAGTTCGGCCTGGAGCTCGCCGAGCACGTGCGCCCGGTCGGAGCCGGCGGCGTAGCCCAGCCGGGTGCCGTCGGGCAGCCGGTCGAGCCCCGGCTGGTTGTGCAGGAAGTCGAGCTCGCCGGGCAGGTCCGTCCGGACGGCCAGCCGCACCGACTCGGCGAAGCGGCGGGGAGCGTCCTCGAACTCGGCGGCCAGATAACCGACGAGGTTGCTGGTATAACAGCTCAACCCGGTGAACCGGCGATCCAGCTCGATCATGACTGCTCCTGGCGGTAGGCGATGCTCACCGGGAACGGGCCGGCGCCGGGCAGGCTCTGCCAGCCACCACCCCGCCACCGGCCGGTCCACTGGCCGACCGCGACCGGCACCGACCACGGCCGGCCTGCCAGGCCGGCGCCGGTCAGCTTGACGCACGCCTCCTGCACCGTCCAGATACGGGCGAACTCGGCCAGCGACTGCCGCCGGGCCAGCCGGGCCAGCTCGCGCTGGCCGGCCGCACCGCAACAGCGCCGGATCACCGCGTCGGCCACCGGCACCGGCTGCTGCACGTCGATGCCCACCGCCACCTCGCGGCCGACCGCGACCGCCACGTAACCGCCGTCGTGGGACAGGCTGATGGCCAGGTCGGGCCGCTGCCGGAGGTAAGGCTGGCCGGACGGCCTGGCCGCGATCGGCAGCTCCGCCGTCCGGTCGCCGTACTCGGCGGCGAGCAGCCGGCGCAGCAGCGCCCGGGCGGCCAGCTGCTCGGCGGCCTTCCACGCCGGCGAGCCCCGGGTGGCGAGGACGTCCGGGGCCGCCGCCGCGGTGCCGGCCAGCGCGCGCTGGTCGGCCACCGCCGCGCACACGCCCGCCGCGGGCCGGAACGTGGTCGGCGGCATCATGCCAGCAGGTCCGCTGCGTGATCGGCGATGCCCGCGAGCATGGCGCCGCTGGCCCCGCCGGCGATGCCGAACATCGCGGTCTCGGCGCGCAGCTGCGCCACCCCGCCGGTCTCGAAGGCCCGGCTGCCCAGCAGCTGCCCGCACTCGCCGAGCACCGCGTCGAGGTTCTGCGCGACGGTGGCCTTGAGCAGCATGCCCTGCACCATCGCCGTGCTCGGTGGCGCCGCCAGCAGCTGGGTGCAGGCAGCCTCGATCTGCCATTTCAGCTGCAGGCATCGGGCAAAGCGGTGCTGCACGGCAGGCGCGTCCCACACCGAGCCGCCCGCCAGCGGCCGGCCGGCCAGCGCTTCCCGGGTGCCGGCCAGCACCCGGCGGCAGATCGCCGCGGCCCACAGGCCGCCGGCCAGCCGCTCGGTGGTCACGTGCCGGAGGAAGGTCGGCAGGCCCCGGCCCGGCGAGCCCACCAGCATGGCCCGGTCGAGGCTCACCTCGTCGAGGTCGATGCTGCCGACCCCGGCCCCGTCGAACAGGCCGGTCGGCGCCGGCGTGGCCCGCACCCCGGGCCGGTCCATCGGCACCAGCACCCAGAGGAAGCTGGTGAAGTGCGGCCGCGGGCTGTGCCGGGCCAGCACCAGGGCGTGATCGGCCGTGCAGGCGTTGGTGATCCACTGCTTGCCGCCGGAGAGCACCACCCGGTCGCCGGTCAGCGTGGCGGTCGTGGCCAGGCTCATCAGGTCGGAGCCGGCGCCGTGGGCATCGGTCGCGGCCAGCGCCAGCATCGACCGGCCGGCCAGGGCCGCCTCGGTCACCGTCCGCAGGTCGGGCCTGTCGGCACTGTGCTCGCGCAGGATCGGCAGCGCGGTCGCCACCTGCACGCACACCGACAGCACGGTGCCGACCGGCAGCCGGGCATCCAGCGCGGCGAGCAGCTCGCCGACCCGGTCGGCCCGCGGGAACCGGTCGCCGGCCGTGAAGAGGGCGGTGAGCACGCCGTGCCGGCCGAGGGCCTGCCAGAGCCGGCGCGGGTCGGCGTCGGGGGTCTCGGCCAGCGCCGCCGTCACGCCGGCCGCGAACCCGGACGGCACCGCGGCCGGTTCAGGCAAAGTGCACCTGCCGATCCCGCAGCGCGAGTGCACCGTTGACCAGGTAGAGCCGGTCGTTGCCGTAGTTCAGCGACGCCGAGCGCAGGTCCCGGAACACCCGCTCCAGCTGCAACGGCGAGTCGCGCAGATAGCCGAGGCGCAGGCCGGCCAGTTCCATCAGCTCGTCCGCCGCGGCGAAGCACTGCTCGGCGGCCTGGATCTTGAGCGTGTTGATGAGCAGCTGGGCCGGCGCGCCGGACAGGTCCGGGTACTCCTCCCAGCAGCGGATCGCCTGCTGCAGCAGGGCATTCACCGTCTCCAGCCGGGACCGGACGCGCGCGATGCGGGTCAGCAGCAACTCCGAGGAGACGTCGTACTGCTTGCGCCCGGAGTCGCTGCGCAGGTATTGCAGCACCCGGGACAGCGCGCCGGTGGCCGTGCCCAGCCACGCGGCCGACCAGCCGAGGTGCGCCAGCGGGCCGAAGGTCCGGGCGACGATGTCGTGGAAGCCGCCGGCCGCGCCGATGACCTGGCCGGCCGGCACCGATCCGGTCAGCCGCATCGGGACGCTCTGGGTGGCCCGCATGCCCAGCGGCTGCCAGCCACCGAGTTCGGCGATCTGCAGGTCGGCGCGGTCGGCGTAGACCAGCGACACCTGGGCCGGCGAGATGGCCTCCGGGGTCAGGACGGTGATCAGGAAGCCGTCGGCGTGCAGGCCGCCGGTCACGATCGGCGCGTCCCGGTCGATGACCAGCCGGTCGGCAGCGATGCTGGTCTCCGACTCGGAGCTGAGCAGGTGGCCGCCCTTGCCCCGTTCGGTGGTCACCGAGGCGAGGTAGTGCCGACCCGGGGCCAGCTCGCCGAGCAGCCGGTCGCGCAGCGGCTCCTCGGCGTGCCGGACGACGGTCAGCACCTGCTGGCAGTGCATCGCGAAGATCATCGCCACCGACATGTCGTGGCGGGCCAGCTCGACGGTCACGTCGACCAGGTCGGCCAGCGTGCCGCCCCCGCCGCCGTGCTCGGCCGGCACGCAGAGCCCGAGCAGCCCGGTCGACCGCATGGCATCGAGTGCCTGCACCGGGAAGACGGCGCCGTCGTCGGCTCCCGGCGCATGGTCGTCGACCGCGGCCAGCACCTCGCCGAGCGCCAGGTCGAGGCCGGTGCGCAGGGTGCCGGTCATCAGGGACGCTCCGACCCCGATTGCAGCGAGGCGATGATTCCCCACAGGTTGCCCGCGGTCTCGAACGTCATGTCGGTCAGGAACTCGTCCGGCATCGCGACCGCGTAGGTGTCCTCGATGGCGAACAGCAGCTCGATCGCCCGCATCGAGTCCAGGCCCATCTCGCGCAGTGACGTGTCCGCGTTGATCTCGTGCGTGCCGGCGTACTTGAGGAACGGCCGGAGTACCGCTGGAAAATCGCTGTCCATTGCAGATCAACCCCTATTCGAAAGTAGGAACGGTTCGTCGGGAAAGCTCGATGCGGGATCGCTGGCACACCTGCCCGCCGGCGACGACCACCTCGTCCGGCAGGGGGTGCCCGAGGAAGCCGACCAGGCTGGCGTACAGCCCGTAGGCCCCCACGTTCGGCACCACCACCAGGTCGCCGGGGGCGAGCGGGGGGACCGTCGCCGCGCGGGCCCAGCTGTCCAGCGGAGTGCACAGCGGCCCGGCTATCACCGTGCCGGCGACCGGCTCGCCGGCGCCGGGCCCGACCAGCAGGTCCGGCACGATCGGCGCCACCCGGCGCAGGCCGGACATGCCGCCGAGGTGGTTGATGCCCGACTCCAGCACCACGATCTGCTGGCCCTGGGAGCGCTTGGCATCGAGGACCCGGGTGAGCAGCGAGCCGCAGGTGGCGGTCAGGTAGCGGCCGGACTCGAAGGCCACCACCGGGCTGCCGTCGCGCCAGCCGGCGAACGCCTCGTCGAGGGCCGTGCCGAGCCGGCCGGCGAGCTCGTCGAACACCGGCAGCACCCCCGCGCGGGCGAACGGCGCGCCGAACCCGCCGCCGAGGTCGAGCAGCTCCAGCTCCGTCCCGGTCGCCTCGACCAGCCGGTGCGCGGTGCGGATGCTCTGCTCGAACTGCCGCCAGAGCGTGGCCTCGCTGTCGCTGTTGCTGCCCATGTACAGGTGCAGGCCGCCCGGCCGGACGTGGGCGCGCGGGCCGAACCGGCCAGGCTCGGCGAGCACCCAGGCGGCATCGGCACCGAACTGCGACGCCACGCCCGTCATGGTCAGCGACTGGCCGGGCACCGGCGAGTCGTCGTTCACCCGGAGGATCGCCCGGACCTGCGCGCCGAGCGAGCCGGCCACCGCGTCCAGCTGATCCAGGCCGTACGGGGAGTCGACGGAGAACCAGGTGACGCCGGCCTTGATCGCGTCCAGCAGGTCCTGGTCCCGTTTGCCCGGTCCGGTGTAGAGGATGTCCGCCGGCTCGGCGCCGGCTTCGAGCGCGACCGCCAGCTCGCCGGGGGAGCAGACCTCGGCCCGGCAACCCAGCTCGCGCAGCGTGCCGACCACGGCCGGATGCGGATTGGCCTTCAGCGAGAAGTAGAGCTCGCTCGCGGCCGGCAGCGCGGCGCGCAGCAGGCCGTGGCTGCGCCGGACCTCGTCCAGGTCGTAGACGTAGGCCGGGGTCGGCAGGGTGGCCAGCAGGTCAGCGTCCAGCACGTGCTCGCTCCTCCGCCCCGGCCGCCGGTGCCGGCGGCTGCGCCCCGATCAGCGCGGCCAACCCGGCTCGATCGACCTTTCCGTTGGCCGACAGGGGAATCTCCGGCACGATGTGGCACACCCGGGGCGCTTTCAGGTCGTCCAGCTCGGTGCGCAGCGCGACCAGCACCTGCTCCGGGCCGAGCTGGGACACCGCGCACAGGGTGGCGCCGTAGTCGCCGGCCGACGGTGGCAGCACGGCGGCCGCCTCGACGCCGGGAACCCGGTGCGCGGCCGCCTCGACCTCGGTCACGCTGATCCGGGTGCCGTGCTCCTTGTAGAGGTCGTCCCGCCGCCCGACGAAGTACAGGTAGCCGTCGTCGTCCAGCCAGCCGTGGTCCCCGGTGCGCAGCTGCGGGAACAGGCCGTCCGCGCGGGGGAACCGCTGCTCGGTCAGCTCGGGGCGGCGCCAGTAGCCGGCCATCACGTTGGGGCCGCGCACCACGATCTCGCCCACCTCGCCGGGTGGTTGCCGGTGGCCGGCCGCATCGACGGTGAACACCTCGGTGCCGGGCAGCGCCTGGCCGCAGGCACCGGGCCGGCTCAGGTCGTCGTCCTTGCCCATGATCGTCGCGCGCTTGCACTCGGTCAGGCCGAACATCAGCTGCACCTGCAGGCCCGGGATCCGGGCCCGCAGCTCGCGCAGCACCTCCGGCTGCATCGCGGCACCGGTGTTGGTGAGCAGCCGCAGCGGCGGCCGGGCGGCCGTCGGCCGGGACAGCAGCCTGGCCAGGCCCGCGGCCAGGCTGGGCACCGCGGGGAGCACCGTGGCGCCGCAGTCCGCGAGCGACCTGAGGAGCGTCGGCCCGGCATCGCCCGGCCGCCCCAGCTGCAGCCGGGCACCGGCCTGCGGGGTGAGCAGGAACTGGTACATGCCGTAGTCGAAGGACAGCGGCAGCGGGCAATACACCACGTCGGTCGGCCGGTAGTCCAGCCGCGACTGGATCGCCGTGGCGGCGAAGACCAGCTGGGCGTGGGTGGTGACCACCGCCTTCGGCATCCCGGTGCTGCCGGAGGTGTAGATCAGGCAGACCGGGTCGACCGCCAGCGGTGGCCCGGGCAGCTCGCCGGGCACCCCGGCGCGGCCCAGCGCGACGTCGGCGACCTCGGCCAGCCCCGCCAGCGCGATCCCGCGCTCACCGGTGGCCGCGGCGGCTCGGTGCGGGTCGGTGACGACGACCAGCGCCGGCTCGGCGTCGTCGAGGTAATGGGTCAGGATGACCGTCTGGTCGTTGAGGATGCTGAACACGGCGCCGATCCGGGAACAGCCGTAGGCCAGGGCCAGCACCAGCGGGTCGTTGGGCAGCACCAGCAGCACCCGGTCGCCCCGCCGCACCCCGCGCCGGGCCAGCCAGCCCGCGATCCGGCCGCCGGCGGCGGCGAGCTCGGCGTAGGTCAGCTGCGCCGGGCCGCCGGCCGGCTCCGAGCCGGCCCGCGCCACCGCGACGGCGTCCGGGTGCTCGGCGGCGGCGTCGTCGAGGAGGTGATGCATGAGGGTGGCTGTCATGACATGAGAACCTCTCGCCGGACCGGCAGGAACAGCTCTTGCAGGCCGGCCAGCGTCCGCAGGCTGTCGCCGGCCAGCCGGTCGGGATCCAGCTGGACGGCCAACCGGTCCTCGGTCCGGCCGATCAGGTCGACCAGGCGGAAGGAGCTGAAGTTGGGCAGCTCCCGCAGCACCACCTCGGCGGGGTCACCGGCCAGCGCCAGCCGACCGTCGCCGGGCAGCAGCGCCGACAGCTCCTCGACGAGCACCTGGTGCACCAGCGGCTCGGCCGATTCACGCGCGAACTCGGCGTCGCCGAGGAGCAGCGCGGCCAGGTCGTCGAACAGCGAGTCCGCCAGCGGGGTGCCGCGCTGGGTGCGCCGGGCGGCGACGAAGGTCTGCAGCGTGAACCCCGCCCAGGCCTCGGCCCGCGCCAGCGCCGCGGCAGCCACCGGGCTGCCCGGCAGCGCCGAGTCGAGCCAGCGCGCGTGCAGGTCGCGACCGCGGCCCAGCAGCCAGCTGTCGAGCACGATCCGGTCGATCACGCCCTGCTCGGTCCGGTGCTCGCGCAGCCCGGCGAGGTAGTCCGGGATCAACGGCAGCGTGCCGGCGAGCGCGGCCGCGTTGCCGACGGCGACCTGCTCGATCGGCAACGCGGGCAGGCCGAGCGGGGTGAACCGCAGCACCGTGGCCGGCGTCGCCGCCGCGGCCAGCTCCGCCGACGGCACCCGCCAGACCCCGGGCCGGGCGTCCCCCCACGGTGTCGAGTTGTGGTAGCCGTCGGCCACCAGGCAGTCGGAACCGGCGCCGACCAGCAGGAAGCTGTGCTGCAGGTGCTGCTTGCCGGCCATCGGCAGCCAGCCCATGGCGTGGGCGTCGGCGACCACGTAGGCCGGCGCGGCCGCACCCGCCGACCGCACCAGCGCGTCGCCGGTCGTCCCGTCCTGCCGCTCGGCCACCGCCAGCCCGAGCAGGTGGCCGGCCTCGGCCAGCCGCTCGGCCAGCGGCACCGATGCCTCGAGCAAGCTGTCCGGACCGGCCACCAGCGGCAGCCGGAGCCAGGCCCCCAGCGCCAGGTGGCTGCCCGGGCCGTAGGCCTGGTCGGCCAGCGCGGCCAGGTTCACCTGCAGGCAGTCCATCGACTCCGACCGCAGGCCGGCGAGCAGCGGGGTCCAGGTGCGGCTGCGGGTGGCCACGGCGGTGCTCGGGCTCATCTCGCCCCGTCCAGCAGGTCGAGGTCCAGCACCGGTCGCAGGTCCGCCACCGCCGCGCGCAGGCTCGCCTCGTCGGCCGCCTGGTCGGCGGTGTCGCCGGCCTCGGACCGGTCGTAGGCCGCCAGGTCGAGCAGGCCGTGCCCGCTGACGCAGACGAGGATGCCGGCGCGGGACGGGGCCAGCGGCCCGTCACCGACGGCCAGCGCCGCCGCGGCGGCGAGGGCGTGCCCGGACTCGGGTGCCGGCACCACCAGCTCGGTCCGGGTGAACGTCCGGCCCGCGGTCAGCGCCTGCTGCTGGCCGACCGCCAGCGCCTCGATCTGGTCCCGGCGCCGCATCGCCGACAGCAACTTCGCCGCGCCGTGGTAGCGCAGGCCGGCCGAGTGCGACGGCGGGATGGCGAAGCCGCTGCCCACCGTGTACATCGCCTCCAGCGGGCTGGTCCCGGTGGCATCGGTGCGGTCGTAGGCATAGATCCCGCGGGTCAGCTTCGGCGTGGCGCTCGACTCGGCCGCGACCAGCCGGGTGGCGCCGGGCCCGGCCGCGAAGAACGGCAGCGCGACGCCGCCGAAGTTCGAACCGGCCCCGACGCAGCCGACCACGGTGTCGACGGTGGCGCCGGCCTCGGCCAGCTGGTCGATCGCTTCCAAGCCGATCACCGACTGGTGCAGGATGCTGTAGGTCTCGCCGCTGCCGATGCAGAACGCCCGGCCCTGGCCGCCCCGGGCATGCTCGACCGCCTCGCCGATCGCCAGCGACAGGCTGTTGCGGTCCGCGGCGCCCGAGCCGGCCAGCACACCGAGGTCGGTGAGCGGGCTCGGGCTGGCGTGCACCGTCGCCCCGAGCAGTCGCATCAGGCTGCCCCGGTACGGCTTGCTGCGCAGGCTGTGGCCGACCATGAACACGGTGCACGACATGCCGAACACCGCGCACGCGGCGGCCAGCGCGGTGCCCCACTGGCCGGCGCCGGTGCCGGTGACCAGTTCGGAGTAGCCGGCGCGCTGGTAGTAGTAGGCCTGCGCCAGCGCCGTGTTGAGCTTGTGGCTGCCGGAGATGTTGCCGCCCTCGTACTTGACCCAGATCGGCACCCGGGACCCGATCGCCTGCTCGTACCCGCGTGCCCGCCACAGCGGTGACGGCCGGTACCGCCGGTACTGCTCGAGCACCGGTTCGGGAATCTCCCAGTACTCCCGCCGGGAGATGCTCTGCCGGATCAGCTCCAGCGGGATGCCCGCGGTGATCGGGCCGGAGCTGCTGTCGGGCGTCAGGTCCGGCGGCAGCTCGTAGCCGAGGCTGGGCAGCACGCTGCGCCAGCGGCCGGGAAGCCGAGTCACGGCCGGCCCCCGTCGCCGGACGGGCCGGCCACCTGGCCGGCCACCACGTCGATCAGGTCGGCCACGGTCCCGAACGTCCGGCCGGCGAACAGGTCGTCCGGCAGCTGCACGTCCAGCTCATCCTCCAGATGGACGAGCATGCCGAGGAAGCCGAGCGAGTTCACCTTCAGCAGCTCGCCGTTGAGCGGCTCGTCGTCGGCGATCGCGCTGGGCGGGATGGACAACCGCGACTCGCGCAGCACCAGCTGCTTGACCAGCGTGCTGACCTCCGCCCGGCTGGCCCCGCTCACGAGGTCGCCTCCGGCAGGCCGCGGACGGCGCCGTTGCCCTCGATCACCCAGCTGTAGGTGAGCAGTGCCGACAGGCCGACCGGCCCGCGCACGTGCAACCTGCCGGTGCCGATGGACAGCTCCGGGCCGAGCGACATGGTGCGGCCGTCGTGCAGCCGCATCGACCCGTTGACCACCAGCGCGGCCGCGTCGACCGCGCCGAGGAACTGCTCGATCACCGCCGGATCGGTGGCGACGATGCCCTCGGTGTGCCGGGAACCGTACCGGTGGACGTGGCCGATCGCCTCGGCCGGGTCGGACACCACCAGCACGCCGAGCGAGCGGTCCAGGAACTCGCGGCCGAGGTCGTGCGGCGCCAGCTCGGTGACGGTCACCAGGTCGGAGTCCAGGCGGCCGAAACCGTCTCCGTCCTCGGCGGCGAGCCGCGGGTCCACCCGCACCGCCCAGGTCAACCCGGCCGCCCGGCCGGCCGCGACCATCGCGCCGACCAGTTCCGCCGCGATGTCGGAGTGGGCCAGCACCAGCTGCACGGTGTTGCAGGCGGTCGGCTCGTAGAGCTTGCTGTCCAGCGCCAGCTCCGCGGCCAGCCGCGGGTCGGCGCTGCGGTCGACGTAGAGGTGGTTGACGCCACCGCCGCTGGCCAGCACCGGAATGGTCGAACTGCGCTGGCAGAACTCGATCAGCGTCGGGCTGCCCCGCGGGATCAGCACGTCGATCGCGTCATGCCGGCCGAGCAGCGTCCGGACGCCGGCCCGGTCCACCTCGGTCAGCACCTGCACCATGCCGTCGGGCAGCCCGGCGGCTGCCGCGGCCCGCGCCGCGATCGCGCCGAACGCGGCGTTGGTCGCCGCGGTCTCCGAGCCGCCGCGCAGGATGGCCACGTTGCCGACCGACACCGGCAGCAGCGTGCCCTCGACGGTCACCGTCGGGCGTGCCTCGTAGATCATCAGCAGCACCCCGAGCGGTTTCGGCAGCCGGCGCACCGTCATGCCGTTGCCGGCCTGCCGCGGCTCTCCCGAACGGGTCACCACGGGCAGCGCCCGGCCGACCTCGGCGGTCAGCTCGACCAGCGCGTCGAGGTGCCGCTTGGAGACCGACAGCCGGTCCAGCAGCTCGGCGGGCAGGCCGGCCGCCTCCGCGCGCGCGAGATCCTCGGCGTTGGCCGCGCTGACCGCGTCCCACTCCTGGACCAGCAGGCGCCCCAGTTCGGCGCAGTAGCGCTGATACCGCGGATCCCCCGGCGGCGGTGCGAGCCGGCGCGCCTGCGCGGCGGTGGCCAGCACGTTGTCCAGATCGGTCACCACATGAACTGCCCTCCGTCGACGATGAGCTTCTGCCCGGTGACATAGCTGCTGGCCGGGCCGACCAGGAATTCCAGGGCGTCGGCAATCTGCTCGGTGGAGCCGATCCGATCGAGCGGGATCTGATCGAGGACCGCCCGCCGGCGTGCCGGGTCGTCGAGCTGGAATCGCTCCACCAGCTCGGCGGTCTCGGTCATGCCGGGGATCAGGCAGTTGACCCGCACCCGCGGCGCGAGTTCGAGCGCCAGGCACTTGGTCAGCTGCAGCAGGCCGGCCTTGCTGGCGCAGTAGTTGGCTCCGTCGCGGCGTGGCCGGATGCCAGTCGTGGCGCCGATGTTGACGATGACCCCGTCCTGATCGGCGGCCAGCATCGCCGGAGCCAGCGCCCGGGTCAGGTAGAACACCGCGGACAGGTTGGTGTCGAGCACGGTGCGCCAGTCCTGCGTCGACATCGACAGGAACGGGCGGTCGATGTTGACGCCGGCATTGTTGACCAGCACCCGCGGGGCGCCGTGGCGGTCCAGCCAGCCGGCGACGTGCTCGGCCACCGACTCGGGTCGGGTGAGGTCGAGCTGGACGGGCACCAGCGCCTCGCCGTGCTGCTCGGCCGCCCGGTCGGCCGCCTGCCGGTCGCTGCGGAACGGCGCCAGCACCCGGTAGCCGAGCTTGACCAGCCGGCCGCTGAGGGCCAGCCCGATGCCCTTGGTGCCACCGGAGACCACGGCCAGCTGCTGCCCGGTCATCCCGGTGCCCCGACGGTGGGTGGGCCGGCTGCGGCCGGCTCGCCGGCGAGGAGGCCTGCGGCCAGGAACGGATCGAGCCGGCCGACCAGCTCGTCGATCCGATCGGCCCGCAGCGCCTCGAAGTGGCCGGCGGCCAGCCGGCCGGTGACCAGCCGCGGCGCGAGTTCGGCCCACCGGGCGAGTTCCCGGCTGCGGTCGCCGAACTCCTCGTCGGTGCAGGCCAGGGCCAGCGTCGGTCCGGAATAGGTCTGCGCGGGCTGGTGATTGGCCATCGCAGCCAGCTGGACGGCCACCAGCGCGGCCACCCGGTGCGCCACCGTCGCCGGCACCGCGCCGAGCATGCTGCTGATCCGCAGGCCGATCGCCCGGTCGGCGGCGGGGGTGGCCCGACGGCGGAACGGCGAGCTGTCGAGCAGGACCAGGCGCGGCGACCGGCCGCGCGCCGCCAGGCGCACGCACAGCTCCCAGCCCAGCACCCCGCCGAACGACCAGCCGAGCACCAGGTCCGGTCGCAGGCCGGCCTGGTCGAGTGCGGCCAGGGCCGAGCCGGCCATCTGCCGGACGGAGGTCTCGGCCGGCTCGCCCTCGACCAGGCCGGCGGCGCGCAGCGCGTACACGCCGAACCGGCCGGCCAGCCGGCCGGCCAGGTCGAGGTACTGCCCGGGGGAGCCGCCGACGCCCGGCAGCAGCAGGCATGCCGGGCGGTCGCCGCCGGCGGCCATGGTGACCAGCCGGCTCGCCGCCGTCACTGGTCGCTCCGGCCGGCTCGCACCAGCTCGGCCAGCGTCGCGACCGTGGGCGAGGCGAAGAAGGGCACCATCGGCACCGGGCTGCCGTAGCGCTGCTGCACCTCGGCGAGCACGGTGAGGATGTTGAGCGAGTGGGCGCCGTACTCCAGCAGCGGCCGGTCCCGGACGATGCCGGCCACGCCCAGCGCCTCGGACCACAGGCCCGCGAGCTGCTCCTCCAGCTCGTCGGCGTAGCCGGCCGGTTGCTCGGCCGCCTGCACCGCCTGCGCGGCGAGCAGCTCGTCGGCACGCAGGACCAGGGCGTCCCGGTCGGTCTTGCCGGTCGGCGTGACCGGGATCCGGTCGATCTCGTGGAGCCGGGCCGGGCGCATGTAGGCGGGCAACGACTGCTCGAGCCTGCTGCCGATGCCGGCCGGATCGAACTGCTGGCCGGGCTCGGTCACCACGAACAGCACGAGTTCCCGATCGGCCCCGGAGCCCCGCGCGACAGCGGCCGACAGCCGGACCGAGGGCACCTGGTTCGCCGTCGACTCGATCTCGCCGAGCTCGATCCGGTAGCCCCGGATCTTGACCTGGCTGTCGACCCGGCCGAGGTAGCTGAGCACGTCGCGCTCGTCGCGCACCACGAGATCGCCGGTGCGATACATCCGCGCGCCGGCGGTGCCGGCGAACCGGTCGGGCAGGAAGCGTTCGGCGGTGATCTCCGGGTCGTTGAGGTAGCCCTCGGCCGGGCACCGGCCGCCCAGGTGCAGCTCGCCCGGCACGCCGGGCGGTGCCAGGTGCCCGCTGACGTCGACCACGTAGGCGAACACGTTGGGGTACGGCAGGCCGATCGGCACGTGCCCGGGCCAGCCGGCGTCGCGGGCGGACAGCCGGTGCGAGGTCACCGCGTGGGTCTCGGTGGGCCCGTACAGGTTGACCAGCTGGCAGTGCGGGTGCTCGGTGAAGAACCGCTCGATCTCGTCGTCGACCAGCAGCTGCTCGCCCGAGACGCAGACGAAGCGCAACGCCGGCAGCCGGATGCCGTGGCCGGCCGCGTGCTGCACGATCGGGCGCAGCGCGGTGGCCGGCAGGTAGAGGTGGCTGACCCGGCTGTCGGCGATCCGCTCGACCAGGGCCGGGAAGAGCCGGCGGTCCGGGATCGCCCGGCTGACCACCGTGCCACCGGCCACCAGCGTCGGCACGATCTCCTGGAACGACACGTCGAAGCCCAGCGGGGCGTACTGCAGGAACCGGGTCTCGGCGGTCATCGCCAGCGCGCCGAGCTGCCAGGCGGTGAGGTTGGCGAGCGGGCCGTGGCCCATCAGCACGCCCTTGGGCTGGCCGGTGGAGCCGGAGGTGAACATGACGTAGACCGGTCGGCCCGGGTCGGCCAGGGACGGCGTCCGGGGCCGGTCCCCGCTGTCGAGCTCGCGCACCGTCGCGCCGGGCACCGATGGCACCAGGGGGCTGCCGATCACGAGCCGGCACCCGGACCGGGACGCCATGTAGGTCAGCCGCTCCAGCGGCAACCCGGCGTCCAGCGGCAGGAAGGCCGCACCCCGCCGCAGCACCGCGAGCATCGCGAGCACGGTGTCGCCCAGGTCCTCCGACACCAGCCCGACGACGTCGCCGGGGCCGATCCCGCGCGCGGCCAGGCCGTCCGACACCCGCGCGGCGGCGGCCAGCAGCTGCCGGTAGGTCAGCCGCCGCCCCGCCTCCTCGATCGCCGGGGCGTCCGGCAGCCGGTCGGCCGTGGCGACGATCCAGTCCAGCAGCGCGCCGGGCGGCTCGTCGCCGGCCCAGCCGTCGCTGTGGCGGCTCGCGGCTACCGAGGCGTCCTCGGCCAGCTCGGCGAGGGTCCGGGAGCTGTCGGCCAGCGCCAGCCGCACCGCGGTCCGCAGCGAGCCGAGCAGCCCGTCCGCGATGCCGGGACCGATCAGCTCGCGGTCGTACTCCAGCTCCAGCCGCCAGCCGCCGGCCACCGGGGTGACCCCCAGCCAGAGGTCGAACTTGGCGCTGCCGTTGCCCGGTTCGCCGACACCGCGCAGCGGGCCACCCGGCGCGATCGAGATGCCGTCCTGCATCGCCAGCATGCAGCTGAAGAGCGGGTTGCGGTTGCTGCCGCGGTCCGGCCGGGCATCGGCGACCAGCCGGTTGAACGGGATGTCGACGTTGCGCCGGCAGTGGTCGACGGCCTGGCGCACCACCGTGTCCAGGTGGTCGGCGAACGGCCGGTCCCAGGCGACCTCGACGGTCACCGGCAGCGTGTTGACGAAGAAGCCGCCCAGCTCGAAGGCACCGGCGGTCCGGCGGGCCATGAACGGCGAGCCGATCAGGACGGTGCCGGCGCCGGCGTGCCTGGCGACCACCGTGCTGTAGACACCGGTGAAGAAGACGAACGGGGTGAGCTGCAGTCGCCGGCACAGCCGGTCCAGTTCGGCCGCCTCCGCCTCGCCGAGCGACCAGCCGATCCGGTCGCCGAGGAAGGACGGCTCGCTCGCCCGGCCGGGCAGCGGTGCCAGGGTGGCCGGCGGCACCTGGCGCAGCCTGGCGGCCCAGTCCCGGCTGCGCTCGGCCAGCCCGGCGGCCTGGCCGCTGCGCACCTGTGCCCGCAGTTCGTGGGCGAAGGCCCGCTCCCGCCGGTCCTGCTGGTCGGCCAGGTCCTGCCCGGCCGGCGGGTCGGTCAGCAGCCGCTGCAGGTCCGCGACCAGCGGGCCGGTCGACATGCCGTCCAGGACGATGTGGTGGTAGCACAGCAGCAGGGCGCTGGCGTCCTCGCCGCGGACCACCGCGAACCGGCAGGCCGGCCCGCGCGCCAGGTCGAACTCGGCGCGACCGATCCGCACCGCCGCATCGGCGACCGCCTGCTCGAACTGCCCCGCCGGTGCCCGGTGCTCCAGCAGCTCCGGCTCGCCGGGCTCGGCCAGCCGGGCATGCGGTTGGGGCAGCACCTGGAAGACCTGCCGCAACGCCGGCTGGATCCGGGCCAGGTCGGCCAGCGCGCTCCGGATCCGTTCGGTGGGCACGCCCGGGTCGAGGTCGAACCGGACCAGCTGGTTGTAGAGCACCGCGGCGGCCGGCGTGCGTTGCTGCACGACCAGCAGGCCGGCCTGGGAATCGGTGACCGGCAGGCTGTCGAGGACCGGTTCGGTCAGCACGCGGACTCCGGCCTGCCGGTGCCGGCCACCGCGCGGAGCCAGTCCTTCAGGTCCGCGACGGTGCGCAGGTCGACCAGCCGGGAGGCGTCGATCTCGGTGTCGTCGTCGGCCGCGACCGCGGCGACGACCCGCAACATGGTCAGCGAATCCAGGCCGGCCGCCACTAACGGTGTGGTGTCGGTGAATCCCGGCGAGGCGTAGTTACCGATGACGGAATCGAGGTCGGTCCAAACTGACATACGTTTGGGCTTTCATTGTGGGGGAGCGGGCACAAGATGCTGAGGCGCGCGACGGGGGAATCGCTTAACCCGGTGAAAGCATCGAGGTATCCGATGTTTTTGCGATGTTATTTCGATATGGCGCGCGGGTTTCCGCCGTCACTTCCACCACCCGCCGGGGTGCCGCGGAGGAATCGCGCGACGACCTTCCGCGCGAGGCAGGCAGGCGGTAGCGTATGCGGACATCTCACCCTGGGGGACCCGATGCCGGCCTGTCTGACCCTGTCCGTTGTGCCGCTTCCGGCCCGAGTGCGGGTGCCGTTCGGGCGATGAGCACGAGCCAGGCCCCGACCGTCACCGCAGCCCAGGGCCAGCGCAACGAATGGCTGTTGGTGTCGTTCACCGCGACCACCAATATCGCCGACGGTGTCATCAAAGTGGCGCTGCCGCTGCTGGCCGTGCGCATGAGCCATTCGCCGATAGTGATCACCACCGTGGCGGCCGCGCTGAGCCTGCCCTGGCTCATCGCCGCCCTGCACGTCGGCGTATTCGTGGACCGCCTCAATCGCCGTACGTTGATGATCGGCGCCGAGACCGTCCGCATGCTCTCGGTCGCCGTCCTGCTGGCGACCTTCCTCTCCCACACCCTCACCCTTCCCCTTATCTATGCGATGGCATTCGTGCTGGGCGTCGCGGAGGTGGTCGCGCTCGTCTCGGCCGCCTCGATCGTGCCCAGCGCCGTCCCCAGGCGGCACTGGCAGCGGGCCAGCGCCCGGATCACCGGCATGGAATACCTCTGCAACGGCTTCCTCGGCGCCCCGGTCGGCGGGTTCCTGGTCGCGGCCGGGTTCGGCCTGGCGCTGATCAGCACCGGGAGCATCTACATCGTCGGCGCGATCCTGCTGGCCCTGCTGGCGGGCAACTTCGCCGTGCGCTCCACCACCGCGCGTCGCGCCGTGCACGAGGAGATCAAGGACGGCCTGGGTTTCCTCTGGCAGCACCGGTTGCTGCGCACGATGGCCCTGCTGATCACGGTGATGGCGGGCTGCTGGGCCGCCTGGCTCGCGCTCATCCCGGTCTACGCGGTCGGCGGCCCGCTGCAGCTCACCGCCCGCCAGTACGGCCTGCTGCTGGCCTGCCTCGGCGCGGGCGGGGTCGCCGGCAGCGCGGTCGTCGGGCCGGTGAACCGGCTGCTCGGCCGGCGCTGGTCCATGTTCGTCGACATCGTCGGCTCGTTCGTGCTGGTCGGGCTGCCCGCGGTGCTGCCGGCCAAGCCGGCAGCGGCCTGGGCCATCGGCCTCGCCGCCTTCGTCGCCGGCGCCGGCGGCACCATGTGGACGGTCAACTCCCGGGTGATCACCCAGTCCTTCGTGCCGCAGGAGCTGCTGGGTCGCTTCAGCGCCGCCAGCCGCCTGGTGTCCTGGGGCATGCAACCGGTCGCCGCCGCGACCGCCGGTGCGCTCGCGCTCGTCTCCTACCGCCTCGCCTTCGGCGCGTTCGCGGTGCTCTGCCTCGGCCTGGTCTACCCGTTCCTGAAGGTGGTCACCTCGGCCGCGATTGCGCCGGCCGACGAGCCGGAGCCGGCCGACTCGGCGCTGGCCGCGACCCCGGACCGGGAGCTGTCGGTGACGGAGCCGACCACGTGAGCGGCACCCTGTTCGAGCGGTTCGCGCGGGTCGCGGGTGCCCAGCCGGCAGCGCCCGCCATCGAGGTGCAGCACCACGAACTGAGCTACGCCGAGCTGGCCGGGCTGGTGGAGCGGCTCGCCGGCCGGCTGGCGGCGGTGGCCGGTGGCCGCCCGGCAGCCGTCGGCATCCTGGCCAGCCGGAGCCTGGCCGCCTACGCCGGCTACCTGGCCGCGCTGCGACTGGGCGCCGTGGTGGTGCCGCTGGGCCCGGGCATTCCGGCCGAGCGCAATCGGGTGATCTGCGCCGGTGCCGGGGTGCGGGTGCTGGTCGCCGACGAGGCCGGCCGGGAGACCGCCGGGGCGGTCACCGCCGGCAGCCCGGTGCGGGTGCTGGAACTGGTCGATGACTGGCCGGACCGCCTGGCCGACCACCCGCCGGACGATCTCGTCGCCGGCCCGGACGACATCGCCTACACGCTGTTCACCTCCGGTTCGACCGGCGTGCCGAAGGGGGTGCCGATCCGGCACCGCAACCTCGGCCAGTTCCTGGACCACATGATCGACCGGTTCGAGGTGGGGCCCGGCTGCCGGCTGTCCCAGGCCTTCGAGCTGACCTTCGACCCGTCGGTCTTCGACATGTTCGTGTCCTGGTGCGCCGGTGCCACCCTGGTGGTGCCCGATGCCTCGGAGATCTTCACGCCGGTGCGCTTCATCAACGGCCGGCAGATCACCCACTGGTACTCGGTGCCGTCGGTGATCTCGCTCGCCAGGCGGCTGCGGCTGCTGCGTCCCGGCTGCATGCCGGACCTGCGCCACAGCCTGTTCGCAGGCGAGCAGCTCACCCAGAGCCAGGCCCGGGCATGGCTGGCCGCGGCACCGCGGAGCACCCTGGACAACCTCTACGGACCGACCGAGCTCACGGTCACCTGCACCGGATACCGGCTGCCGGCCGACCCGGCGCACTGGCCGGACACCGCCAACGACACCGTGCCGATCGGGCGCCCCAACCCGCACCTGGAGGCGGTGCTGCTCGACGAGGACGGCATCGCCGCCGACGATGGTGAGCTCTGCGTGCGCGGCAGCCAGCGCTTCGCCGGGTACCTCGACCCGGCCGAGAACGAGAACAGGTTCCTCGACTACCTCCCGGGCGACGGCGCCGCCCGGGAGGCCCCCGGCCTGCCCACCGAGCGGCACTGGTACCGGACCGGTGACCGGGTCCGCGTGCAGGGCGGCCAGCTCGTCCACCTGGGACGCCTCGACGACCAGGTCAAGATCCACGGCTACCGGATCGAGCTCGGCGAAATCGAGTCGCTGCTGCGCAAGCACCCGGGCGTGCACGACGTGGTGTTGCTGGCGGTGGCCGCCGGCGACGGCGAGCTGCGCCTGTGCGCGCTCTACACCGGCGACGAGGAGGTGCCGGACGGCTCGCTCAACGAGTTCGTCGGCCGCCGGCTGCCCGGCTACATGACCCCGGCCCGCTACGTCCACGTCGACGGATTCCCGGTCTCCGGCAACGGAAAGATCGACCGGCGGCAGCTGGCCGCGAAGGCCGGTCTCGCCGACGCGCCGTGACTGCCGCCGGACCGGCCACGCGGACGATCCGGTTCCGGATCCTGGGGGCGGTGGAATTCTTCGACGGCCGGCACTGGCACGCCATCGGCCCGGCCAAGCAGCGCACCCTGCTCGCCGTGCTGCTGCTGAACGCCAACCGGGTGGTGTCGGCCGAACGGCTGATCGCGGCGCTCTGGCCGGATCGGACGCCGACCCGGGTCCGGGGGGTCCTGACCGGCTACGCCTGGCGGCTGCGCAAGGTCCTGGGCGATCCGGGCGGCGAGGTGCTGACGACCAGGAGCACCGGCTACCAGCTGTTGCTGCCGCCCGGCGCGCTGGACGTCGAGCTGTACGAGGAGCGGGCCGCGGTGGCCCGGGCCCGGCTGGTGGCCGGCGATCCGACCGGAGCCGTCCGGGCCTTCGACGAGGCGCTGGCCTTCTTCCGTGACACTCCCTACGCCGATGTCCCGGCGTTGCCGCTGGTGGTGGCCCAGCGAACCAGGCTGGAGGAGTCCCGGATGTCGATGCTCGAGACCCGCACGGCGGTCGAGCTGACCCTCGGCCGGCACGAGGCGTTGTTGCCGCGCCTGACCGAGCTGGTGGCCCAGCATCCGCTGCGGGAGCGGTTCTGCGCGCACCTCATGCTGGCGCTCTACCGCTGCCTCAACCAGGCCGACGCGCTCGCCGTGTACCGCAACCTGCACAGCCGGATGGTCGACGAGCTGGGCATCGAACCCAGCGCGCAGCTGCGCGACCTGCAGCAGCTCATGCTGCGCGGCGACGCCCGCCTGATGGAGCCGGCGAGCGCCGTCGGGCTGACCGTCACCTGGCCGTCGGCCGGCGACGCGGGCGGGGTGCCGGATGTGACCGACCGGCGGCGCCACCCGGCGGTGCCGCTGCCTCCCGATCCACGGGCCGCGCTGGACCCGGGCCAGGTCGCCGCCGTCACCGAGCTGCTCCTCGGCCCCGGCCGGGTGTGCGTCATCGGCGGTCTGGCCGGCGCCGGCAAGACCGCGCTCGCGCTACGCGCCGGGCACCGGGTGGCGGCGCGGTTCCCGGCCGGCACCGGCTACCTGGACCTGCTCGCGGGCGAGGGCGGTCCGGTGTCGCCGCCCGCCGCCGGCAGCCTGCTGGTGCTCGACAACGTCAGCAGCCCCGACGAGCTGCGCCCGTTGCTGCCGCTGCCACCCGGCGCCGCCCTGCTCGTGGTCGGCCGCTGCGCGCTGCGGGCGGTGGACGGCCCGGTGCACGTCCGGCTCGGCCCGCTGAGCGCCGCGGCCGCCGTCGAGCTGCTCCGGCAGGCGCTCGGCCCGGCCCGGCTCGCCGGTGAGCCCGCCGCGGTCCGGTCCATCGTCCAGGCGTGTGAGCAGCTGGCGCTGCCGCTGCGCATCTGTGCCTACTGGCTGGCCGCCCGGCAGAGCTGGCGGCTGGCCGACGTCGCGGCCCGGCTGGGCGAGCCGGCCGGCTGCCTGGACCTGCTCGCCTATGAGGATCTCAGCGTGCGGGCCAGCCTGGCCGACGGTGTCCGGCTGCTGCAGCGGTGGCCGGACCCGGGCGCCGAGACGCTGCTCGCGCTGCTCGGCGCGCTCGACCTGCCGGTGGTCACCGTCCGCACCGTGTCGGCGCTGACCGGCCGCACCGAAGCGGGGGCACGCGGCGGCGCCGAGCGCCTGGTGGACGCCGGCCTGCTGGAGACCCTCGGCTTCGACCGGTACCGGGTGCCCCGGCTGCTGCGGCTGTTCCTCGCCGAACGCGCCAGCCCGCCGGCCGATTCGGCGGCGGCGGTCGGCCGGGTGGTCGAGCACCACACCGACCTGCTCCGGCAGAAGCTGTCGGCGCGGCCGCACACGCCCGCCGGCACCGCGGAACTGGCCGCCTGGTACCGGGCGGAGCGGGACGTCCTGCGCCCGCTGGCCGCCCGGACCGCCGACCAGCCGCTGCTCGAGTTGCTCGACCAGCTGCACCGGATTGTCCGGCCGGCCGCCCGGGTAGCGAGCTGACCCCGCGACGCCGGCCGATCAGCCCGGCAGACCGTCCAGCGCGGTGACGAAGTCGGCGACCAGGTCGGGGCAGTCCTCGATGCCGGCGGAGATCCGGACCAGGCCGGCCGAGATGCCGACCCCGTCGAACTGTTCGCTGTCCACGATGCCGGCCCACATCGAACGCGGATGGACCACCAGCGTGCTGACGCTGCCGAAGCTGGCGGCCCGCTTCGCCAGCCGCAACCGGTCGAGCAGCGCCGCGGCGGCCGGCTGGCCGCCGTGCAGCTCGACGCTGAGCAGGCCGCCGAAGCCGGTCATCTGCCGGCACGCCAGCGCGTGCTGGGGATGGCCGGCGAGTCCCGGGTACAGCACCCGGCTGACCGCCGGGTGCGCGGCCAGCGCCTCGGCGAGGCCGAGTGCGTTCGCGTTGTGCTGGCGCACCCGCAGGGCGAGCGTGCGCAGCCCGCGAAGCAGCAGCCAGGCGTCGAACGGACCGAGGGTGGATCCGGTGACGATCGAGGTCTGCCAGATGCGGTCGATCAGATCCGCCTCGGCGACGACGACGCCGGCGGAGACGTCGGAGTGGCCGCCGAGGAACTTCGTCCCGCTGTGCCAGGCGATGTCGGCTCCGTGTCGCAGCGGCCGCTGGTTCAGGGGCGTGGCGATGGTGTTGTCGACGGCCACCAGCGCCCCCGCGGCGTGCGCCAGCTCGCTGACCGCCGCGAGATCGGTGAGTTCCAGCAGCGGATTGCTGGGCGTCTCGAGCAGCACCAGCCGGGTGGTGGGCCGCATCGCCGCCGCGAACTGCGCGACGTCGGTCTGGTCCACCTGGTCGTAGGCGATGCCGAGCCGGTGCAGCAGCCCGGTGACCAGGGACGTGGTGCCGCCGTAGGTGCTGCGCTGCACGATGACGTGATCGCCCGCGGCCAGCAGCGCCAGCGCGATGGTGCTGACCGCTCCCATCCCGGAGGCGGTCAGCAGCCCCGCCTCGCCGCCCTCCAGCTCGGCGAGCACCGCCGCGACCTGGGCGTGGTTGGGGTTGCCGTACCGGGTGTAGAACTCCGGCGGCCGGCTGGCGGTGGCGATCGAGCTGAACTCGGCGTCACTGCTCGCGCTGAACGTGACGCTCTGCATGATCGGCGGCGCCACCGAACTTCCCGAGCGGAGCTCGTCGTCGGCATGCACGCTGCGGGTGCTGTCACCGGACATGGGCATGACTCACTTTCCGATGTGGGCGTCGGGCAGATCTCGATCAGCAGTGTGCCAGCTGCTCCCGCACCGCGCCGCAGAGCTCGGCGACGGTCTGGGCGCGCAGGATCTGGATCAGGTTGATGTTCACGCCGAACGACTGCTGGATCACGCTGGTCAGGTTCGCGGCGGCGAGCGAGTCGCCGCCGACCGCGAAGAAGTTGTCCAGCACGCCGAGCTTTCGCTGGCCGAGCAACTCCTGCCAGAGCAGCACCATCCTCGCCTCGACCTGATCGGCCGGCGGCTGGTAGCAGCCGTAGTCCCGGTCGCCCGGCACCGGCAGCGGATCGCCGTCCACCGAGTCCACCTGGACGATGTGCCGGGGGAGTTCGTGGTCCGGCAGTTCGAGACTGAGGTAGCCGCGCAACTCGATCGGGTCGAGGTCCTGCTCGCCGGCGACGTAGGCACAGCCGCCGACGACCCTGGCCGCGGCCACCGCGGGGTGGCCGGCCAGCAACTCCTGCAGCGCGCTCATCGCCGCACCGCCGGCTGTGGGGCGCCGGGTGCCGCTGCGGTCTCCGGCGCCGGCCCGGTGCCGGGCTGCGCGGCGGCAGCCCCGACCGCGGCCTGCACCTCGGCGCGCAGCCGCGGCTCGGCCCGGGCCAGCAGGTCGTGCCCACCGGGCACCGTCACCACCTGCACCGGCTCGGTGGTCAGCTCGGCCCAGGCCGCGACCCCGTCGGCGGACAGGTACGGATCCTCGTCGCCCACGACGACGGTGATCGGCACGGCCAGCCGGTCCTGGCCGCGGAACCGGTAGCTGCGGCCCAGCTCGAAGTCGGCGCGCGCCGACGGCAGCGCGGTGGCCATCAGCTCCGGATGGGCGGCCGCGGCGGCCGGCAGGGTGCCGAGCGCGGCGACCTCGGCCACGAAGCTGGCGTCGTCCATCGCCGCGTAGTCCGGCTGGGGTTCGGCCACGTGCGGCGCGACCGCGGACGAGACGACCAGCCGGGCCGGCGCCCGGTGCCCGCGCAGGCACAGCCGCCGGACCAGTTCGTAGCCGACGTAGGCCCCCAGGCAGTCGCCGTAGACGGCGTAGGCGGGCTCGAGGTGCGGCGCCAGCACCGACTCCAGCGCCTGCACCAGCTGGGTCATCCGGCGCAGCGGTTGCTCGGCCAGCCGCTCCCGCCGCCCCGGGTACTGCAGCGCGCACAGCTCGACGCCGCTGCTCAGGCCCGTCCGCCAGGTCTCGAACGCGCCGGCGTTGCCCCCGGCGTAGGGCAGGCAGAACAGCCGCAGCCGCGGCCGGGCAGCCGGCTTGCGCACCACCAGCCAGGGTGAGTCAGGCATCGGAGCCCACCTTCTCGGCGAGCGCCCCGAGCGTGCGCAGCTCGGTGAACTCGGCCAGCGTGATCCGGCTGCCGTGCCGGTCGCGCAGCCCGGCGACCATCCGCAGCGCGCGCAGCGAATCACCGCCGGCGGCGAAGAAGTCGGCATCGGCGGTGTGCGGCGTGGTGCCGATGATCTCCTGCCACAGGCCGGCCACCGCCCTGGTCCACGGGTCGGTCGCGACGGCGACCGGCGCCGGACCGGCCGGTGGCAGCACCTGCCGCGGCTCGGTGGCGGTCAGCAACCTGTGGTAGCTGCCGGCCAGGCCGGCGATCCGGTCGTCGTCGAAGCGGCGCGCGTCGTAGTGCAGGTTCAGCGCCAGCTCGTCCCCGCCGGGCGACAGCTCGACGTCGGCGGCGAACGCGAACGCCACATCCACCGGGATGCCGCGGCTGTCCACGATGCGGCTGCCCGCCGTCTCGGGCAGGTCGTGGAACCGGGTGAAGTTGAAGAAGGTGTCGAAGAGCGGCCGGCCGGCGATCCGGGTCAGTTCCGCCAGCGGGAAGCGGTGGAAGCCGACGAGGTCCCGCTCGGCCCGCCACGCCTGTGCGGCCAGGTCGGCCAGCGAGGCGCTGCCGGTCAGCAGGCCGACCGGCAGGGTGTTGAGGAACAGGCCCAGGGTGCGGTCGGCGCCCTCGTCCTCCGGCCGGCCGCCGAAGACCAGGCCGGTGACCGGGTCGTGGCGGCCGGTGCTCTCGGCCAGCACGCGCAGGTGGACGCCGAGCAGGTAGGACTTGACCGGCACGCCGGCCTCCTCGGCGGCCTGCCGCACCCGGCCGGCGGTGCCGGCCGGCAGCGGCACCGGCTCGATCCGGGTGATGCGGGGCGAGGGCTCGCTCAGCAGCAACGGTTGCAGCGCGGCCAGCCGGTCCGACCAGTTCCGCCGGATCACCGGATCGGCCAGCGTGGCCCGCTCCAGCTCGACGAACCTGCGGTAGCCCGGCGGTGGCGCCACCGCCGGGGCACCGGCGCCCAGCCGGTGCCGGTCGTAGCCGACCAGCAACTCGTGCAGCAGCAGGTGCAGGCTCCAGCCGTCCAGGATCGCGTGGTGCTCGGCCACCAGCAGCCAGAACGACCCGGCGTCCCGGGTGGCGGCCTGCAACCGGACCAGCGGCGGCCGGGCCCAGTCGAACGGGCGGTCGCGTTCCTGCTCGACCAGCTCGTCGATCCGCAGCCGCTGCTGCTCGGCCGGCAGGCCGGCCAGCTCGTGGGTGAGCAGTTCCGGCTCGACCTCGGTGTGCACCAGCTGCAGCGGTTCGCTGAACGTCCCGAGCACGAAGCCGGTCCGCAGGATCGCGTGCCGGTCGACCAACTCGACCAGCGCCGCGCGCAGCGCCGCGGCATCCAGCGGCGCCGAGACCAGGTGCGCGGTGACGTTGTGGTACATCGCCGGATCGCCGGACACCTCGCAGTGATAGACCATCCCCTGTTGCAGCACGGTCATCGGGTAGGCGTCGGCCAGCCCGGCGGGCAGCCGCGACCGGTCCAGCGGGTTGATCCCGGCGAACGGCTGGTCACCGGGCGCGCCGGCGGCCTCCGGCAGGTCGCCGGGCTGCCGGTCGGCCAGCTCGATCTCGCCGTGCTCGACGAGTTCGCGCACCGTCTGGTAGGTGAAGATGTCCCGCAGCCGGAAGGTCAGGCCGGCCCGGGCGGCGCTGGCCTGCACCTGGATGCTGCGGATCGAGTCGCCGCCGATCGCGAAGAAGTTGTCCGTGACGCCGATCTGGTCGATGCCCAGCGCCTCCTGCCAGGCCGCCAGCAGGATCCGCTCGGCGGCGTTGTCCGGCGCCACCACCCGTCCCGCGGCGGTGGCCGGCGCGGGTGCCGGCAGCGCGGCCCGGTCGAGCTTGCCGTTGCGGGTCAGCGGGAACCGGTCGACCAGCACGAGCACGTCCGGTACGAGATAGCCGGGCAGCCGCTGCGCCAGCCAGCCGCGCACCTCGGCCAGCTGCTCGGCCTCCGGCACCGCGGGGGCGATCCGGGCCGCCGGTCGCGGATCGTCGGCGTACTCGGGCCGGGCGGCGTGCAGCATGTAGCGGTCGGTGCCGGCGAGCAGCGCGTCCTGGCTGATCGCCACCTCGAAGCCGTGCCGTTCCAGCAGCTCGGTCAGCTCGTCGACCCG
>DATJNU010000163.1:0-39220 GCA_035507775.1 Jatrophihabitans sp.
GCCGTCCACCCGGTCGCTGCTCGGCCTGGTGCGGCACCTGACCCAGGTCGAGCGGGTCTGGCTGGCCGAACGGTTCCTGGGCGAGCCCGAGCTGGAGCTGTACGGCCCGGGAGACGCCGACTTCGAGGTGACCGAGGCCGACGAGGAGTCGGTCGCGGCGACGTTCGCGCGCTACGCCGAGGTCGCCGCGGCCTGCCGCCGGATCGTCGCCGAGGCCGACCTGGACGCGATCACCGCGGTGCCGCACGCCCGCACCGGCGAGCACTTCTCGCTCCGCTGGATCCTGATCCACCTGGTCGAGGAGTACGCCCGGCACAACGGGCACGCCGACCTGCTGCGGGAGGCGATCGACGGCGCGGTGGGCGAGTAGCCCGCAGGACCGCCCGATAGGCTTCGGCGGAGACAGGCAAAGTCGCGCACGCCGAGAGGATCAGCTGTGGCCAGCATCGAAGCCATCGGAGCCCGGGAAATCCTGGATTCGCGAGGAAATCCCACCGTCGAGGTCGAAGTCGCGCTGGACGACGGCACCTTCGCCCGGGCCGCGGTCCCGTCCGGCGCCTCCACCGGGGCGTTCGAGGCGGTCGAGCTGCGCGACGGTGACAGCCGGTACGGCGGCAAGGGCGTGCAGAAGGCCGTCGCCGCGGTGCTGGACGACATCGGTCCGGAGCTGATCGGCTTCGAGGCCAGCGAGCAGCGGCTGGTGGACGCCGCCCTGATCGACCTCGACGGCACCGCCGACAAGTCCAAGTTCGGCGCGAACGCCATCCTCGGCGTCTCGCTCGCGGTGGCCAAGGCCGCCGCCTCGTCCGCGGACCTGCCGCTGTTCCGCTACCTGGGCGGCCCGAACGCCCACCTGCTGCCGGTGCCGATGATGAACATCCTCAACGGCGGGGCGCACGCGGACTCCAACGTGGACGTGCAGGAGTTCATGATCGCCCCGATCGGAGCGCCGACCTTCGCCGAGGCGCTGCGCCAGGGCGCCGAGGTCTACCACGCGCTGAAGTCGGTGCTGAAGTCCAAGGGGCTGGCCACCGGCCTGGGCGACGAGGGCGGGTTCGCCCCGTCGCTGGAGTCCAACCGCACCGCGCTCGACGTGATCTCCGAGGCGGTCGGCAAGACCGGCCTGCAGCTCGGCACCGACATCGTCTTCGCGATGGATGTCGCCGCCACCGAGTTCTACGCCGACGGCAGCTATCGCTTCGAGGGCGCCACCAAGACCTCGGACGAGATGGTGGCCTACTACACCGACCTGATCGCCAACTACCCGATCGTGTCGATCGAGGACCCGATGTCGGAGGAGGACTGGGACGGCTGGGTGGCGCTGACCACCCAGCTGGACGAGACCATCCAGATCGTCGGCGACGACCTCTTCGTCACCAACCCCGAGCGGCTGGCCCGGGGCATCGGGGTCGGCGCGGCGAACGCCCTGCTGGTCAAGGTGAACCAGATCGGCACGCTGACCGAGACCCTCGACGCGGTCGACCTCGCGCACCGCTCCGGCTACCGCTGCATGATGAGCCACCGGTCCGGCGAGACCGAGGACACCACCATCGCCGACCTGGCCGTGGCCACCAACTGCGGCCAGATCAAGACCGGTGCCCCGGCCCGTTCGGAGCGGGTGGCCAAGTACAACCAGCTGCTGAGGATCGAGGAAGAACTCGACGACGCGGCCCGGTACTCCGGCGCGTCGGCTTTCCCCCGCTTCCAGCGACAGGGAAGCTGACACTCGATCGTCGAGCAGTCCAGCGAAGGAACGGCCCACCCACGTGACGAACCCGAACCCGCCATCGCCGCCACGGCTGCGGTTGCGCCGGCCGCGGCTGACCGGCCGCACGATGGCCGTCGCGGCGATGGCCCTCTTCCTGGTCGTCATCCTGGCCTCGCCGTTCCAGACCTACCTGAACCGCCGTGCCTCGGTGGCGAACTCGGAGAAGCAGCAGCGTGAACTGGCCGCCAAGGTCGCCGCGCTGCAGGCGCAGAACGACCTGTGGCAGGACCCGGCCTACGTCGAGCGGCAGGCCCGGGTCCGGCTGCAGTACATCCGGCCCGGCGACACCCTCTACACGGTGCTGAACGCGCAGGGGCAGCCGCTGGAGCCGGCTGCCGAGCCCGCCGCCCCGGCCAGCGCGGCGCCGGCCGGCCGCAAGCCGGCCTGGAACGCGGTGCTCTGGTCGAGCGTGCAGGACGCGGCCAAGTAGGTGATCTCCGACGCCGACAGGCAGGTGGTGCAGGCCCAGCTGGGCCGCTCGCCCCGGGCCACCCGGGACGTGGCGCACCGGTGCCCGTGCGGTAACCCGGACGTGGTCAAGACCGCGCCCCGGCTGCCGGACGGCACCCCGTTCCCGACGCTGTACTACCTGACCTGCCCGGTTGCCGCGTCCCGGATCGGCACCCTGGAATCGTCCGGGCTGATGGCCGAGATGACCGAGCGGCTGGCGGCCGACCCCGAGCTGGCCGCGCGGTACCGGGCCGCGCACGAGAGCTACCTGGCCGAGCGGGCGGAGCTGGGGGAGGTGCCCGAGATCGCGGGCACCTCGGCTGGCGGCATGCCCACCCGGGTCAAGTGCCTGCACGTCCTGGTGGCGCACGCGCTCGCCGCCGGTCCGGGGGTGAACCCGCTCGGTGACGAGGCGCTGGCCCGGCTCGGGGACTGGTGGGCGGCCGGGCCGTGCGTGGCGATCGGCGGCGACCCGTCGTGACCCGGGTCGCCGGGATCGACTGCGGCACCAACTCGATCCGGTTGCTGGTGGCCGATCTCGCCGACGGCGGGCTGGTCGACGTGCACCGCGAGATGCGGGTGGTGCGGTTGGGGGAAGGGGTCGACCGGACCGGCCGGCTGGCCCCGCAGGCGATCGAACGCACCCGGGCCGCGCTGGCCGACTACGCCGCGACGATAAGCCGGTTCGGCGCCGAGCGGGTCCGGATGGTGGCCACCTCGGCCTCCCGGGACGCGTCCAACGCCGAGGAGTTCCGGGCGATGGTGCGGGCCACCCTGGGCGCCGACCCCGAGGTGATCAGCGGCCTGGCCGAGGCCGAGCTGTCCTTCACCGGCGCGGTGGCCGGGCTGCCGGGAGTCGCCGCCGGCGAGCTGCTGGTGGCCGACCTCGGCGGCGGCTCGACCGAGCTGGTGCTCGGCTCGCCGGCCCGCCGCACCGTCCGGGCCGCGCACAGCATGGACGTCGGCTGCGTCCGGATGACCGAGCGGCACCTGCGCGCGGAGCCGCCCACCGGGCAGCAGATCGAGGCCACCCTGGCCGACCTGCGGGTGGCGCTGGCCCGGGCCGCCGAGGACGTCCCGGTGCGCGAGGCGGCCGGCTTCGTCGGGGTGGCGGGCACGGTCACCACCATCGCCGCGCTGGCGCTGAAGCTGCCCGCCTACGACCCGGCCGCGATCCACGGCTCGGTGCTCTCCTACGACACGGTGGCCGAGGTGACCGCGATGCTGCTGGCCTCCACCCACGCCGAACGCGCCGCGCTGCCGGTCATGCACCCGGGCCGGGTGGACGTGATCGGCGGCGGCGCGCTGGTGCTGCGCACGGTGATGGAGTTCGTCGGCGCGGCCGAGGTGATCGTCAGCGAGCACGACATCCTGGACGGCATCGCGCTGTCACTGGCCTGAGCCGGTCGCTGGCCTGAGCCCGTCACTGGCCTGAACCGGGCACTGGCCTGAGCCCGTCACTGGCCTGAGCCGGTCGCCGGGTTGAGCCCGCGGGCGGTCAGGCAGCGATCTCCGGATGCTTGGGCCGGGGTGAAGGCCGGCCGGTCATCGCCCGCCACACCGTGTCGGCACCCTTGGTGGTCAGCAACTGGGCGACCGCGGCGCCGACCCCGGTCAGGCCGGCCCAGATCACCGCGTCCTGCCAGTCGGTGTCGACCTCCTTGGGGTTCACCGGCGGGTTGCCCGGCCGCGCGGTGCTCCAGGCCCTGGTGATGCCGACCGTGACCAGCCGGCCGACCGGGATGGCCACCGCGGCGGCCACCAGCTTGAACGCCAACCTGCTGCCTGCGCCGGACATCGTTCCTCCTCGGGGGTCGACCGGGCTGTCCGGACCAGCCTAACGACCGCGCGTCCGCCCTCTACGCTGGTCCGGGAGAGCGCGCCCCCGTAGCCCAATGGCAGAGGCAGCGGCCTTAAAAGCCGCCGAGTGTCGGTTCGAGTCCGACCGGGGGCACCAGCCGGTCAGTCCGTCAGCCGGATCGGGATGACCGCCCAGACCTCTTTGCCGTCCGCGTCGGTGGCGGTGCCCCAGTCGCTGGCCAGCGCGTCGACGATCTCGAGACCGCGGCCGTTCACCTCGGTGCGGCCGGCCCGGCGTTGCAGCGGCAGCCCGGGTGCGCTGTCGTGCACGGCGATCCGCACCGAGTCCGCCTCGAGGGTGAAGCCGATGGTGAAGTGGGTGCTGCCGGCCCGCAGCGAGTTGGTGGCGAGCTCGCTGATCGCGAGCACCGCGTCGGAGGTGACCGGGTCGGCGGCACCGGGTGGCAGCATCGCCCGCAGCGATCCGACGAGCCAGGCGCGAGCCGCGGCGATCTGAGCCGGCACGGCGTCGAAGCGCGCGCTGTACTCGTATTCCACATCAACCCCGGGCTCGCTCGATGTGCCGACCGGTTCGATGCTAACCGGTGGGCTCGCGCTGTCCACCAAGACTCGGTGGCCGGGGGGCCGGACCGTCCACGCCGGTGGCCGTCCGGCCCCGCGCCCCTTCTGGATCCGGGTACCACCGCTATCCTGTGCGAGAGCGAGAATTCCCCGCGCGCGCAGAAAGGTACGACTTGCTCGGCATTCCGGAAGTGAGCACCGTCAACGAGGACGGCACCGCACGGCTCGTCCTGACCGGGGAGATCGATGTCAGCATCGCCCCCGCGGTGGTCAGCCACGCCGAGCAGCTGCTGGCCGGGCGCCCGCACACCGTGATCGTGGACCTCAGCGCGGTGACGTTCCTGGATTCGGCCGGCATCGGCGCGCTGGTCACCCTCAGCAACTCCGCCTCCGACGCCGGGATCGGCTCGGTGCGGCTGGTGCCGGGACCGCGCAACGTCATGCGGGTGCTGCAGATCGTCGGGCTGACCGACGTGTTCGACCTGCCCGAGGAGCCCGGAGCCCGGTAGGTCCGGGCCTTTCCCGCAGTCCGGGGCAATGCCCGCCACCAGCCCGCAGCCGTCCCACGGCGCTGGCTAGGATTGCGCCACAGCCGATCGGCGCAGCTCGTACCCGTGGCTCGCCGATGTTCAGGGGGGATCCACCATGGCCGAGTTCGGCAGCGAGCACCTCAGCGAGACCATCGACCTGCGCCAGGCCGACATCCTGGCCCGGTGGGTGGAGGCGGTCGCCGCCAGCTCGCGGGGCCGCATCACCCATTCCGAGCTGACCGCCGAGCTCACCCCGATCCTGGAGGCCATCGTCGCGGCGCTGGGCAGCGGTGGCCGGCGCACCGACGGAGCGGGCTTCGCCGAGGTGCGCGCGCTGCTGGCCGAGCTGTCCCGCAGCCGGGCCCGGCAGGGCTTCTCGCCGACCGAGACCGCCACCTCGGTGTTCGCGCTGAAGCAGTCCATCCTGGACTCCGGCGCCAGCAGCACCTCGACCGAGCGGCTGGTCGAGTACCTGAACCTGTCCCGGCTGCTGGACGAGCTGGCGCTGTTCACCTTCGAGACCTACGCCGAGGCCCGCGACCGGATCATCAGCCAGCAGGCGGAGGAGATGCTGGAACTGTCCACCCCGGTGGTCAAGCTCTGGCAGGGCATCGTGGCGGTCCCACTGGTCGGCACCCTCGACTCGGCGCGGACCCAGGTGGTCACCGAGAAGCTGCTGCAGACCCTGGTCGACACCGGCTCCGAGCACGCCATCATCGACATCACCGGGGTGCCCGCGGTCGACACCCAGGTCGCCCAGCACCTGCTGAAGACGGTGGTGGCCGCCCGGCTGATGGGCGCGGACTGCATCATCTCCGGCATCCGGCCGCAGATCGCGCAGACCATCGTCGCGCTCGGCATCGAGTTCGGCGACATCGCCACCAAGGCGACACTGGCCGACGCCCTGGTGCTCGCGCTGCGCAAGAGCGGCGTGACCCGGCTGGACGCCGCGGAGGCCCAGTAGTGGACCGCGTCCCGATCCTGAAGCTCGGACGCACGCTGCTGGTCTCGATCCAGATCGACCTGCAGGACGCGACTGCCCTCGCGCTGCAGGAGGATCTGTCCGAGCGGATCGTCGCGACCGGGGCCCGCGGGGTGCTGATCGACATCTCGGCGGTGGAGATCGTCGACAGCTTCATCGGCCGGATGCTGTCCACCATCGCCGCCGTGTCGCGGGTGCTGGACGCCGAGACGGTGGTCGTCGGCATGCGCCCGGCGGTCGCGATCACGCTGGTCGAGCTCGGCCTCTCCCTCGGCGGCGTGCGCACCGCGCTCGACGTCGAGAAGGGGCTGAAACTGCTCGCCGCGGCGGTCGAGACAGAGCCGGACGAGCTCGCCGGAGAGGCGGACTGAGGTGAACCCCGTCGAGGTCTCCGCGAGCGAGACGGTCGACATCCGCATCGACCAGGACGTGGTGCGGGTCCGGCAGAAGATGCGCGCGCTGGCCGTCACCGCCGCGCTGACCCTGGTGGACCAGACCAAGGTGGTCACCGCGGCCAGCGAGCTCGCGCGCAACACGCTGATCTACGGCGGCGGTGGGCAGGCGGTGCTCGAGCTCGTCCAGCGCTCGCCCACCAAGGGCGTCCGGATCTCCTTCACCGACCAGGGCCCCGGCATCGCCGACATCGCCCTGGCCCTGACCGACGGCTACACCACCGGCGGCGGCCTGGGCCTGGGGCTGTCCGGCGCGCGCCGGCTGGTGGACGAGTTCGAGCTGGAGAGCGCTCCCGGTGCGGGCACCACCGTCGTGATCACCAAATGGGGACGCTGAGATGGAGACGCTGCGGTCGGACACCGAGTGGTTCCGGGTCGACAGCGAGAGCGCCGCGGGCGCGGTGCGGCGGGCCGCGGTGCGGCTGGCGACCCGGCTCGGCTACACCGAGACGCGGGTAGCCGAGGTCGCCATCGTCGCCAGCGAGGCGACCTCCAACATCTGGCGGCACGCCGGCGCCGGCGCGGTGGCGCTGCAGGTGGTGGTGCGCGGCGAGGACGCCGGGCTGCGGCTGTCTGCCATCGACCGCGGCCCCGGGATGGCCGACCTGCGCCGGTCCGCGGCCGACGGCAGCTCGACCCGGGGCACCCTCGGGGTGGGCATCGGCGCCATCGACCGGCTCTCCTCGGCGCTGGACGTGAGCTCGCACCCCGGCCACGGCACGGTGCTGGTGGCCGAGCTGTGGCCGGAGCAGCCTCCCACTGGCGCGTTCGAGCTGGCCGCCCTGACCCGCCCGATCGACGGCGAGGAGGAGTGCGGGGACGTCGTCGGCGCCCGCGAGACCGACGGGCACCTGGTCGTGCTGCTCGCCGACGGGCTCGGCCACGGCCCGCTGGCCGCGGTTTCGGCCCGGGGTGCGCTGGCCGCCTTCCACGACTCGGAGTCGACCGACCCCGGCGAGCTGATCACCCGGATGCACCGCGCGATCGGGCACACCCGGGGCGCGGCGGTCGCGGTGGCGAGCGTCGACCCGGCCGGTGAGCTGGCCTTCGCCGGGGTCGGCAACATCAGCGCGATGATCGACGACGGCGAGCGCCGGCACGCCGGGCTGTCCCAGCCGGGCATCGTCGGCCACAACGTGAGCCGGGTCCGGCAGCACCGGCTCACCCTCGCGTCCGGCTCGCTGCTGGTGCTGCACAGCGACGGGATGAAGGAGAACTGGAACCTGCGCGACGTCCCCGGCCTGGGCCGCCGGTCGGCCGCGGCCATCGCGGCCACCCTGCTGCGCGATGCCGGCACCCGCCCGGACGACGCGTCGGTCCTGGTCGCCCGGCGCCTGCGATGAGCACCGAGCTCGGCCGGCTGCGGATCGGCTCGGAGGCCGACGTGTTCTCGGCGCGCCGCGCGGTCCGCGACGTCGCCGCCGGGCTCGGTTACGACACCACCGACCAGGTGCGGCTGGCGATCGCGGTCAGCGAGTGGGGCCGGCTGCTGGTGATCGCCCGGGCCGCGGCCACCGTGGTGCTGGCGGTGGCCGAGCAGCTGCTGTCGGTCGAGCTGGCCGGCGTCGCCGGGGCGCTCACCGCCGAGCAGGCCGAGGCGGGGCTGGCCGCGACCCGCCCGCTGCTGGACGAGGTGCGCTGCACGTCCGACCGGCGCGAGATCCGGCTGGTTAAGCGGCTGCCGGCCGGCCAGCCGGTGCCCGGGCCGGGACAGGCCGAACGGCTGCGCGAGAGCATCGCCGGGCTGACCCGGTCGACCCCGCTGGAGGACCTGCAGACGCAGAACCAGGAGCTCCTGGCGAGCCTGGAGGACCTCAAGGCCAAGCAGGACGAGCTGGTCCGGCTCAACGACGAGCTGGAGGAGACCAACCGCGGCGTGCTGGCCATGTACTCCCAGCTCTCCGACGAGCTGGAGGAGACCAACCGCGGCGTGGTCGCGCTCTATGCCGAGCTCGACGAGCGGGGCAACCAGCTGCGCGAGGCGAACAACGCCAAGTCCCGCTTCCTGGCCAGCGTCAGCCACGAGCTGCGCAGCCCGCTGCACTCGGTGATCGCGCTGACCAAGCTGCTCCGCGAACCGGACTCGGAGCCGCTGACCCCCGGCCAGGACGAGCAGGTGCGGCTGGTCCGGTCGGCGGCCGATCAGCTGCTGGGGCTGGTGAACGACCTGCTCGACCTGGCCAAGGCCGAGGCCAGCGTGCTGCACCCGCACCCGGAGCCGGTGGACCTGGCCGGGCTGCTGGGCGAGCTTCGCGCCACCCTGCGCCCGCTCACCCCGCCGGGGGTCGAGTTCGCCTGCGTGCTGGCGCAGCCGTTCGGCGGGCTGGTCACCGACCCGGTACTGCTCGGCCAGGTGCTGCGCAACCTGGCCGGCAACGCGCTCGCCTTCACCGAGGCCGGCCGGGTCGCGGTGGAGGTCGGCGAGCCGGTGCCCGGGGTCGTGCAACTCGACGTCACCGACACCGGCGTCGGCATCGCGGCCGAGCACCAGGAGCTGGTGTTCGAGGAGTTCTACCAGGTGCCCGGGCCGCTGCAGGCGCGGCGCAGCGGCACTGGGCTGGGGCTGGCGCACGTCCAGCGGGTGGTGACCGCGCTCGGCGGCACGCTGACCCTGCGCAGCACGCCCGGTTCCGGCAGCACCTTCACCGTCCGGCTGCCCTCCGGCCGGCCCGGGACGGTACCGGACGGCGGTCTCGGGGTGGTGCTGGTGGCCGACGACGACCCGGCTGCCCGCAGGGTGCTGAGCGACCTGCTGGCCGGGCTCAGCACCGGCGTGGTCGAGGCGTCCGATGCCGCCGGCGCGGTGGCCGCCGCCCGGGACCGGCGCCCCGACCTGGCCCTGCTCGACCTGCGGATGCCCGGTGGCGGCGCGGCCGCAGTGCTGCCCGCGCTGTCCGGGCTGCCGGTGGTGGTGGTGACCTCGGCCGGGCCGGACGACGAGGAGCGCCGCCGGATCGCGCTGGCCGCCCCGGTGCGATCCAAGGAGGGACTGACCAGGGAGGATCTGCTGGCCGCCGTACAGACAGCCCGGAGCCAGGTGACCAGATGAGCGTGCCCACCACCCCCGCCACCGTGCTCGTCGTCGACGACGCGCCGGGCAGCCGGCTGGTCTTCACCAAGTGGTTGGGCCGGGCCGGCTACCGGGTGCTCGAGGCGACCACCGGGGAGCAGGCGCTCGACCTGCTCAGCCGGGTCAAGACCGACCTGGTGGTGCTCGACGTCAACCTGCCGGACATGTCCGGCCTCGACGTGTGCGACCAGATCAAGGGCTCCCGGGCGACCGCCTCGATCCCGGTGCTGCACGTCTCGGCGACCGCGACCGCCCCGGACGACCGGTCCCAGGCGCTGAACCGGGGCGCCGACGGCTACCTGATCGAGCCGATCGAGCGGGACGAGCTGCTGGCCACGGTGACGTCGCTGCTGCGCTACCACGAGGCCCGGCGCGTCGCGGAGCGGCTGGCCAGCCGGCTGGAACGGCTGCACCAGGCGACCCTGCTGATGAGCGCGTCGCCGACCGTCACCGAGCTGATGCAGTTCGCCTGCACCGGCCTGGCCTCGGTCTTCGGCTCCGCGGTGGCGGTGCTGCTGATCCGCGACGGCGCCGGCCGGGTGGCGGTGGGGTCGCCGAACCTGCTCGACCCCGAGTTCGGCGAGTGCACCGCCGAGCAGGTGCGAGCCGCCGCCGCCGCGGTGCGGAGCGGGAGCGTCGCCGACCCGTCGGCCTTCGGGGTGCCGCTGGCCGGCCCGGCGCACGGCTCGGTCGTCGCCACGCCGCAGGGTGAGCCGGTCGGGGTGCTGCTGCTCGCGGCGCCGGGCTCGCCGGAGGACGACCTGATGCTCGACCACTTCGCCCAGGCCGCGGCGGTGACCCTGGAGAACCAGCGGCTGTACGCGGTGGAGCACAAGATCGCGCTGACCCTGCAGCGGGCGATGCTGCCGGCCAGCGTCCCGCAGCCGGAGCACGTCGAGATCGCCGTGCAGTACCAGGCGGTCGGCGACTCGGTGGAGATCGGCGGTGACTTCTACGAGGCCATCGCGCTGGACGACGAGGTCACCCTGGTGGCGGTCGGTGACGTGGTGGGCCACTCGCTGCGGGCCGCCACCGTGATGGCCGAGCTGCGCCACTCGCTGCGGGCCTTCGCCTCGGTCCGGATGCCGGCTGAGGAGATCATGGGCCGGCTGAACGCGATCCTGCTCGAATCCCACCCGGGGCTGACCGCCACCCTGTGCATCGCCGAGATCCACCGGTCCGGCGAGCTGCGGGTCGTCAACGCCGGCCACATCCTGCCGCTGCTGCGCGACCACCGGGGGACCTCGTACGTGGCCGGCCACGGCCCGCTGCTGGGGCTGCGGACCAGCAAGCCGGTGCCGGTGGTGACCGAGACCTTCGGCCCGGGCTCGGTGCTGGTGCTGGTCACCGACGGCCTGCTGGAACGCCGGTACGAGGACCTCGAGATCGGCCTGGACCGGCTGCGCGCGACGGTGGCCGGCGACGCCGCCGCGGACCCCGCCGAGCTGTGCGAACGGATCCTGGCCGAGGTCGGAGCGGGCGAGGACACCTTCGACGACATCGCCATCGTGGTGGCCCGCGGCCGTCCGGCCTGACCCGGCCGGTCAGCCGGTCGGCACCAGCGCGACCGGGCAGTCGGCGTGGTGCAGCACGCCCTGGCTGACCGAGCCGAGCAGGGTGCCGGCCGCGGCGGACCGGCCGTGCCGGCCGACCACCAGCAGGTGCTGGGACAGCGACGCCGAGATGAGCCCGTCGGTCGGGTGCTCGCGCAGCACCTCCGGGTGCACCGGCACGTCGGGGAACCGCTCGCGCCAGCCCGCCAGGCACTCCGACAGCCAGGCCTCGGCCCGTTCGGGCGGCGGTGGCTCGGGGCGCCAGCGCATCGTGGCCAGCAGGTCGGGGTGCCAGCAGAGCACGGCGCGCAGCGCGGCCCGGTGCCGGCTGGCGTGTTCGAAGGCGTAGTGCAGCACCCGTTCCGAGGCCGGGGTCGCGTCCACGCCCACCACCACCGCGGCGCCCTCCTCGGGCGGCCCGGCGACCCCGCGCACCACGACCGCCGGGCAGCTGGCCCGGGCCGCGACCGCGGCGCCCACCGAGCCGAACACCTCGGAGGAGATGGCCGTCAGCCGCCGCGAGCCGAGCACCAGGACGCCGGCCCCGGCCGCCTCGTCCAGCAGCACCGCGGCCGGCCGCCCGGCGATCGCCTCGCCGCCGATCGGCAGCCGCGGGGCCGCCGCGCGGGCCCGGTCGAGCAGCTGCGCGACGAACTGCTCACCGTCGTGCCCGGCCCGCTGCAGATCGCCGCCGAGCGAGCCGCCGGGTGTGCCGATCCGGTCGTAGGCGAAGCGCCAGCGATAGGCGTGGACCACCCGGAGCGGGACCCCGCGGGCGGCCGCGTCTTCCTGCGCCCAGCGCAGTGCGAGTTCGGCGCCGGCGGAGTCGTCGACGCCGACCACGACCGGCCGTTCGATGCCCGGCAGGTCCGTGGCCGCTGCCGTCCCCGCTGCCGTCCTGGCTGACATCGCGCTACCCCCTCGGATCCGCCCACCCGGTGGCGAATCCTGCCCGCCCGGCCGCGTCCGGCGCAGAGGCTTTCGTCCCCCGCGCCCCGCCGCGGCTCAGCCGGCCAGGCCGTCGACCACCTCGGCCGCGGGCAGGGTGGCGAGGGTGCCGGGCGCGATCGCGATCTTCGACCGGCGCAGCCCGCTGCCGATCACCACCAGCTCGCGCGCCAGCACGCCGGAGTCGATCAGCACCGGCCAGCCGGCCGGCAGCCCGATCGGGGTGATGCCGCCGTACTCCATGCCGGTCAGCGCGACCGCGTCGTCCATCGGCGCGAACGAGGCCTTGCGGGCGTCCAGCCGCCTGCGCACCACCCCGTTCACGTCGGCCCGGGTGGTGGCCAGCACGACGCACGCGGCGTAGCGGGTCAGCTCGCCCCGCCGGCCGGCGATCACCACACAGTTGGCCGAGTCGGCCGGTTCGACCCGGTAGTGCTCGCAGAAGGCGGCGGTGTCGGCCAGCCCGGCGTCGATCGGGGCGGCCAGCACGCCGGCTGGCTGCCAGCCGGCGAGGGCCTCGGCCACCGGGGCGGCGAGCAGCCCGGCGGTGGCGGGCGTCCAGGCGAGGGTTCCGGGTCCGGTCACGGTGTACGACGGTAATCGACCACCACGAGCCTCATAGGCGGCGCTGCCATGATGCCGGGGTGCCCCTGCCCCACGCGCCGGTCCGGTCCGCCTCGGCCTGGGTGGCGCTGCTCGCCCTGGTCAGCGCCTGCAGCCCGGCCCCGCTCAGCTCGTCGGCGGCCGGCAGCACCCCGAGCGCCGGCCCGGTGTCCTCGGCGGCCGGGCGGTCGAGTGCCGCGCCGGCGCCCCGGCCGGATCCGGTGGTCTCGGTCGGCCCGATCTTCGACCACGGCGTCGGCCAGCCGCACAGCTGCACCGCAAGCGTGCTCGACACCCCGGGCCAGGACCTGATCCTGACCGCGGCGCACTGCGTGACCGGCACCGGCCGGGGCATGCTGTTCGTGCCCGGCTACGCCCGCGGGGCGGCCCCGTACGGCGTCTGGCAGGTCACCGCGGCCTACGTCGACCCGGCCTGGATCGGCGCGCACGAGGAGGACCGGGACTACGCGATCCTGCGGGTGGCCGAGCAGCGCCGTGCCGGCGGCCCGGCCGGCGTGCAGTCGCGCACCGGCGGCAACGAGCTCGGCCTGGCGCCGGTGGCCGGCCAGCGGGTGACCGCGATCGCCTACAACCAGGGCCTCGGCGACGCGCCGGTCCGGTGCGAGACCTCGGTCTACGACAGCGACGGCCACCCGACGTTCGACTGCCCGGGCTTCTCCGACGGCACCAGCGGCGGCCCGTGGCTGGCGGTGCAGCCGGACACCGGCCGGTCGGTGGTGCGCGGGGTGATCGGCGGCCTGCACCAGGGCGGCTGCCACGACTACACCTCGTACTCGCCGGCCTTCTCCGCGGCGATCTTCGGCCTGCTGGACCGCGCCGAGCGGGGCGCGCCGGGCGACACGGTGCCGGCGGTCGGCTCCGACTGCTGAGCTACCCGCTCGCCCGCACCGTCCTGTGCGCCGGCCGGCAGCCCCGGGCTGGCACCGAGACCGAGGGCAGGTGCGCGGCCTGGGCCGCCGTGATCGCCGGGCAGCGCGCCGGCCGGCCGGTCTTGGCCGAGACGGTCAGCCCGCTGCCCGGCGGCACCCCGGTGCTCGGCAGCAGCCCGTCGACGCTCGGCAGCGGCGCCAGCGGCATCGCCAGCCACTGCGACAGCCAGCCGAACGCGGTGGGCAGCTCGGCGCCGAAGGTGGCGAAGTTGTGCCCGCCGGACGGCAGCGTCAGCGTCGAGACCTGCAGCGGCGGCCGGGCGGCGGCGGCCAGCTGCACCGCCGCGTGGTAGGAGCCGGTGTCGGCCTTGGTGCTGATCAGCAGCAGCCGCAGCGGTGCCGCGTCCTGGTGGCGCACCAGCCAGCTCGGGCTGAAGAGCCGGGTGGCGGTGTGGCTGCGGCCGAACAGGTTGCCGGTGGTGGCGTCGTGGGCGGGCGCGTTGTAACCGGCGATCGAGACCGCCGCCGCGAACAGGCCGGGGTGACGCATCGCGAGGTCGGTGGCGCAGTAACCGCCGGTGGAGTAACCCAGCGCGCCCCACTGCGCGCCGGAGTCGGAGACTCGGAACGCCTGCTCCACCGCGCTGCGCACGTCGTAGCTGAGGTAGGTGTCGACGGCCGGCCCACCGGCCACGTTCACGCACTCGGCGTCCCGCGGCGAGCTGACGTTCTGCACCGGCAGCACGGCCACGAACGGAGTTGCCCGGCCGCTGTTGATGAGCGAGTCGAGCACGGTGGCCACGTGCAGCCGGCGGACCCAGGTGGACGGCCCGCCCGGGAAGCCGTCGAGCAGCTCGACGACGCTGAACCGCCGGGACCGGTACGCCGGGTCGCCGTACTGCGGCGGCAGGTAGACCGTCGCGACCTCGCCGTGCACGTTGCCCCTGGTGCCGGGGACGGTCAGCGGCACCATGGTGCCCTTGCCGGCCCGGTAGTCCGCCGCGATCTGGAACTGCCAGCGCCGGTCCAGCCGGCCGGCCGCGGCGGCGGGCTGGCTGTTGCTGGGGTGCCGGCCGGCCAGCTCCGACCAGGACTGGTAGAAGACGAAGGCGTCGTTGAGCACCAGCGCGGTGACCAGCACCGCCGCCAGCTGCCCGGTGACCAGCAGCGCGGCCCGGGCCGGCCACTGCCCGATCCCGAGCCGGCCGAGCCGGCCCCAGCACAGCATCGTCGCGACGCTGATCGCGGCCAGTGCCAGCAGGGCGAGGCACAGCGTCGGGGTGCCGGTCAGGCTGAGCCAACTCACCCGACCAGAATCGGTGGGCGTGCTGTGCGGGATGTGAGAGTCCGGTATCGGCTCAGCGATCTCTCGGTCGCGGTTCGGTCACATGACAAGCCCCGGACCGCGATGGCATGCTTCGGGCGTGGCACGGTACGACGACGATGCGCGGGCGCCGGGCCTCCCGGAGCCCGACCCTGTGGCGCCCGACCCCTCGGCACCGGGCGACTCGGCACCGGGCGACTCGGCACCGGACCCCTCGGCGCCCGACCCCTCGGCGCCGGGCGACTCGGAGCCGGGCTTCTCGGTTCCCGGCTTCTCGGTGCCGGGCGGCGACTTCGGGCTCCGGCTGCAGCAGCTGGCCCACCTGACCGCCGACCTGGCCGCCGCCGACACCATCGAGGCGGTCGTCGAGGTCGCGGTCACCCGGGTCGCGGCGGCGGTGCGGGCCGTGGCGGTGACCCTGCGGCTGCGGGAGGACGAGCTGCTGACCCTGGTCGGCGCGCAGGGCGTGTCGGCGGCCCAGGCCGAGCGGCTGTCCAGCGTGTCGGTGACCGACCAGACGCCGATGAGCGAGGCCGCGCGGACCGGCGCCCCGGTGCTGGCCAACGACCTGCACGAGATCGAGGCCCGCTACCCGGAGCTGCGCGGCGAGCTGGCCGAGGGACGTTCGGTGGTCTGCCTGCCGCTGCTGGCCGGCCAGAAGCCGCTCGGCGTGATGGCGCTGAGCTTCGAGCAGCGCTGGCTGCCCGGCCCGCGCGAGCTCGACTTCCTCACCACGTTCTCCGACGCCTGCGCCCAGGCGATCCGCCGGATCCACGCGATGCAGGTCGCCGAGGAGCGGGCGGTGCAGCTCGCCTTCCTGGCCGAGGCGTCCGACGAGCTGACCCGCAGCCTGGACTACCCCGCGACGCTGCGGCGGGTGGCCCGGCTCGCGGTGCGGGCGCTGGCCGACTGGTGCGCGGTCGACATCCTGGCCGACGGCGAGCTGAACACCCTCGCGGTGGAGCACGTCGACCCGGCCAAGGTGGCCTGGGCCAAGGAACTGCAGGAGCGCTACCCGTCGGACCCGCACGCCCCGACCGGACCGCCGAACGTGGTCCGCACCGGCGTGAGCGAGCTGATCGCCGAGATCACCGACGAGATGCTGGTGGCCGGCGCCCGCGACGAGGAGCACCTGCGCCTGGCCCGGGAGCTGAACCTGCGCAGCGCGCTGGTGGTGCCGCTGGTCGCCCGCGGGCGCACGCTGGGCGCGATCACCCTGGTCCGGGCCGAGACGGACCGGGCCTACAGCTCGGCCGATCTCGCGGTCGCCGAGGACCTGGGCCGCCGCGCCGGGGTCGCGATCGACAACGCCCAGCTCTACAGCCAGACCCAGGACGTCGCCCTGCAGCTGCAGCGCGCGGTGCTGCCCGACCGGCTCGACCGGCTGCCGGGCTGGCAGGTCGCCGCCTACTACAGCCCGGGCGGGCACGCCGACGTGGGCGGTGACTTCTACGACGCGGTGCCGCTGGGCGACGGCCGGCTGGCGGTCTTCATCGGCGACGTGATGGGGCACGGGGTCGCCGCGGCCGCCGCGATGGCCCACATCCGGGCCGCGGTGCGGGCCTACCTGAGCGTCGACCCGGATCCGTCGAAGGTCGCCGGCAAGCTCGACATGATGTTCGCCCGGCTGCAGATGTCGCAGCTGGTCTCGCTGGCCTACGGGGTCCTCGACCAGGCGGCCGGCGAGCTGAGCCTGGTGTGTGCCGGGCACCACCCGCCGCTGCTGGTCGCCCCGGACGGCAGCAGCCGGTTCGCCGTCGCCCAGCCTCAGCGGATCCTCGGGGTCGGGCCGGACGTCCGCACCGCCACGACCTGGCAGCTGGTGCCGGGCAGCATCCTGCTGCTCTACACCGACGGCCTGATCGAGCGGCGGACCGAGGGGCTGGACGTCGGCCAGCAGCGGCTCGCCGAGGCGGCGTCCCGGCTGGTGGCCGGCGCGCTGCCGGCCGCGCTGGACCGGCTGGTCGCGGCGCTGCACGACCCGGTCGGCGCCGACGACGTGACGGCGATCGCGGTCCGGATTCCGGGCCCGGTCAACCGAACCGGCGGCGCAGCTCGCGCTTGAGCACCTTATGGCTCGGGCCCAGTGGGAAGTCGTCGACGAACTCCACCCGGCGCGGGTACTTGTGCCGGCCGAGCCGTTCCCGGGCCCAGCCGAGGACCTGCTCGGCGGTCGGCTGCTCGGCCGCCGGATCGAGCACCAGCACCGCGCAGATCTCCTCCCCGTGCAGCTCGTCGGGCAGCCCGATCACCGCGGCGCCGGCCACCGCGGGGTGGCGCAGCAGCACGTCCTCGATCTCGCGCGGGTAGACGTTGTAGCCGCCGCGGATGATCAGGTCCTTCGTGCGGTCGACGATCCGGAGGTAGCCGTCGGCGTCCTTGGTGCCCAGGTCGCCGGTGCGGAACCAGCCGTCCACCAGCACCGCAGCCGTCTCCTCGGGTCGGTCGAGGTAGCCGGTGAAGACGTTGTGGCCGCGGATCACGATCTCGCCGAGCTCGCCGGCCGGCAGCAGCTCGATCCGGTCGTCCAGCTCGGCCCGGGCGATCTCCACCTCCACGCCCCAGATCGGGTGCCCGACGGTGCCGGCCCGGGTGCCGAAGAGGTGCTGGTTGACCGTCGCGGTCGGCGAGGTCTCCGACAGCCCGTACCCCTCCTGGACGTCGGCGGCAAACGCCTCGTTGAACCGCTCCAGCACCGGCACCGGCAGCGCCGCGCCGCCGGAGACGCAGAGCTTGAGCTCCGGCAGCCGGTCGGCGTCCTTGGCCGCCGCGAGCAGCGCGACGTACATGGTGGGCACCCCGTGGAAGGTGTTCACGCCCTCGCGCACCATCAGCTCGATGGCCGCCGCGGCATCGAACCGGGGTAGCAGCACCAGGGTCGCCCCGGCCCGCCAGGTGGCGTTCATGCTGACCGTCTGGCCGAACGTGTGGAACAGCGGCAGCGCCCCGAGCGCGACGTCGTCGGGGCTGACCAGGTGGCTCTCGAAGGCGCTCACGGTGGCGTTCATGACCAGGTTGAGGTGGCTGAGCACGGCGCCCTTCGGGCTGCCGGTGGTGCCGCTGGTGTAGAAGACGACGGCCGGGTCCGCCGGCGCCCGGGTCACGAAGGTGTCCAGTGGCGGCACCGTGGCGGCCCGGTCCTCCAGCCGTTCGGTGCCGTCGCCCGGCCCGACGGTCAGCATCGGGATGCCCGCCGCGGCCGCGGCCGCGGCGCCGGCCTCGGCGTAGCCGGTGTGGCAGAGCAGCAGGCCGGCGCCGCTGTCGCGCAGCACGTAGGCCATCTCGGGCGCGGTCAGCAGCAGGTGCACCGGCACCACCACGGCGCCGGCGGCCAGGATCGCGTAGTAGGCGCGCGGGAACTCGGCGGTGTTCGGGGCGACCAGCGCCACCCGGTCGCCGGGCCGCACCCCGGACTCGACCAGCGCCGCCGCCTGCCCGCGGGCCTGCGCCCACAGCTCGGCGAAGCCGATCCGCTGCTCGCCCTCGACGAGCGCGGTCTTCTGTGGCCGGCGCCGGGCCGGTTCGGCCAGCACGCTGGCCAGCGACAGGCTGGTGCTCACGGTTGCTCCCTCGGCGATGTGCTCGGCGCGGTCGGCCTCCGGCCCAGCGGTGACGGGCCCCGACCGCGGTGGGGCCCCGACCGTCATGGGGATCGGTCGTCATGGTGACCGGTGCCCCCGACGGACGAACGGAACGGGATCGGCTGAACGAGAGCCAGTAGGCCCAACCTAGCCCATCGCGGGGAACCATCCGGGTACCGTCGTCCGTTGGAACCGACATACGCACAGCCCGGGTGGCAACGGCCGGCCGGGCTTTCCAGTCCATCGAGCATGGAGGCGACAGCAGTGGCCAGTAACCCGGTATTGCGGGGCTTCGAGCGCACCGGACGTCCCGGGACCCCGGGCAATGCCAGGGTGGTGCCGCCGCCGCCGTCGGCCAGCCAGATGAACGAGTGGTACGCCCAGCCGGCCTACGGCGAGGCGGCCGCGCGGCAGGCCCCGTCGCGGTACCTGACCCTCGACGACGTGATCACCCGGACCGTCGTGCTGATCGCGACCATGGTGGTCGCGGCCGGCGTCGCCTGGTTCCTGGTGCCGGACTCCGCGGTCGGCGCGGTGGCGATGCTGGGCGTGCTCGGCGCGCTCGGCCTCGGCCTCTACATGGGCTTCAGCGGCAAGGCGAACGCGGTCACCACGGTCAGCTACGCGGCGCTGGAGGGGCTGGCGCTCGGCGCGATCAGCGAGCTGTTCAACCGGGCCTGGCCGGGCATCGTGGTGCAGGCGGTGGTCGGCACGATGATGGTGGCCGGCGGCGTCCTGGTCGTCTACAAGACCGGCGCGGTGCGGGTCACCCCGAAGTTCACCAAGATCGTCTTCGCCTCCACGCTGGGCGTGTTCGGGCTGATGCTGGTCAACGTCATCGCCGGCTTCTTCACCCCGGGCGGCCTGGGCCTGCGCGACCCGCAGACGAACTTCGGCATCGCGGTGGTGTTCAGCCTGCTGTGCATCGTGATCGCGGCGGCCAACCTGATCGTGGACTTCGACATGATCGAGCAGTCCGTGCGCCGGGGCACCGACGAGCGGTACGGCTGGTTCCTGTCCTGGGGCATCCTGGTGACCCTGGTCTGGCTGTACCTGGAGATCCTGCGGCTGCTGAGCTACCTCAACGGCGGCCGCAACAACTAGCTGATACGGACGCGGCCCCGCACCTGCCACGTGGCAGGAGCGGGGCCGCACCCATGTCCGGGGCCAGCCGCGGATCTTCAGACACCCCGCACGCCCTGGCGAGCGGAACGTCTGAAGATCACCGAACGGGGCCGGACGGCTAGGACAGCCGCTCGACGATCATCGCCATGCCCTGGCCGCCGCCGACGCACATGGTCTCCAGGCCGAACTGCTTGTCGTGGGTCTGCAGCGAGTTGATCAGGGTGGTGGTGATGCGGGCCCCGGTCATGCCGAACGGGTGCCCGACCGCGATCGCGCCGCCGTTGACGTTGAGCCGGTCCAGGTCGACGCCGAGCGCCTGGTAGGACGGGATGACCTGGGCGGCGAAGGCCTCGTTGATCTCGACCAGGTCCATGTCGCCGATGCTCATGCCGGCCCGGGCCAGCGCCCGCTGCGAGGCCTCCACCGGCCCGAAGCCCATGATCTCCGGCGACAGCCCGCTCACCCCGGTGGCCACGATCCGGGCCAGCGGCGTGATGCCGAGCTCGGCCGCCCTGGTGTCGCTCATGATCACCAGCGCCGCGGCGCCGTCGTTCAGCGGGCAGCAGTTGCCGGCGGTGACCCGCCCGTCCGGCCGGAAGACCGGCTTCAGGCCGGCCACCTTCTCGTAGGTCACGCCGGCCCGCGGCCCGTCGTCGGCCGACACCACGTCGCCGTTCGGCAGCGTCACCGGGGTGATCTCGCGCTCCCAGAACCCGTTCGCGATGGCCTGCTCGGCCAGGTTCTGCGATCGGACGCCGAACTGGTCCATCTCCTCCCGGCTGACGTCCTTGAGCAGCGCCAGGTTCTCCGCGGTCTGCCCCATCGGGATGTAGATGTCGGGCACCGTGTCGAACTCGCGCGGGTCGGTCCAGCCGTCGGCGCCCTCGGCGGCGGCCTGCTCGGTGCGCGCGCGGGCCTCGTCGAAGTACGGGTTGCGGGTGTCCGGCAGGCTGTCCGAGGAGCCCTTGACGAACCGGGACACCGCCTCGACGCCGGCCGAGATGAAGACGTCGCCCTCACCGGCCTTGATCGCGTGCATCGCCATCCGGCTGGTCTGCAGCGACGACGAGCAGTACCGGGTGATCGTCGCGCCCGGCAGGAAGTCGTAGCCGAGCAGGATCGCCACCACCCGGGCCAGGTTGAAGCCCTGCTCACCGCCCGGCATGCCACAGCCGAGCAGCAGGTCGTCGATCTCGCGGGGGTCGAGCTGCGGCACCTGGGCCAGGGCCGCCCGGACCATCTGCGCGGTCAGGTCGTCCGGCCGGATGTCGACCAGCGACCCCTTGCCGGCCCGGCCGATCGGCGAACGGGCGGTGGCGACGATGACTGCCTCGGTCATATCAGGCGACTCCTTCTCGATCTGCGTAAGAGCGGACGACTCAGTCGGCGTGCTCGGTCACGGCCATCGTGGCAGCTGGGGCCGCCGCCGTGCCGGTCGTGGTGGGCGGTGTCACGGCGGGCGGGGTCACGGCCGCGGCCCGCCGCCGGGTCAGCCGGGCCCACGGGCCGCGCCGGCCGGTGGCCTGGCCGTCGACGGTGGCGGCGGCCACCTCGGTGCCGGGGTGGCTGGCCGCCCGGGCCGCGGCCTGGGTGACCGGGCGGGCCCGGGTCGAGGTGAACGGCCCGGCCGGCAGCGACGTGGTGCTCAGCCCCAGCGCGGCCGCCGCGGAGGGCAGCAGCACCTCCGCGGCCCGGGCGTAGCCGATGGCCGAGGGGTGGAAGCGGTCCTCGGAGAAGTACTCGCGGCGGGTCTCGAACTCCGGCCCCAGGATGTCGCCGAGGCTGACCGCCCGGCCGCCGGCGGCCACCACCGTCACCGCCTGCGCCGCGGCCAGCGTCCGGGACAGCCGGCGGGCCAGCCAGCGCAGCGGCTGGGCGATCGGGCGGATGGTGCCGAGGTCGGGGCAGGTGCCGAGCACGATCTCGACCTCCGCCTCGCGCAGCAGCTGCAGGGCCCCGGTGAGCTGGCGGACGGACTCGCTGGCCCGCACCCGGTGGGTCACGTCGTTGGCGCCGATCATGATCACCGCCAGCGCCGGCCGGTGCGCCAGCACCCGCTCGACCTGCCCGGCCAGGTCGGCCGACCGGGCGCCGACCTTGGCGACGTTGTGCAGCCGGACCGGGCGGCGGGCCAGCGCCGAGAGCCCCAGGGCCAGCCGGGCCGCCGGGGTGTCGGTGTCGACGTGCACGCCGTACCCGGCGGCGGAGGAGTCCCCGAGCATCGCCAGCACCAGTGGCTCGGCGGAGCCGTCGGCCCCCGGCACCGCCCAGAGCCCGTCCGCCCGGGGCGGGTCGGTCTCGGCCGGCGCGATCCGGCGCCGGGCCAGCTTGGACTCGCCGTAGATGACGCCCACCGCGGCGGCGCTCAGCGCGCCCAGCCCGCCGCCGCCGAAGGCCGCCGCGGTCACCACCTTGCGTGCCCGTGATGCCCGGCTCATCTGCCGCCGCCCGTCCTTTCCGCCAGGCCACCGGCGAGCCGTACGGCGTTGGTGACCGAAGCCGCGAGGCCCGCTAGGCCAGCTGTTGCCACGAGGTTAGCCTTTGCCCCATGCGCTATCACACTTCGCTCGTGGACTTGATCGGCAACACCCCGCTGGTCCAGTTGCACGGCGTCACCCGTCATCTGGACCCAGCCACCGCGCCCCTGGTCCTCGCCAAGGTCGAGTACTTCAACCCGGGCGGCTCGTCCAAGGACCGCATCGCGCTGCGGATGATCGAGGCGGCCGAAGCCTCCGGTGAGCTGAAGCCGGGTGGCACCATCGTCGAGCCGACGTCGGGCAACACCGGGGTGGGGCTGGCGATCGTCGCCCAGCAGCGCGGGTACGAGTGCGTCTTCGTGCTGCCCGACAAGGTGGCGGCCGACAAGATCAACACACTGAAGGCCTTCGGGGCCCGCGTCGAGGTGTGCCCGACCGCGGTCGCGCCGGAGGACCCGCGCTCCTATTACCAGGTGTCGGACCGGCTGGTGCGCGAGATCCCGAACGCCTGGAAGCCCAACCAGTACGCCAACCCGAACAACCCCCGCTCGCACTACGAGACCACCGGCCCGGAGCTCTGGGGGCAGACCGAGGGGCGGATCACCCACTTCGTGGCCGGCGTCGGCACCGGCGGCACCATCTCGGGCACCGGCCGCTACCTCAAGGAGATCTCCGAGGGCCGGGTGCGGGTGATCGGTGCCGACCCGGAGGGCTCGGTCTACTCCGGCGGCACGGGCCGGCCGTACCTGGTCGAGGGCGTCGGCGAGGACTTCTGGCCGGACTGCTACGACCGCTCCGTGACCGACGAGATCATCGCCGTCTCCGACCGGGACTCCTTCGAGATGACCCGGCGGCTGGCCCGTGAGGAGGGCCTGCTGGTCGGCGGCTCGTGCGGCATGGCGGTGGTCGCCGCGCAGCGGGTGGCCGAGCGGGCCGGGCCGGGCGACGTGATCGTGGTGCTGCTGCCGGACGGCGGCCGGGGCTACCTGTCGAAGATCTTCTCCGACCGGTGGATGAGCGAGTACGGCTTCATGGAGGCCGCCGGCGAGGAGACGGTGCACGACGTGCTGACCGCCAAGGCCGGCGCGATCCCGGAGCTGGTGCACGCCCACCCGAACGAGACGGTGCGCGACGCGATCAACATCCTGCGCGAGTACGGCGTCTCGCAGATGCCGGTGGTCAAGGCCGAGCCGCCGATCACCGCCGGCGAGGTGGTCGGCTCGGTGTCCGAGCGGGCCCTGCTGGACAAGCTGTTCGCGGGGGAGGCGACGCTGGCCGACCCGCTGGACCGGCACATGTCGCCGCCGCTGCCGATCATCGGTTCCGGCGAGCGGGTGAGCCAGGCGGTCGCCGAGCTGGGCAAGGCCGACGCGCTGCTGGTGCACGTCGACGGCAAGCCGGCCGGCGTGCTGACCCGGCAGGACCTGCTGGGTCACCTCACCGACAAGTAGGGCGTCAGCGGGTCAGGGCGGCGGCCAGCTCGCGGGCCGCCGCCTCGACCCGGTCCACCCCGGTCCGGTAGTCGGGCTGGTGCTGGCTGAGCACCACGAGCAGCACCTGGTGGCCGCCGGACGTGGTCAGCCCGGCGCTGGTGACCGCCCACCGGCCGCCGTCGTCGTCGATGTCGAGCCAGCCGTTCTTCAGCCGGCTGGCCGCACCCGGGTCGGCGGCGGCCGAGACGCCCCAGCGCTGGTCGGCCTCGACCGAGCCCATCAGCTGCAGCGCGTACTGGCGGCTGGCGGCGTTGAGCGGCGAGCCGGCCGAGACCAGCTGCCGCAGCAGGGTCAGCTGGTCGGCCGCCGAGGTGGTCGACAGGCCCCAGACCCCGCTCGGTTCCAGCGCCGTGCTGCCCAGGCCGATCAGCGCGTTGTAGTGGGCCAGCCCGTCGTTGCCGCCGTCGGCGGCGAAGACGTCGTCGGCCGCGTCGTTGTCGCTCTGCTCCATCATCTCGGTGGCGTCGTCGGCGTCGAAGCCGTAGCCGAGCTGCTGGCGGTAGAGCGCCGTCTCGAGGATGTCGAGCTTGACCAGGCTGGCCTCGGTCATGCCACCGGCCGCGCCGGCGGTCAGGGTGCGCCCGGTGGTCAGGTCGTAGCCGGCCACCGAGTACGACTCGCCCGGCCCGAAGAGCCCGGCCAGGCCGGCCGAGAGCCGGCGGGTGGCCACCGCCCGCGAGCGCAGGTGGCGCTCCGGGCTCTCCGGCCGGCTGGCGGTCGCGGCCGGGGCCGGCGAGCTCGTGGTGGGCGCCGCCGGGCCGGTGCCGGTGGGGGCCGCGCTTGCCGGCGCGCTCGGGGCCGCTGCCCGGGCGGTGCCTCCGGCCGGCCGGGCGCCGTGCCCGGCCAGGCTGAGCAGCACGGCGGTGCCCAGCGACACCGGCAGCGACAGGGTGACCAGCGCGCGGCAGCGACCTGGCATGAAGGGGGCCTCCCGGGGGGTGAGGGCAGCGGCGCAAACGAGCTTAAGCGGGCAGTCGGCACCGATGCCGCGGCGGCGGTGCCGGGTGTGACCGGTAGCCTGTCGGCCATGCGTACCCCCGAGGGCGGCAATGCGGCCGCGTCCCCGCTGGCCGGCTCGCCCGCCGGTTTCAACACCGTCGCCATCCACGCCGGCCAGGAGCCGGACTCGCTGACCGGCGCGGTCGCCGTCCCGATCTACCAGACCTCGACCTACAAGCAGGACGGCGTCGGCGGGCTGCGCTCGGGGTACGAGTACAGCCGGTCCGGTAACCCGACCCGGGCCGCGCTGGAGGAGTGCCTGGCGGCGCTGGAGGGTGGCGCCCGCGGGCTGGCCTTCGCCTCGGGCCTGGCCGCCGAGGACACCGTGCTGCGCACCCTGTGCGCGCCGGGTGACCACCTGCTGCTGCCGGACGACGCCTACGGCGGCACCTACCGGCTGATCGCCCGGGTGCTCACCCGCTGGGGGGTCGAGTTCACCCCGGTGGCCATGCACGACACGGCCGCGGTGGCCGCTGCGATGCGCCCGAACACCAAGGTGGTCTGGGTCGAGACGCCCACCAACCCGCTGCTCAACATCGCCGACATCGCTGCCATCGCCGAGATCGCCGACCGGGGTTCGGCGAAGCTGGTCGTCGACAACACCTTCGCCTCGCCGTACCTGCAGCAGCCGATCGCGCTCGGCGCCGACGTGGTGCTGCACTCGACCACCAGGTACCTGGGCGGGCACTCCGACGTGGTCGGCGGCGGCGTCGTCGTCAAGGACGCCGCGCTGGGCGAGGAGATCGCCTTCCACCAGAACTCGATGGGCGCGGTCAGCGGCCCGTTCGACGCCTGGCTGGTGCTGCGCGGCATCAAGACCCTCGGCGTCCGGATGGACCGGCACTGCGAGAACGCCGAGAAGGTGGTGGAGTTCCTGCTCGAGCACCCGGCCGTCACGTCCGTGCTCTACCCGGGCCTGCCCAGCCACCCGAACCACGACGTGGCCGCCCGCCAGATGACCAGGTTCGGCGGCATGATCTCGTTCCGGCTGGCCGGCGGCGAGGAGGCCGCGCTCAAGACCACCGGCCTGACCAGCATCTTCACGCTGGCCGAGTCCCTCGGCGGGGTCGAATCGCTGATCGAGCACCCGGGCCGGATGACGCACGCCAGCGTGGCCGGCTCGCCGCTGGAGGTGCCGGCCGACCTGGTGCGGCTGTCGGTGGGCATCGAGAACATCGAGGACCTGCTGGCCGACCTCTCCGCCGCGCTGGCCTGACCGCCCGCCCGGCCAGGCTCCCGGGCCGGGCGGTTCGGCACGTTTCCGGCAACCGCGGCGGGTTGGGCGGCAGATCGATCACGTCGCTTCGGCGGCACCGGTTGCGGGGCTATTGTCGGGCTCACTTCGTACTGCCCTGTGCGGGCACGGCATCCGGTGGTGGGTTCGACGGTCAGGCTTCGGGCGCGGGATCGGTGGCTGGTGGCCGTCGCGCTGCTCGGCTTCCTGGTCGCCGCCGCGGCGGCCGTCGCCGGCCGGGCCAGCCACCGGCAGCCCCTCTCCGGTTCGGTGCTGCTGCCCCCGCCGACCAGCCCCAGCGCGGCCCGCTCGCAGGCCGACCTCCGCGGGGCGCCGCCGAAGTCCTGGCACCTGCACGTGCCCTGGTGGCTGGTCGAGCGGCTGCTCGCACTGCTGCTGGCCCTCGCGGTGGTGCTCGTCATCCTGCTGATCGTGCGGTGGGTGCCGCGACTGGAACGGCGCCGGTTCCGGGCCGCCCGGGACGGCGAGCCCGAGTACGCCCCCGAGCTGCCGAGCCAGCAGCTGGCGCACGCGGTCACCGCGGCGGTGGACGACGCGCTGGCCCGCTATCGCCAGGGCGACCGGGAACGGGCCGTGATCGCCTGCTGGATCCGGCTGGAGCAGATCGCCGAGCGGGCCGGCTTCGGCCGCGGCCGGGCCGAGACGTCGTCGGAGCTGGCGGCGCGCTGGCAGTCCCAGCTGCCGGTCAGCCCCGAGCCGCTGCTCGCGCTGGCCGACCTCTACCGGCGCGCTCGCTATTCCAGCCACCCGGTGCCGGAATCGGCCATCGAGACCGCTCGCGGGGCGCTGGAACGGCTGCGCCGCGAGATCACCGCCGGTGCGCGGCCGGCATGACCGGTAGCCACTTCGTCACCGAGCCCGCCCTGTGGCGCTCGGTCGGCCGGGCCGCGCTGGCGGGCCTGCTGGTCGGCGGCGCGCTGGAGGCGATCGGCCTGCTGGCCCATGTCGCGACCTCGCCGGTGCTGCTGTTCGGCATGTCGGTGGCCGGGCTGGTGCTGCTGCAGCTGGTGCGGGTCAGCGTCACCGACCTGCCGCCGCCCGAGCCGGTGCGGGTGCCGCCGGCCGGCACGCCGGAGCGCTTCCACCAGCTGCGGGCGCTGGAACGCCGGCTCGACGCGGCCTGCCGGGACCCGGCCAACTACGACTGGAGCCTGCGCCCGATGCTGGTCCAGCTCACCGCCGACCGGCTCGCGCACCGGCACGGCATCCGAATCGAGGACGAGCCCGCCCGGGCTCGCGAACTACTGGGGGAACAGCCGTGGCAGCTTCTGACCACTCCGCCGAGCAGGCCGGTCAGCCGGGCCCGGCTGCACGAGCTGGTGCAGGCGATCAGCCGGCTCTGACCACCACCACCGGCCAGGCCGCCCAGGACTGCGAGCAGGTGCTCGCCGCGGTCGGCCGGGCGGTGGTCGGCAAGCGCGGCCCGCTGTCGCTCATCCTGGCCGGCATCCTGGCCGGCGGCCACGTGCTCATCGAGGACAACCCGGGGCTGGCCAAGACCCTGGCGGCCCGCTCGTTCGCCCGGGCGCTCGGGCTGGAGTTCCGGCGGGTGCAGTTCACCCCCGACCTGCTGCCCTCGGACATCACCGGCTCGTTCGTCTACGACCAGCGGCAGAACGACTTCGCCTTCCGGGCCGGGCCGCTGTTCGCCGGGCTGGTGCTGGCCGACGAGATCAACCGGACGCCGCCGAAGACCCAGGCCGCGCTGCTGGAGGCGATGCAGGAGGCCCAGGCCACGGTCGAGGGCCGGACCTTCCCGCTGCCCAGCCCGTTCCACGTGATCGCCACCGCGAACCCGATCGAGTACGAGGGCACCTACCCGCTGCCCGAGGCGCAGCTCGACCGGTTCCTGCTGCGGGTCAGCTTCGGCTACCCGAGCAAGGAGGAGGAGTGGCAGGTGCTGCAGCGCCGGATCGAGCGCCGTTCCGAGGCGGTCACCGTCGAACCGGTGTTGTCGGCCCGGCAGCTGCGGGCGATCCAGCAGGCGGTCGAGACGGTCGAGGTGTCCGAGCCGGTCGGCCGGTACTGCGTCGACCTGGTGGACGCCACCCGGTTCCACCAGCACCTGCTGGTCGGCTCGTCCCCGCGCGGGGCGCTGGCGCTGCTGCTGGTGGCCCGGGCGTACGCGCTGATCCACCACCGCGACTACGTCACCCCCGAGGACGTCAAGGCGGTGGCGGTGCCGGCCCTGGCCCACCGGGTCACGCTGAAGCCGGAGATGTGGATGCGCAACCTGTCCGCGGCCGGCGTGATCGGCTCGGTGCTCGACTCGGTGCCGGTGCCCGACGCCGACCGGTCCGGCTACTCGGCGGTCGGCCGGCGGTGAGCCGGCCGGGCCCGCGGCCGCCGGCCTGGCTGCCCACGCCGACGCTGCCCAGCGCGCTGGCGGTGATGGCCGGCCTGCCGCTGCTGGCGATCACCCTGTCCCGGCCCGATCTGCTGGTGATCGCGCTGCCGATCGGGGTGAGCGTCCTGCTCGGCCTGCTGCACCGGGCCTACCGGCTGCCACGGGTGCGGCTGGACGTGCAGTCGGCCACCCTGCTGGAGGGCGAGAGCACCCGGCTGCGCTACGAGCTGGCGGCCGGCTCGGACGAGGACGCGGTGGAGGTGCTGCGGCTGCGCCCGCTGCTCGACGGCTGGGTCGAGCTGCCCGAGCACGGCCGCGAGGTGTGCACCGAGGTGGCAGCCGGCCAGCAGCGCCGGTTCGGCTACCGGCTCACCAGCACCCGGTGGGGACGCGGCCAGCTGGACGGGGTGGCGCTCACCGCCTTCACCGGGCACGGGCTGCTGCGGGCCGACCTGACCGTGCCGGCCAGCGCCTCGCTGCGGATCCTGCCGCTGCGCGAGGGGTTCACCGCGGTCGACGCGGTGCCCGACGCCAGCGGCGTGGTCGGCCAGCACCGCTCGCGGCGGGTGGGCGAGGGCGCCGACCTGGCCGGGGTGCGCCCGTTCGTGGCCGGCGACCGGCTGCACCGGATCAACTGGCCGGTGTCCACCCGGACCAACCAGCTGCACGTGACCGCGACCTACTCCGACCGCGACACCGAGGTGGTGCTGGTGCTCGACACCGCCGTCGTGGTGGGTGAGAGCGGTGGCCGCGACCGGTCGGCCAGCACCATCGACCAGGCGGTGCGCGCGGCGGGCTCCATCGCCGAGCACTACCTGCGCAACGGTGACCGGGTCGGGCTGCTGGACCTCTCCCGGCCCGGCCGGCCGATCCGCTCGCGCACCGGCCGCAACCAGCTCAACCGGCTGGTGGACGTGCTGCTCGAGGTCCGCGGCGGGGCGCCGGGGGAGTACGCCCTGGTCCGGGCACTGGCCCGGATCTCGCCGCGCGCGCTGGTGATCGTGCTCAGCCCACTGCTGAGCGCCGAGATCGGCGACGCGGTGGCCGAGCTGCGCCGGTCCGGCCGGACGGTGCTGGTGGTGGACACGCTGCCGGAACGGATCGTGCTGCCCGAGCACGGCGACTGGACCGGGCTGGCCTGGCAGATCCAGCTGCTGCACCGGGACAACCTGATCGCCGCGCTGGGCACCCACGGCGTGCCGGTGGTGCCGTGGCTCGGTGCGGGCAGCCTGGACGCGGTGCTGATCGGCCTGAGCCGGCTGGCGGGCATGCCGCGGGCGGTGCCCCGATGAAGCTGGACGTGACCGGCCGGCTGCCGGGGCCGGTCACCCGGCTGGCCCCGGTCTTCACCGAGCGCCGCCGCTGGCAGCCGGCCGCGCTGCTGGTCCGGCTGGCGCAGCTGGTGGCCGGTGGCCTGGTGCTGCTGGCGCTGCCGGACCCCCGCCCGCTGGTGCTGGTGCTGCTGGTGGCCGGCGTGCTGGCCGCGGTGATCGGCCCGGCGCGCAGCGGCCCGGCGATCGCGCTGGTGGCCGGGGTGGCCGGCTGGGTGTTCGGCCACGGCGCGCACGGCAGCCCGTCGGTGGCCGGCACGCTGGCCTTCGCGCTGGCGCTGTTCCTGCTCTACGACGCGTCCGCGCTGGCCGGCACGGTGCCGGTCACCGCGCACCTGCGGCGCGAGGTGCTTCTCGGCTGGCTCCGCCGGGATGCGATCACCCTGCTGGTGGCGGCGCTGCTGACCGCGCTCGTCTACGGCGCGCACGCGGTGGCCGGCTACACCTCGTCCTACCCGCTGCAGGTGCTCGGGCTGCTCGGGGTCGTCGTGGTGCTCGGCGCGGCGGCGTGGCTCTACAGCCGGTCCGTGCGCTGACCGCCGGCCGGGCGGTGCCCTACACTGCCGGCCATGCAGCTAGCCGACCTGCCACAGCCCACCACCCCGGCCGCCCTCGCCGCCCGCGCGGTGTCGCGGCACTTCCAGCCGGCCGCGCTGGCCAACCACTGCGAGCGGTCGTACCTGTTCGCCGCGGCGCTCGGCGAGCAGGCCGGGCTGGCCTACGACGCCGAGCTGCTCTACGTGGCGGCGATGCTGCACGACCTGGGCCTGGCCGAGCCGTTCGACGCGCACACCGTGGCGTTCGAGCAGGCCGGCGGCAGCGTCGCCTGGGTGTTCGCGGCCGGCGCCGGCTGGCCCGCCGACCGGTGCGAGCGGGCCTCGGAGATCATCGTGCGGCACATGTGGCCGTCGGTGGATCCGGAACTCGACGTCGAGGGCTACCTGCTCGAGTCGGCCACCAGCCTCGACATCGGCGGCGTCCGGCCGGAGCTGTGGCCGGCCGGGTTGCGCGCCGAGGTCGTGGCCGCGCATCCCCACCTGGACCTCGCCACCGAGTTCGGCCGGTGCTTCACCGACCAGGCCGCCCGCAAGCCGGAGAGCCGGGCCGCCGCCGCGGTGCGCAACGGCATCGTCGAGCGGCTGGCCGCCAACCGGCTGGGATTGCCGGACTGAGCCTGAGCAGGCACGAGATGCCTGTTCAGGCCCGGGACCTGCTCAGGACCGGCGGCGGATCTTGTTGCCCAGCCAGACCAGCGGGTCGTACTTGGTGTCGACGACCCGTTCCTTCATCGGGATCAGGGCGTTGTCGGTGATCTTGATGTGCTCCGGGCAGACCTCGGTGCAGCACTTGGTGATGTTGCAGTAGCCGAGGCCGTGCTCCTCCTGCGCCTGCCGCTTGCGATCCATCGCGTCCAGCGGGTGCATGTCCAGCTCGGCGATCCGCATCAGGAAGCGCGGGCCGGCGAACGCGGCCTTGTTCTCCTCGTGGTCGCGCACCACATGGCAGGTGTTCTGGCACAGGAAGCACTCGATGCACTTGCGGAACTCCTGGCTGCGCTCGACGTCGACCTGCTGCATCCGGTAGTCACCGGGGGCGACCCCCTCCGGCGGCGCGAACGCCGGGATCTCGCGTGCCTTCTCGTAGTTGAAGGACACGTCGGTGACCAGGTCGCGGATCACCGGGACCGCCCGCAGCGGGGTCACGGTGATCGTCTCCTCCTCGGTGAAGGTCGACATGCGGGTCATGCACATCAGCCGGGGCCGGCCGTTGACCTCGGCGCTGCACGAGCCGCACTTGCCGGCCTTGCAGTTCCAGCGCACCGCGAGGTCCGAGGCCTGGGTGGCCTGCAGGCGATGGATGATGTCGAGCACCACCTCGCCCTCGTTCACCTCCACCTGGAAGTCCTGCAGCTCGCCGGCGTCGGCATCGCCCCGCCACACCCTGAAGTTCGCCTTGTACGTCATCGGATTCCCCGCTCGCTGCGATGCTCGTTCATGTCTGATCAGGCCTCCGTGGTGGCGGGGAGTTCGGCGTCGGTCAGGTACTTGGCCAGCTCGTCCCGGTCGAACAGCGCGAGCAGGTCGGCCCGGATCTGCGGGATCGGCTGGTCGGTCACGCTGACCTCGCCGAAGCCGAACGAGTCGTACGTGGCCCGGCAGATCAGGTTCTTCTGCCGCCAGTCCGCGCTCATCTGCGGGTAGTCGTCGCGGGTGTGGCCGCCCCGGCTCTCCTGCCGCAGCAGCGCGGCCTTCGCCACGCACTCGCTGACCGCGATCATGTTCTTCAGGTCCAGCGCCAGGTGCCAGCCCGGGTTGAACTGCCGATGGCCCTCGACGGTGACCTTGCCGGCTCGCTCCTTCAGCCCGGCGAGCCGTTCCAGCGCCTCGGACATCTCCGCCTCCCGGCGGATGATGCCGACCAGGTCGTTCATGGTCTGCTGCAGTTCCTGGTGCAACGTATAGGGATTCTCGCCCTGGTCGGACTCGAACGGAGCCAGCGCGGCGGCCGAGGCCGCCCGCACCGCCTCGTCCGGGACCTGCGGGAACGCCCCGGCCAGGCCGGCCACGTACTCCGCCGCGCCGAGCCCGGCCCGCCGGCCGAAGACCAGCAGGTCGGACAGCGAGTTGCCGCCGAGCCGGTTCGAGCCGTGCATGCCGCCGGCCACCTCGCCGGCGGCGAACAATCCGGGCACCCCCTCGGCGGCGGCGGTGTCCGGGTCGACCTGCACCCCGCCCATCACGTAGTGGCAGGTCGGGCCGACCTCCATCGGCTCGGCGGTGATGTCGACGTCGGCGAGTTCCTTGAACTGGTGGTGCATCGAGGGCAGCCGCCGGATGATCTCGGCGGCCGGCAGCCGGCTGGAGACGTCGAGGTAGACCCCGCCGTGCTCGGAACCGCGGCCGGCCTTGACCTCGGAGTTGATCGCCCGGGCGACCTCGTCGCGGGGCAGCAGCTCCGGCGGGCGCTTGTTGTTGTCCGGGTCGGTGTACCAGCGGTCGGCCTCGTCCTCGGTCTCGGCGTAGTTCTTGCGGAACACATCCGGGACGTAGTCGAACATGAACCGCTTGCCCTCGGAGTTGCGCAGCACGCCGCCGTCGCCGCGGACCGACTCGGTGACCAGGATTCCCTTCACCGAGGGCGGCCAGACCATGCCGGTCGGGTGGAACTGCACGAACTCCATGTTCAGCAGGGACGATCCGGCCCGCAGCGCCAGCGCGTGCCCGTCGCCGGTGTACTCCCAGGAGTTCGAGGTGACCTTGAACGACTTGCCGATGCCGCCGGTGGCCAGCACCACGGCCGGCGCCCGGAACAGCACGAACCGGCCGGATTCGCGCCAGTAGCCGAACGCCCCGGCGATCGCGCCGGCGTCGTCGGTGATGAGTTCGGTGACGGTCAGCTCGGCGAACACCCGCAGGTTGTCCTCTGCGGCATGGACCCGGCCGTCCGAGCTGCCGTCGGCCTGCTGCAGCGAGACGATCTTCTGCTGCAGCGTGCGGATCAGCTCCAGCCCGGTGCGGTCGCCGACGTGCGCCAGGCGCGGGTACTCGTGGCCGCCGAAGTTGCGCTGGCTGATCTTGCCCTCGGGCGTCCGGTCGAACAGCGCACCGTAGGTCTCCAGTTCCCAGACCCGCTCCGGCGCCTCCTTGGCGTGCAGCTCGGCCATCCGGGGGTGGTTGAGGAACTTGCCGCCGCGCATGGTGTCGCGGAAGTGCACCTGCCAGTTGTCGTGCGAGTTCACGTTGCCCATCGAGGCGGCGATGCCGCCCTCGGCCATCACGGTATGGGCCTTGCCGAACAGGGACTTGCAGATGATCGCGGTCCGCAGGCCGGCCTCGCGGGCGGCGATGGCGGCGCGCAGCCCGGCGCCGCCGGCACCGATGATCACGACGTCGTAGGAGTGTTCTTCGAAATCAGGCATGCTCAGGCGAATTCCTCACGGGGTGGTCGTGGCCGGTGCGCGGTCAGAAGAACCGCGGGTCGGAGAAGGTGCCGTGGGCCAGCAGCAGGACGTAGAGGTCGGTGACGACCATCGAGATCAGCGATGCCCAGGCCAGCTGCATGTGCCGGCCGTTGAGCTTGGAGATCTGCGTCCAGCTCCAGTACCGCACCGGGTGCTGGGAGAAGTGCTTGAGCCGGCCGCCCATGATGTGCCGGCAGGAGTGGCACGACAGGGTGTAGGCCCAGATCAGCGCCACGTTGACCAGCATGATCAGCGTGCCCAGGCCCATGTGCCCCCAGTGGGCGTGCTCGTCGCGGAAGCCGAGGACCGCGTCGTAGGTCAGGATCACCGACAGCAGCACCGCGAAGTACCAGAAGTAGCGGTGAATGTTCTGCAGGATAAGCGGGAACCGGGTCTCGCCGCTGTACTTCGCGTGCGGCTCGGCGACCGCACAGGCCGGCGGTGACAGCCAGAACGCGCGGTAGTACGCCTTGCGGTAGTAGTAGCAGGTCATCCTGAAACCGAGCGGGAAGATGAGCACGATGATCGCCGGCGACAGCGGCCACCAGTGCCCGAACGGGGTGCCGAAGTCGCTGGAGTGCGGCACGCACTTGGTCGCCAGGCACGGCGAGTACAGCGGTGTCAGGTACGGCTCGGAGTAGTAGTCGGTGTCGATGAAGGCGCGCAGGGTCGCGTAGACGGCGAACAGGAATAACCCGGCGCCGGTGATCAACTGGGGCTGCCACCAGCGGTCGACGCGCAGCGTCCGGGCGGCGATGGCGGCGCGGCCGGGGGCGTTGACGCCGTGCGGGAAGGTCTCCCGCCGTGGTTCGGTCTGCGTCATCGCCGGATCGCCCCGTGGTAACCGCCCAGTCCCTCGTCGTCGGCGTCCTCGGCCCACATCGCCGGGTCGTACGGCTCGTCGGTCAGCGGGCTCAGCTCGACCGCCGGGGTTCGGGCGCCGCCGGGCGGCAGCGTCCCGACATCAAGTACATCCATCTCCAGCCGCTCCAGGTCGTTCTTCAGACGACGGACGGTGGGCACGTCACCGTACTTGCCGTGCAGCGAAGCGACGGCGGACCGCAGCTCCTCGACCGCGCGGTGCAAGGTACGAACTTCGACTGTCACCGGCATCGTGGCCTCTTTCCATATGGGGCGAAATCGTATGACCCAGCTCCCTGACAATGACACAGTATGTCCAAGGTCACATCACTAGCTCGACGGCGGGTTGTCAAGCCTGGTGTGTCGGCCGTCGCACTGGTATTTCGGCAGCTCGGGCACCGGCGGTGGGCACGAGTGGGAACGGCCGTCGCCCGGGATTACCGTCGCAGCTATGGCGGCGATCGAGATCGACCATCCGTGCCGGGCGAGCGTGGTCTGGGGTGAGGGCTACCTGCGCTACGACTTCGGCGAGCACCCGATGACGCCGGTCCGCCTCGACCTGACCATGCGGCTGGCCCGCAGCCTCGGTGTGCTCGACCGGCTGGCGGTCGTCGAGCCGGTCGCGGCCGAGGAATCCCGCCTTCTGACGGTGCATTCGCCGGAGTACCTGGCGGCGGTGCGGACCGCCAGCGCCGACCCGGGCTACCTCGGGCACGGGCTGGGCAGCGCCGACAATCCGGTGTTCGCGGGCATGTACGACGCGGCGGCGCTGATCGCCGGCGGTTCCCAGCTGGCCGCCGAGCTGCTCTGGCACGGCGGCGCCGACCATGCCGTGAACATCGCCGGCGGCCTGCACCACGCGATGCGCAACTCCGCGGCCGGCTTCTGCGTGCTCAACGACGTGGTGCTGGCGATCCGCACGCTGCTGGCCGCCGGCGCGCGCAAGGTCGCCTACGTCGACATCGACGTCCACCACGGCGACGGCGTGCAGGCCGCCTTCTACGACGACCCGCGGGTGCTCACCGTGTCGGTGCACCAGGACCCGCGCACGCTCTACCCGGGCACCGGCCTGTCCGACGAGATCGGCACCGGCGACGCGGCCGGCATGGCGGTGAACCTGCCGCTGCCACCGGGCACTTCCGACGACGGCTGGCTGCGCGCGTTCAACGCGGTGGTGCCGGGCGTGGTCGCCGCCTTCGGACCGGACGTGCTGGTCACCCAGTGCGGCTGCGACACCCACCACGAGGATCCGCTGGCGGATCTGGCGCTCACCGTGGACGGCCAGCGGGCCGCGTACGGCATCCTGCACCGGCTCGCGCACACCGCGGCCGGCGGCAAGTGGCTGGCGCTCGGCGGTGGCGGCTACGGGGTGCTGCGCTGCGTGCCACGGGCCTGGACGCACCTGCTGGCCGAGGCGAGCGGGCATCCGCTGCCCCCGGAGCTGGAGGTGCCGCAGGCCTGGAGCGACCGGCTGCGCGCGCAGGGCGTCACCGCGAAGCTGCCCCGCTGGATGGGCGAGGGGCGCGATCCGTCGCCGCAGCCGTGGAATCCGGGCGGCGAGTCCTGGCTCGACCGGGCGGTCGCCGCCACCCGCAAGGCGGTCTTCCCGCTGCACGGGCTGGATCCCGATGACCCCCGGGACTGACCAGCCCACCCCCGACGGGCCGTCCCCGGTCGACTACGCCGCCTACCCGCCGCACTGGGAGGCCGACGTGGTGGTGTCCGACGGCGGCACCATGCACCTGCGCCCGATCACCCCGGACGATGCCGAGGCGCTGGTGCGCTTCCACGCCGGGCTGTCGGTGCGCACCCGCTACCTGCGCTACTTCTCGGCCTACCCGACGATCCCGCAGCGCGACCTGATCCGGTTCAGCCACGTCGACCACGTGCACCGGGTGGCGCTGGCGGGCTGGCTGGGCGGCGAGATCATCGCGGTCGGCCGGTTCGACCGGCTGCCGGACGGTGAGACCGCCGAGGTCGCCTTCGTGGTGGCCGACGCCCACCAGGGCCGCGGCATCGGCTCGGTGCTGCTGGAGCACCTGGTCGAGATCGGCCGCGAGCTGCGGGTGCGCCGGTTCGAGGCGGTGGTGCTGGCCGAGAACCGCACCATGATGCGGGTGTTCCTGGACGCCGGCTTCGAGGCCACCCGCCGGCTGGAGGGCAGCGAGGTCAGCCTGGAGTTCGAGATCGCGGCGACCGAACGCACCCAGAAGGTGATGGCCGAACGCGAGCTGCGGGCCGACTCGCGCTCCATCGGCCGGCTGCTCCACCCGCGCTCGGTGGCCGTGGTCGGGGCCAGTGCCGACCCGGGCAAGATCGGCCACCTGGTGCTGACCAACCTGCTGCGCGCCGGGTTCACCGGGCCGATCTTCCCGGTGAACCCGCATGCCCGTTCGATCAACGGCATCCTGGCCTACCCCGACCTCGATGCGGTGCCCGGCGAGGTCGACCTCGCGGTGCTGGCCATCCCGGCCTCGGACGTCACCGAGGTGGTGCGCCGGTGCAGCGCCCGCGGCGTGCACGGGCTGGTGGTGATCTCGGCCGGCTTCGGCGAGTCCGGTGACGAGCAGGCCCGGGCCGACGGTCTGCGCGCGCAGCGGGCGCTCGTCTCCGAGGCCCGGGCGCACGGCATGCGGGTGGTCGGCCCGAACTGCCTGGGGGTGCTGAACACCGCCGCCGGGATCGCCCTGAACGCCTCGCTCTCCACCGTCGCGCCGCTGCCCGGCCGGGCCGGATTCTTCTGCCAGTCCGGCGCGCTGGGCGTCGCGGTGCTCGGCGAGGCGGCCCGCCGGGGGCTCGGGGTGTCGACCTTCGTCTCGGCCGGTAACCGGGCCGACGTCTCCGGCAACGACCTGCTGCAGTACTGGGAAACCGATCCGGCCACCGAGCTTGCCCTGCTGTACCTGGAGAGTTTCGGCAATCCCCGCAAGTTCGCCCGGATCGCGCGGCGGTTCGCCCGGCGCAAGCCGATCGTCGCGGTCAAGAGCGGTCGCGGGTCGATGGTCGCCGGGTTGCAGCACACCTCGGTGGAGGTTCCCGAGGCGAGCGTACAGGCGCTCTTCGAGGCGTCCGGCGTCATCCGCACCCAGAACCTCGCCGAGCTCTTCGACGTCGCGCTGCTGCTCACCACCCAGCCGCTGCCGGCCGGCAACCGGGTGTCGGTGGTGGGGCATTCCACCGCGCTCGGCGTGCTGGTCGCCGATGCGCTGGCCACCTCGGGCCTGCGGCTGGCCCGGCTGGTGGACGTCGGGGTGGACGCCAGCCCGGAGCGGTTCGGCCTGGCGTTGCGGTCCGAACTGGCCGCCGAGGACGTCGACGCGGTGATCACCGTCTTCGTGCCGCCGATGCGCCGCGGCGAGGAGGCCGAGGTGGCGGCCCGGCTGCGGCAGGCGGTGGCCGGGCAGGCCAAGCCGGTGCTCTCGACGTTCCTGGGCTTCGACGGGGTGCCGGCCGAGCTCGCGGTCCCGGGTGAGCTGGCGCCGATGCCCGGTTCCATCCCGTCGTACTCCTCGCCCGAGCGGGCGGTCGGCGCGCTGGCCCGGGTGTTCCGGTATGCCCAGTGGCGGCAGCGAGAACCGGGCCGGCTGCCCGAGCTGGCCGGCGTGCACACCGAACGGGCCAGGCAGTTCATCGCCGAGGTGCTGGCCGCCGACCCGGCCGGGCGCCGGCTGACGGCTCCCGAGGGCCGGGCACTGCTCGGCTGGTACGGCATCACGGTGGTGCCGGCCGAGGAGGTGGCCGGTCCCGGCCGGGCGGTCGCTGCCGCCCGCCGGATGGGCTGGCCGGTCGCGCTGTCGGCGGCCGGCGCGGTCCGGCTGCACCTGGCCGACGCCGGGGACGTCGAGCAGGCATGGGCATCCCTCGGCCTGGCAGCCGATTCCACCGCGACGGTGCAGGCGATGGCGCCGCGCGGGGTGGACACCGTGCTGCAGGTGCACGACGACCGGTCCTTCGGCGCGCTGATCTCCTTCGGCGTGGGTGGCCTGGCCACCGACCTGCTGGCCGACCGGTCCTACGCGGTGGTGCCGATGACCACGCTGGACGCGGCCGAACTGATCAGTGCTCCCAAGGCGTTCCCGCTGCTCACCGGGTACGGCGGTGCCGAACCGGCCGACGTGCCGGCCCTGGTCGAGCTGGCGCTGCGGCTGTCGCGGCTGGCCGACGAGCTGCCCGAGGTGGTGCAGTGCGCGCTGGCGCCGGTGGTCGCCGCCGCGGCCGGGGCGCGCGTGCTGGCCGCCGACGTCCTGCTCGCCCCGCCGACCGCCCGCGACGATCGCGGCGCGCGGCGGCTGCGCGGCCTCTGAGCCGGCGGGGCCCGCTCAGAGCTCGACCCACATGAAGCGGTGCGGGCCGTGGGAATTCTCGAACGGCTCGCCCCACAGCTGCCAGCCGTGGCGCAGGTAGAAGCCGACGGCCGGCTGCCGCGCCTCGCACCAGAGCAGCTCGGCGCCGCGGGCACGGGCCTGGCCGGTGGCACCGCCCAGCGCCGCCGCACCCGCTCCGGTGCCGCGGAAGTCCGGATGCGTTGCCATGCTGCGCAATCGCCAGGCCGGCCGATCCGGCTGCCAGCGGCATGATTCGGGAAAGATCAGGCACGCGCTGACCAAATTCGATCCGGCGAGCGCGGCGACGCAGATCGTCCCCGCCTGATCCTCACCGGGAAGCATGCTGCCGGGGGCGAATTCCGGTCGCAGCACCGAACGCCGCAACTCCCTGCTGTCGGCGAGATCGACCACCCGCACGGTTAGTTCTGGCATACCAGTCAGCCTATCCGCGGCCCGGTTTCAGTCGATTCGCAGCGGCCTTGATGAGACCGTGCAAGCCCCGGAACAGCGGTG